>JAKZSU010000132.1:0-19945 GCA_047517485.1 Alphaproteobacteria bacterium
CTCGTGGCCTGCTTTTCTTCCGACTGCTCCAGCAGGCGGTGCAGCACGAGCCGGTCCCCTACAAGGGCCTAGTCGGCGGTCATCGCAGCCTCGGAAACCAAATGTAGGGGATACGAGAGCGAAGTGGATACCCAGTTTCGCCGAAATCGCCAAGGACCCGACCCGATTGGCGTTGTTGCCGGCCAATGTGGTGCAGAAGGCCGCCGAGCATGGCATCAAGCTGCCGGTGGCGATACTGGAGGGCGGTGGCGCCGCCGTTGGCGGCGTTCTCGACGTCGTACCGGGGACCGCTATCATCAGGGACATCCTGCCGCTGCCCGGCAGGGGTGACGATTCGGAGGCATCGGGAGGCGGTGGTCCGCTCGATTTGCTGCGCGACTTGTTGCCGCTTCCCTCGTCCGGTTCGGACCCCGCACCGGCGCCCGATCCGGCACCCGCGCCCGTGGCGTCGGAGGTCGCGCCTGCGCCTGCGCCAGCGCCTGCTCCAGCCCCTGCTCCGGCGGCGGCTCCCGAACCGGCTCCGGCCCCGGCCGACGAAACATTGGAACTGCCGGACCCCGTCGGGATTCTCAGGGACTTGCTCGAATAGACAATGCCATGGTTTAGCGCGCCCGTTGCCGGCTTGGCGCTGGTGGCGGGCCTCCTTCCGACACCGGTGAGTTCAGCGCTCGCCGCCGCCGCGATGCTGCGCGGCCTTGAAGGCTGGACCGTGTCGCCGCTGCACACCATCGGCGAAGCGATCGGTGACTATGTTCCGGTCGGAAAGCCCGACGGTATCGGCGCCTTCCGGCGCGGCGACGGCCGCGTGCGTATTCTCGTCAATCACGAGCTCTGGCGCAGTCGCGGCGCCTCGTATCGATTGCGTAACGATGTCGAATTGATTGGCGCGCGAATAAGCTACTTCGATGTCGACGCGCGCTCCCGCACCATCGTCACCGCCGGCATCGCCACCGCGTCCGTCTTCGATCGGGCGCGCCAACCGGTCACCGCCGCCAGCCAGGTCAGCGAACTCCCCGACGGTCGCACAATCGGCTTCGGCCGTTTCTGTTCCGGCCAAGCGGTCGCCGCCGGCACCTTTGGTCTGGTCGACGACGTCTATTTCGTCGGCGAGGAAGTGCGGCCGCCGCGCGGGCATCCCTTCGGCGGTTCGGTCTGGGCCCTCGACGTCGCCACCGGCGCGCTGTGGGCAGTGCCGGCGATGGGGCGCGGCGCGTGGGAAAACGTCACTCCGCTGGCGACTGGCGATGCCGGGCGTGTTGCCTTTCTGCTCCGCGATGACACCCGCGAGGCGCCGCTCTACCTCTACGTCGGAACCAAGCGTGACGGCGGCTTTCTCGAACGCAACGGTTTGGCCCAGGGCCGGCTCTACGTGTGGCGCGCCGACGCCGGCGATCTCTCTGCTGAAACTTTTCATGGCACCGGATCGCGCCGCGCCGGCCGCTTCGTCGAAATCGAAATTTTTAGCTCAGTTGGGTATATCGATCATCCGGCGCAGCACGCCGCGGCGCGGGCCGTGGGCGCGTTTCGCTTTGCCCGGCCCGAGGACCTCGCCACCGATCCGCGCAATCCGCGGCGCGCCGTCTTCGCCTCGACCGGCGGCAATGATCGTTGGGGGACGATCTACTTAATCGACATCGACTTCGCCGGCGATGAAATTTCCGCGACCCTAACCATTCCTCACGATGCGAGCACGACCGGCGATCACGGTCCGCGCAATCCCGACAATCTCGACTGGGCCGACGACGGCGCGATCTATGTCCAGGAAGACCCGACTACCGACGGTTTCGGCGACGCGTCGGGCCGCGAGGCCTCGATCTGGCGGCTCGACCCCGATACCGGGGCGGCGCAAAGAATCGCCGAGGTTGATCGCGCCGCCGCGCTGTCCGGCGGAACCGAAGACACCAAGGTCGACAAGTTCGGAGCGTGGGAGACCTCCGGCGTGCTCGATGTCACCGATTTGTTCGACACCGCGCAGGGCGAGACCTTGCTACTCGGAACGGTGCAGGCGCATGGGGTGAAAGGCGGCGTGATCGACCGCCTCGGGTTGGACGAAGGCGGGCAGATCTATTTCTTGTCGCGCTGACCCGAAAGTTTCCAAACCGCCCGATGCGCGGCGTCGCCGTACATCTCGCCCAAGGTTGGATGGGCGTGAATGGTCAGCGCCACATCCTCGAGCGTCGCGCCCATCTCGATCGCCAAGGTGCCTTCGCCGATCATGTCGGAGGCGTGCGGCGCGACGATATGCACCCCGATCACCCGTTGGTCGGCCCGGTCGGCGACGATCTGCAGGAAGCCGTTGCTCGCGCCGAGAGTTTTCGCGCGGCCCGACGCGGTGAGCGGAAAGGTCGAAGCGTGAGCGTCGATCCCCTCGGCCTTCGCCGCGTCGAGCGTGAGACCGACGGTGGCGATCTCGGGATCGGAAAACACCACCGCCGGCACGGCCTCGGCCAAGAACGCGGTCTTCTGCCCGCACAGCGCCTCGGCGGCGACGATGGCTTCGGCGGTCGCTTTGTGAGCCAGCGCCGGGCCCGGTGTGATGTCACCGATCGCCGCGATGTGCGCCGCCACCCGGCGGTCGCCGGCGGGCGCAAGCAAGCCGTTCTCGTCGGCTTCGAGCCCGGCGTCGCCGAGTTCGAGATCATCGGTGTTGGGCCGCCGGCCAACCGCGACCACCACCTTGTCGGCTGAGATACTTGCGGTCTTGTCGCCATTTTTCAGTGCCAGCTTGCCGTTCTTGTATCCGGTCGCGAAGGTTTTCAAGCGGACCTCGACTCCGAGCGCCTTCAGGGTCTTGGCGACCGGGCGGCTGAGCTGCTCGTCCATGGTCGGCAGGATCCGGCCCTCGGCCTCGATGATGGTGACCTTGGCGCCCAACTTGGCGAAGGCGATGCCGATCTCGAGCCCGATATAGCCGCCGCCGACGATCGCGAGTTTCTTCGGTACCGCGGCGAGGTCGAGTGCGCCGGTCGAGTCGAGAACATGGTCGCCGTCAAGCGGCAGGTCCTCGAGCACGATCGGCCGCGAGCCGGTGGCCAGCACCAGGTCCTTGAAATTCAAAAAGCGCGCCTGGCCCTCGGCCGGCGTCACCACCCCCTTGTCGGGCCCGTTGAAGCGAAATTCGCCCTCGATGATGTCGACCTTGGCGGCCTTCAACAATCCGCGCACGCCATTGGTAAGGTCGCTAACGACGTTTGCCTTGAAACTCTGGAATTGCTTTAAGTCGACGGCGTCGAGTTTCGCCCGAATGCCGAAATTATCGGCGCCGCGAACTTTCTCGGCCGTCTCGGCGGTCTCGATCAACGCCTTGGACGGAATACAGCCGACGCGGAGACAGACGCCGCCGGCGCCATCCGCGCCATCGCGATCGACCAGGGTGACCCGGCGGCCCAACTGGGCCGCGCGCAGCGCCGCCGCATAGCCCCCGGGGCCCGCGCCGACGACCAGAAAATCGACCCCTTCCTCGAGCTGTCCAACGACCATCAGGAGAGTCCGAACAGGCGGATCGGGTCTTTGAGGTACGACCCGATGGCATCGAAGAACAGGCCAAGATGCTCGCCGTCGTTGAGCCGATGATCGGTCGAGACCACGAGCGGCAACATCGGCCGCACGGCGGGGACGCCATCGATCGGAATCACCGCGTCACGGATCGCGCCGATCCCGGCGATCGCGACTTCGGGCGGGCGAATAATCGGGGTGCCGAAATGGCCGCCGTAACTGCCGTAATTCGAAATCGTAAAGGTGCCTTTCGACAATTGCGCGACGGTGATTTTGCGCGCCCGCGCGGCCGCCGCGAGAGCGTCGATGTCTTGCGAGATCTCGATCAAGGATTTGGTATCTACATCGTGCACCACGGGTACGATCAACCCATCCGGGGTCGCGGTCGCGAAGCCGATATTGATGCGATGACGAAAGACGATTTGCTGGCGTTCCATATCGAGACTGGCGTTGAAGCTCGGAAAGCGCCCAAGGGCGATCGCGCAGGCTTTCATCACAATCGGCAAATAGCTGATCTTGATCCCGGCCTCGGCATACTCCTCGTTGAGCGCCTTTCGCGCGGCGACGAGATTGGTCGCGTCGAGATCCTGATAGCTCAAAATGTGCGGGATCTCGCGCCACGCCGCCGCCATGGTGTTGGCGATCTGGCGGCGCAATCCCCGGATCGGCTCGACCCGGTCCTCGCCGCTCGGCCGGGCGGCGGCCGCGGAGGAGCCGGGGGGCGGGCTGGCGGGTGTCGTGCCCTCGGCGGCGCAGCGCACATCGTCGGCGGTGATCTGGCCGCGGTTGCCGGACCCAGTCACGGTGGCGAGATCGACCCCAAGCCCGACCGCCAGTTTGCGAGTCGCCGGGCTTGCCAAGACCCGCTTCGGCGGGCCCGCGGACGTGACCGGTGTCGGCACGGGAGCGGGCGTCGGGGTCTCGGCGATATGGGCGTGCGAGCTCGATGCCGGAATCGCCTCGTCGGTCTCGATCACCGCGAGCATCTGGCCGATCGGCAACATATCCCCCGGTTGGCCGCCGATCGCGGTGATCGTGCCGCCGACCGGCGCGGGAATTTCCACCACCGCCTTGTCGGTCTGCACATCGACCATAATCTGGTCGGCGCGAACGCTGTCGCCGGGCGCGACATGCCAGTGGACGATTTCACCTTCGCTCAGGCCTTCGCCGACATCGGGGAGATTGAACCGGAACTCGGTCATTGATCCGCCATGGTTGCTTCGATCGCCTTTGCGACTTGGGTGGCGTTGGGGATGAAATGATCCTCGATCGCCGGCATCGGGTAGGGGGTGTCGGGGGCGGTCACCCGCCGCATCGGCGCTTCGAGCGAATAGAACGCCTGTTCTTGCAGCAGCGCCAGGACTTCGCCGCCAAATCCGGCGGTCGCCTGACTTTCATGAACCACCACGCAGCGACCGGTGCGCTCGACCGCCGCGATCAGCCCTTCTTCGTCGAGCGGCACCAAGGTCCGAAGATCGACGACATGGGCATCGATGCCTTTTTCCGCGACGATTTCGGCGGCTTTTTCCGCCACCGATACTGCCTGGCTCCAGGCCACGACGGTGATGTCCGAGCCCTCGCGGACGACATTTAGTTTGCCGAACGGCACGGTGTAGTCAGTGTCCGGGACCTCGCCGCTGATCAATCGGTAGCCGCGCAAGGGTTCGAGAAACAGAACCGGGTCGTCGTCGCGAATGGCTTCGAGCAACAGGCCCTTGGCGTCGTAGGGATTGGACGGAAGCACCACTTTCAGCCCCGACGATTGAGCAAACGTCTGTTCCATCGAGTCGCTGTGAAATTCCGGCGTACGCACACAGCCGCCGAACGGCGATCGGATGGTGATCGGCGCGGCCTGGCTCCCCCGGGTGCGAAAGCGGGTGCGCGATATCTGCTGGTTGATTTGATGAAAGCACTGCTGCGAGAAGCCGAGAAACTGGATTTCGACCACCGGCCGCCACCCGGAGATCGCCAGGCCCAGCGCCGAGCCGGCGATGACACTCTCCGCCAGTGGCGTGTCGATCACCCGGCGCGGGCCGAAAAATTGTTGCAGGCCATCGGTGGCGCGAAACACGCCGCCGAGGTGGCCGACATCCTCGCCCATCACCATGACCGTTTCGTCACGCTCCATCTCGAGCTTGAGGGCGCTGCGAATCGCCTCGACCATATTCATCTGTGGCATGGCGCGCCCTCCTTATGGTGAGCCGAGGTGGGCGGCGCGCTGGCGCGCCAGGGTCGGCGTCGGCTCGGCGAAGACGTGGTCGTAAATCGCCCCGGGATCCGCCGGGGGGTGCTCGTCGGCCTCGTCAAACGCGGCCTCGACCTCGGCGCGCACCTGATTGCCCCACGATTCGGTCCGGCCGTCGTCCCACAGGTCTTTTGACGCGAGGTATTTCTGCACCCGCTCGATGGGATCTTTCTTCGCCCATTTTTCCAGTTCCGCGGGATCGACATAGCGGGTGGGATCGTCGGCGGTGGTGTGCATGCCCATGCGATAGGTCTGGGCCTCGATCAAGGTCGCGCCACCGCCGGCGCGCCCGCGCGCGACCGCGTCCTTCACCACCTTGTGCATCGCCAGCAGATCGTTGCCGTCGACCGACACGCCGGGAAAGCCATAGGCCGGCGCGCGCGAGGCAAGGTCGGCGCCGGCGCTCTGGCTGGTGCGCGGAGTCGAGATCGCCCACTGATTGTTCTGCAACAGGAAAATCACCGGCGCATCGATCACCCCGGCGAGATTGCACGATTCGTGAAAATCGCCTTCGGAAGACGCCCCGTCGCCAAAAAAGGCGACCGCGACACCGTCTTCGTCGCGTAATTTCATCCCCCAGGCAAGTCCGACGGCGTGGGGAATTTGCGCCGCCAGCGAGACCTGGGTGGCCATGACCTTGACGCCGTCCGGGATGATGCCGCCATCGGGATGGCCCCGGCGATAGAGGATGATCGACTTCATCGACAGGCCTTGGCGGAACTGCACCGGCATTTCGCGATACTGCGGCACCGCCCAATCGCGTTTCGGGTCCATCGCCATCGCGGTGCCGACCAGGGTCGCTTCCTGGCCAAAAATTGGTGCGAAGGTGCCGAGCCGGCCTTGGCGCTGTAGCGACAGGCATTTTTCGTCGAACGCGCGGCCGAGCATCATCAAGCGAACCGCTTCGAGGATCTCGTCGTCACTCATTGCCGGCTGGGCGCCGCGGCGCAGCTTGCCGTTCTCGTTCAGCATCGAGAACGGTTTGGTCGGTTTGGTGCTGGGTTGGAACTGAGGGGTGAATTTTGCGGGCATTAGTTCTCCCTATCCGCGCTTTTTTTTACTCGCCGCTCGCGATCCCGCCGGCGTTGGTGACGGGAACCTATCACGCAGGATCGAGGTTGGAAATCCGCGCTTCACGGAGCCGAGGTTTCCGCGCGATATGCCTCGGCCAATCCACCGAGGCTGGTGAACCTGAAATCGTAACGCGCCTCTTTTCCGGTTGATTTGGTGGCGCCCGGCTTGCCGGCATTGCGATCGATCCAGCAGGTCGCGAGGCCCATCGCCTGTGCCGGGACATGGTCATGATAGAGGCTTTGCGCAACGTGCAGAATGTCCGATTTGACGTGACCGCGTTCGCCGAGGCGGGCCAGAAGATAGTCGAAATTGCGCGGGTCCGGTTTGTAGGACCCAATGTCCTGGGCGGTGTATACGGCGTCGAATTTTATGCCGAGGCGGGCTTCGGAGGCCATGAAACTCCCGCGATCGACGTTGGACAGAACGACCAGCTTGAAATTTTCTTGCAACGCGCGGAGCGCTGCGGCGCTGTCGGGAAAGGCTGGCCAATCAGCAATCGAGTCTCCGAACGCGCGGGCCATGTCATCCGATGGCGGCGCCGCGTGTTGCGCGCCAAATCGTCGCAGCACGTCGGCGAGGATGGCCGGATAGCGCGCCGCGGGGGTCTCGGATTCCTGGGCCGACTCGTGCAGGCCAAATTCGGCCAACAGAGGGTCGTCGTCGATGCCCACACCGCTTGTCGCCCGCCACGGTGCGAGCGCCGCGAGAATACCGCTTTCCCAATCGATCAAGGTCCCGTAGCAGTCAAAGGTCAGTACAGAAAAGTCGGAAAGCCGCATCCCCATCTCCTTCGAGAGCCGGTGAGTCGGCCGTCAACCCAACCAGGCTAGTACCGATTTCTCCCGATATCGGCATTTTTTCTGTTGTCTCAAGGCCTCCCCGCCCGTTAAACGTTACACGAGCGTACGACGAAGCCGAGGGGTCGTCGAACTCTTACCGCCTTAGCGGCGACAAGTCCGCGAGGTTTTGGTCGGGCGGCCGGTTCGCTGCCAATGTGAATTTTAGGGAGGTCTCATCATGAGAATTAACGGTACTGGCAGTGGACTCCGCATGATCGCGGCGGCCGCCACCAGCCTTTGCGTGGTCGCTTCGGCGAACGCGCAGGAGGTCGGCAGCGGCACGCTTTACGGCGACATGCAGACGGTTACCCAGGACATGCTCAATCGAGCCGCGAGCGACGCGAATAATTTCCTGCATACCAACGGCAATTACGATCAAACGCGCTATTATCCGGCGGCGCAGATCAATACCGACAACGTGCACCGCTTGGCGCCGGCGTGGATTTTCCAGACCGAAATTGTCGATACCATGGAAACCACGCCAATTGTCGTCGACGGCATCATG
This sequence comes from Alphaproteobacteria bacterium, assembly GCA_047517485.1. Classification (GTDB taxonomy): domain Bacteria; phylum Pseudomonadota; class Alphaproteobacteria; order UBA7887; family UBA7887; genus JAKZSU01. The sequence goes on from JAKZSU010000132.1 coordinate 8,159, forward strand.
TATGCGACGACGGCGTTCAATCAGGTCTACGCGCTCGACGCGGCGACCGGTGCGCAATTGTGGCACTACAAGCACAAGATGGGTCCGATCGCGACCTATTGCTGTGGCCCGAACAATCGCGGCGTCGCGGTGCTTGGCGACATGGTCTATTTCGCCACGCTCGACGCCGAGCTTATCGGGCTCGATGCAAAGACCGGCGCGAAGATCTGGGATGCCCAGATCGCCGATCCGGAACTCGGCTATTCCGAGACCATGGCGCCGACCGCGGTTAACGGCAAAATCCTCATTGGCACCAATGGTGGCGAGTACGGCATCCGCGGTTTCGTCAAGGCGTATGACGCGATGTCCGGCAAGCTGCTATGGACGTTCCACACCACGCCGGAGAACTCGGTGGGCGTGTGGGCGACCCACGATGCCACGGGACGCGACATGCATCGCGATATCGCCGCCGAAAAAGCGGCGCTCGCCGAATTGGGCGATCCGTACAAGACCGTTGGCGGTGGCGTATGGCAGAACCCGGCGGTCGATCTCGAAACCAACCGGATTTTCTTCATGGCGGGTAACCCGTCTCCCGATCTCGACGGTTCGATCCGCCCGGGCGACAATCTCTATACCAACTCGCTGATCTCGGTCGATCTCGACACCGGCGAATATGTCTGCCACTTCCAGTATATCGCCCATGACGTGTGGGATCTGGATGCGGTCAGCCCGCCGATCCTGGTCGATGTCGCCGACGGCAACGGCGACATGGTTGCTGGCGTCCTCCACGGCGGCAAAACCGGTCATGTCTATGTCCATAACCGGGACGATTGCAGCCTGATCCGCTTCTCCGAGGCGATGGTGCCGCAGGAGAACATGTGGGTGCTGCCGACCGCCGAGGGCGAGCGCATGCTGCCGGGCGCGAATGGTGGCGTCGAGTGGTCGCCAATGACGACCAATGCCGGCCTCGGCCTGGTCTATGCGATCAATCTGCATCAGCCGATGACCTATCATGTCGAAAGCACCCCGTACCCGGGTGGCAAGCTGTGGCTTGGCGGCGCCTTCAAGGTGATCGCGTCCGAGCAAATGTGGGGCAATGTGTCGGCGGTCGACTACAACACCGGAGAAATCGCCTGGAAAGTGAAAACCCAGCAGCCGATGATCGGCGGCATCATGGCCACCGCGGGCGGCTTGGTGTTTGCCGGCGAGGGCAATGGTCTGTTCAAGGCGTATGACGCCGCGAACGGCAATGTGCTGTGGCAGTTCCAGGCGGGTGCTGGCGTCAACGCGCCACCCTCGTCCTACACCATCGACGGCGAGCAATATATTGTTGTCGCCGCCGGCGGTAATGCCCAGCTCAACTACAAGCGCGGTAACAACATCATCGCGTTCAAGCTGATCACCGAACGCGACTAGCGTTCGGTCGATGCGATACGGGGACGGCCGCCACGATTGGCGGCCGTTTCCATATCGTGACACCCATCCTTGATGCCGGCTTTCGTTCGCGAAATGCTCTCCCCATATGGGACTCGGGCCCAACACGAGACAGTTGCTTCAATGATCAAGGTACTTGTCAAATTTTGTTTCGCGTCGTTCGGATTTGTCGGGGCGGCGCTGGCCGACGAAGATCCTTTCGCCGAAGTCCGCGAGCAGCTCGAGCTGTGCGCGACCTGCCACGGCGAAGGCGGCGCGGAGCCGCTCGACGAAACCATTCCGATTCTCGCCGGACAGCACCTGTACTACGTCTACGTTCAGCTCAAGGACTTCAAATCGGGCTTGCGCGAAAACGACATCATGGGGCCGATGGCGGGCGAGCTCGAAAAAGCGCAAATGCTGCTGATCGCCGAATATTATTCCCTGCAAGCGTGGCCGCGGATGGACTACGAGTTCGATGGCGCGAATGCAGGGTTAGGCCGGCCCGCGGCCGGGGCCGGCCAATGCGTGCAATGTCATCTCGGCGGTTGGGAAGGCGCCAGTCGGGTGCCCCGCTTGGCGGGACAAAGTCCGGTCTATCTGGAAAAAACCATGCTCGATTTCAAGGCCAAGCTGCGCAACAACTCACCCGCCAAATCGTCGCTTTTGAGTTCTTTCGCGGACGAACAAATCAACGGCATGGCGGCCATGCTGGGCGGAATGTAAGTCCGCCCTGAACCAACACGATGACAAGGGACTTTGAGAATGATTCATATCCTAGCAATGATTACCACGAAACCGGGTTTGCGAGCCGAGGTTTTAGAGTCCTTCAAGGCCAATGTACCGGCGGTCCTCGAAGAGGACGGCTGCATTGAATATGGCGCGGCGGTTGATGTGCCGAGCGCCGGCTCGTTTCAGACCGACCTTGGCGAGGACAGTTTCGTGGTGATCGAGAAGTGGGCCAGCATCGATGCGCTGATGGCGCATGCCGGATCGGCTCACATGAAGGCGTACGCGGCCAAGACCAAGGACAAACTCGCCGACCGCGTGATCCACATCCTCTCGCCGGCTTAACACGCAAGCGCGTTTTGGATCTCGGCGTTTTCGCCGAGGGTGCACGCGGTTTCGCCTTCAACGTCCGCGTGACTGGGATCGGCGCCTGCCCCGATGAGCAAAAGTGCGGCCGCGTCATGTCCGTTGGTCGCGGCGGTCATCAGGGCGGTGCGGCCGCGATCGTCGGCGAGATCGACGGCGGCGCCGTGCTCCAAAAGCAGCGCTACGATCGCTTCATGGCCGTAGCCGGCGGCCCACATAAGTGCGGTCAAATTGTTACCGTAGCGCGTGTCGGGGGCGATGCCGGCATCGAGTAACGCCGCGACGATTCCCGCATAGCCATTCCCAGCGGCGTAGACGATGGCGGATTTTCCCGTCTTGTCGGTCCACTCGGCGTCGGCGCCGTGGGCCAAAAGCAGGACCACCAGGTCTTCATTGCCGTCGTAGGCGGCGGTGGTCAGTGCCGATATTTTTTCCAAATTGGCTTGATTGGGGTCGCTGCCCGCGTCGAGTACGAGGCGCAGTGTCTCGGCGTCGCCGCTGCGCGTAGCATGAATCAGCGCGGTATTACCAAAGCGATTGCGCGCCTTGACCGAGGCCCCTTCGGCCAACAGCCGCGCGACTTCGCCGGCATCGCCTTGCCGCGCCGCGTCGAGGAGCGCGGTGTTGAGTTCACGGGCATCGGCGAAAGCGCCGGCGGCAAAGAGTGCTATGGCGGTGAAGGCAAGCACGAAAAGGCGCATCGGTTGGTGTCTCCATGGTCGGTCTCGGATTATCGGCGCGGACCCTCGCGCCATTCCGCGATATCGTCAAGAGCGCTATGATAAGGTCGAAGCAGCAGTTGGCGGAGCGAGGGAGGACGGTTATGGACAATATGTTCCAGGCGGCGAGGACCCGTCTCGACGAGGCGGCAAAGTATCTCGACATCCATGAAGACGTGATGGAGCAGCTGCGGTATCCCAAGGAGACCCTGGCGGCGACCCTGTCGATCCGGATGGACGACGGTTCGGTGCGGTCGTTCAAATCCTGGCGGTGCCGCTACAACGACACCCGTGGTCCGACCAAGGGCGGCATTCGCTATCATCCCAACGTCAGCATCGACGAGGTCATGACCTTGGCGTTTTGGATGACCTTGAAGTGCGCGGTGGCGAATTTGCCGTATGGCGGCGCCAAGGGCGGTGTCGCGGTCGACGTCAAACAATTGTCGCGCACCGAGCTTGAACGTTTGAGCCGCGCCTACGTCCAGGCCTTTGCCCGCTTTATCGGACCCGACCGCGATATACCGGCGCCCGACATGTACACCAACGGCATCGTCATGGCGTGGATGGCCGACGAATATTCCAAAATGGCGGACGCGCCGACGCCGTCGGTGATCACCGGTAAGCCAGTGGCACTCGGCGGCTCCGAGGGGCGCATCGACGCCACCGGGCGGGGCGGATACTATGTCATTCGCAAGCTCGAGGACGAGCTCGGACTAGCCCCGGGAAAATCCCGTGTCGTGCTGCAAGGATTCGGCAACGCTTCGTTTCACTGCGCCCGGCTGCTGCATGACGACGGATACGTCATTGTTGGATTGTCGGATTCGCGCCACGCGATCTATGACCCGGACGGCCTCGATCCGCATCAGGTGATGGCGCATAAGCGCGCGACCGGCAGCGTGTCGGGGGCGCCCAGCAACGGAACCCTGACCGAGTTGACCAACGCCGAACTTCTCGAAAGTGACTGCGATCTGCTGATACCGGCGGCGATCGAGAACCAGATCATCGCGACCAACGCCGCCGCGATCAAGGCCTCGGTAATCGTCGAATTGGCCAACGGGCCGACATCGATCGAGGCGGATCCCATTCTCGCCGCGGCCGGCAAGATCGTCGTCCCCGACGTGTTGGCCAATGCGGGCGGGGTGACGGTGTCGTATTTCGAATGGGTGCAGAACAAATCCGGCTTCTATTGGGATGAGGCGGAAATTCACACCCGTCTCAAGGCGGTAATCGAGCCCGAGGCGGTCAAGATCTGGGCCTTGGCGGGCGAGAAGGGCGTCGATATGCGAACCGCGGCCTATGCGCACGCGCTGGGGCGCATAGCGGAAGCGGTCGAGGCGCGCGGAACCCAGGAGTATTTCAAACCCGATAAAGGGTGAGGCGCGCGGTACACAAGGCTGTCATGAGGTCGGTGCGACTTGACCTCGTGGCACGGCCACGGTACCCGTTCTCCCGCCGCTGCACGGTCGGGCGGCTTATTCCGAGGACGGCTCACCACGATGTTGAATGCGCTCGCGCGCCTGATCCGGCGCATGGTCTCCTTTATATATCGCTCGGCGATTTTGGCGCCTTTGGTGCTGATCGGGGCGATGGCGGCGGCGCAGGCGCAGGACGACAAGCCCGAGCCGGTGGCCGAGGAAGAGGACATCTACGCGGGGCCGACAAAGAAAGGCGGGTTCAATCCCGAGACCGCGGTATTCGGGCCGCTGCCGCGCTACCGCACCGAGGACGGCTCGCTCAACATCGGCGGCGGCATGGTGATGCAGTTCGACGCCGGAACCTACAGCCAGGGCGGCCAGGGCGGGCCGGAAACCAGCCAGGCGCTCAACCCCGATCTCGAGACCGGGCTCAAGGCGCGGCGCGGCATCTTGGTCGGCAGCGCGTTGATTTACAGCGATTTCATCGTTTTTGGCGCCTACGACTTGTTCGATACCAGCCAGGCGACGATGGATGGCCTGCGCTCGGCGGTGCTCGCTTATCGCGGGCTCGATCCGATTTGGTTCACCTTCGGCCAGCAGGATATCGCCTCGCCGCTCGACGCCGGAACGTTTTCCAGCCGCCGGGTGTTCATGGAGCCGGCGATGACCTCGAGCGCCTTCGGCTACGCGCCCGGCGTCCCCTCGCTCGGCGCCGCGATCCTACGGCGGACCAAGCATAATTACCTGAAGTTGGGTCTGCACAGCGTGCCGGCGAAGGAAATCGGCGGCGACAGCGAAGGCTATGGCCTCCACGGGCGCGCCACCTGGGCGCCGATCGCCGAGCGCACCAAGGCGCTGCATTTCGGCGTCGCCGGCTATTGGCGCAAACCGACGGTGACCCGCGGCGAGACCGGCGGGCGCGAACAGTTCAAGGCGCGGCCGGAATTGCGCATCGACGATACCTCGTTCGTCGATACCGGCAGCATCGAACGGATCAACGACTATTACTTTGGCGCGGTCGAATTGCTCGGGGTCTACGGCTCCGCCGCATTCCAGGCCGAGTATCATCGGCTCGAGGTCAACCGCTATAACGGACCGCACGAGACCGCGTTCCGCGACTTGTCGTTCGACGGCTATTACGCCCAGGCGAGTTATTACCTGACCGGTGAATCGCCGAATTATTATTCGCGTTTCGCCACCTTGTGGCGGGTCCAGCCGTTCGACGAGTTCGACCTCGAGACCGGCGGCTGGGGCGCCTGGGAAGTCGCCGCGCGCTACAGCCATATCGATCTCGACGACGGGGTGAACGATCTCGCCGGCGGCGGTATCCGCGGCGGCGTCGGCACCATCTATGCCCTGGCGCTCAATTGGTATCCCAACGCGCTGGTGCGGATCTCCGCCAATTATGTGCATGCGGATATCGACAATCTGAGCGACACTGGCTTGAGCGAAGGCGACGTCATCGACGCGATCGGCTTTCGCTTGCAGTGGGAGTTCTGACGGAGGGCGCATGATTACCGTAACCGGCCTCGACCACGTGGTGCTGCGCACCGCCAACGTCGCGGCGATGATCAAGTTCTACGGCGAGGTTCTCGGCTGCCGCATCGAGCGGGTCAATCAAGAGCTCGGGCTCACCCAAATGCGCGCCGGCGCGGCGCTAATCGATCTCGTCGATACCGACGGCGAGATCGGCCGCCAGGGCGGTGCGCCGGCGGGCGCCGAGGGCCGCAACATGGATCATTTCTGTCTCAAGATCGCCGGCTTCGACGTCGCGACAGTGGCGGCGCACTTGGCGCGGCACGGGATCGAGACCGGTGAGCCGGCGCGGCGCTACGGCGCCACCGGATTCGCGCAAACCCTTTACATCGAGGATCCCGAAGGAAACATGGTGGAACTTCGGGGCGTCGGCGAAGAGGTAATCTCCTCCGCCTCGGCGAGGACGACGTAGCGCATCGGGCCGCCGGGGACCACGCTGTCGAACGGCCAACAGGTGACCAGGGCGAGCGCCGGCCGAGTGCCGTGCGGCGCGATGCGCGCGGTGCGGGAATCGACGATAAGGGTGTCGGTCACCCGATAACAATGAATGGTGCCGCTGGCGTCCTGGGCGCTGATCGCGGCGCCCACTTCAAGATCCGCGAGGGCACGAAAATGGGTGTCGCGATGGCCGCCGATCAGGCTCAGGCCCGGGCGCCCGGGAAGCGGCGTTCCGTCGACATGGCCGGGCGCGAACGCCATCGTCCGCCCGCTGCCGCCGGCAAGAACGATCAGCGGTTGCTCGTTCTCGAAGGTTAGCCGGGCGACCGGCCAAGTATCGGCCCACGGCCACGGCTTGACCGGCTTGCCGGTGGCGACGGTCTCCGCCCACGAGGTTTCCAACAGATGCTGGGCGAGCAGCGCCTTGGCGTGGAGGTAGCCGGCCTCGCCGACCTGCCAGACGCCGATGACGACGAGCAGGACGGCGAGCGCGAGTACCGCGCGATAACGGTTCACGTCGGCCGACGCCGGGCGCGCAGCAGGACGGTCCCGAGCAAGATCAGCGCCAGCCCTAGAAGGAGCTGCAGCGGTGCCGGTGTCGCCCCTTGGGGAAACGCGATCACACCGCCGCCGATTTGTGCGGCATTGCCGGTTGCCGAGGCCGGCGTCGGTCGCAAACCGGCATCCCGGTCGTCGATCGGCGCGGGCAAGGCGCGGTGGGCCTCGCCGAAGACCTTATCAAAGTCCCAGCCATGCGGCAGGTTGAGCGGTAGCTTGCCGCTGGCGAGTGGCGTGCCATCGGGGCGCGATGGGGTGATGTCGACGGCGACCAGGCTGGTATATTTGCTCACCAAATGATGCTCGAGCGCGATATCGACCAACGCCTGGCGGATCACGTCGGGATTCTCCCGGCGGTGGCCCGAATGAATCAGATCGTCGATCCGGTCGCGCGCCCAGAGTACGGAAACGCCTTCGGCAGGAGCGGCATCGGCCACCCTCAAGACGGCTTGCCACGGCGCGCCGTTGCGCTCGCCGGACACCGTCAGCGTGCCTTCGAGAGCGGGAATGCGCGCGGTGACCACGACCGGCTCGCCGGCGTAGAGATCGGGCAGGGTGTCGCGCGACATATCGGGTGTCGCGCCGACCGCCCAGGTCATCGCGAGATCGGTCATCACCGGCGATTCGAGCTTGGCGAACAGCGCCTCCATGCGGTCGGAGACTTCCGCCAGCTTGCCGATATGGGTGAAGGTTCCGCGCCCCGATTCCGCCGCCTTGGTCATGAAATAGCTGTTCGGCGCGGCGCCGATGCCGATGGTGAACAGCCGGCCGTCGCCGAGAGAATTCTCGACCAAGTCGAACAGCTCGGCCTCGTTGCCGACCGCGCCGTCGGTGAGAAAGATAATCTGGCGCAGAAAGCCCGCCGGCGGGGCGCCGGCGAGCGCGAGTCTGAGCGCGGACGCCATTTCGGTTCCGCCATCGGCTTCGAGCCCGTTGACGAACCGCACCGCCATCGCTCGTTGTGCCGGGTCGGCCGCGCGCGGTAAGGCGAACAACGCGCTCGCGGTATGATTGAAGATCACCAGATTGAACCGGTCCTGGTCGTCGAGGCGGTCGATCGCCAGCGCCAGCGCGGCCTTGGCCTGGCGGATCGATTGACCGCCCATCGAGCCGGAAATATCGAGCACGAAGATGACCTCGCGGGGCGGCACCACGGTGGCGGCGGCGTCGGCGCTCGGATCGGGCGGCAGCACCATTGCCAGCAAATAGTATTCGCCGTGAAACGCCTCGGTAAACAGGCCGGCGATCGGCGCCGAGCCCGCCGCCGGCCGCCAGGACAGTTGGAAATCACGGTCGGCGGGAACCGCGCCCTCGCCGAGTTCGATATGGTGTGAACCGTTCTCGGCCTCGGACAAGGTGATGGCGTGGTACGGGCTGTCGATATCGGTGATCGGAAACCCCGGCGCGAGGTCGATCGACAGGGTCACCGGATTGATCTTGCGTTGCTCGGGGCGGAGCACCGGCGCGCTGATCCGTCCCGCGTCGGGCACCTGGTCGGTCGCTTGCACCGCCCAACCGGCGCGGGTCAGGCTGACCGATTGTATGGCGCCCGGGTTGTAGCGCGGCCCGACGACCATGGGAAAGCGCAGGCTGAACCCGCCCTGATCGTAGGCCAGCGACTGCTGATACTCGATTTCGATCGCGACGTGCTCGCCGGGGCCGATATTGGCGATCGAGGTGGTGAAGATGTTGGGTCGCTCGGATTCGAGTAGCCCGGCTTTCTTGCCCTGCTGCCGTGCCACCTCGTAGATCCGGCGGGCCTCGGCGCGCTCCTTGATCAGACCGTCGATCAGGCGATCGCCGACAATGAGACGAAGATGATCGACGGCGGCGTTCTCGGGCAACGGGAACACATACATCCCCTCGACCCATTCGGCGCTGGGATTCCTGAAATGCTGACGCACCACCGCGCGCGCCACCATGCCGCCGACGGTGATCTCGACTTCGGTGGCGACAAGGGGGGCGAGGCGAAAGCCACGCGGCGGCCCATCGCCGGCATCGGGGCGCAGCAGCAAGCTGCCGCGGCCGACTTCACCCGGCGTGATCCGCGGCAAGGTCGAGAACGCGTCCTCGGCGGGCGCCGCCTGGGCGGAGACGGCGGCGAAGGCCGCTAAAGCTGCGAGCAGCGCTTGGAAAATAGTTCGCATTTGCGCGAGCGATTGGACAATGGACATCGCATCCCCCTTCGGTTTCGGGCCCGACATGCCGTCGCGGCATTCGGACGCGGGGGAGGATGACGATCAAAAGCGCCGGAACTATGGGCGCGGCGGGGCGAAATCGAGGAACTGTTGCGGCGAAAATGCGGCGGCCCCGAAAATCGGGGCCGCGAATTTGGTCGATTTCGGGTTAGAACGCGGGTTCGGGAACCCTTTTCTCGACAGCCGGCTTGACCGACTTTGGCTGTTTGAGTGGCGCCGGTTGGGCCGTCGCCGGTTCGGGTGGGCCGGTGGCCATATCGACGCACGCTTCGACGTCTTCGACCATCATCGCCACGACATGGGCGATATCGTTCAGACATTCGTCGGCGAAGGGATCGATATCCGGGGCGCCGTTGAGCTTGGCGATCGCCGCGTCGAGCCCGGCCAGCGCGGAAACCCTTGAAATCGCTTCGATGTCGCTGAGTAGGCCGTTTTCGGCGGCGGCATGGTTTTTCTCGCTATCCGTGCGAACGGAAGGACCGACCCTACCAGCGCCAGTGTTTCCATGGAGGCGATGAATTCGGGGGCATCGGTGGTATCGGGGTGCGAAGACGAGGCCTCGCCGTCTCGGCCAAAATCCTGATCGTCCATTATAAGTCCTGCGCTATGTTCGTTTTTCGACCAACCTTGAAATTACAAGGCAGGCACCCGGTTTTCGCCGGGTACAGTTAAATATTTAGAGCGGTAAGTCGTGCGGGCGAGGGCCAATACAGTGAGCAATATTGGAATCGCCCAAACGGCGTGACAAACGTTGATGACGGTGTCCGGGAGACGTAGGATCGCGCCCCAGTAGCTTTCAGTGAACATCCTCCAGGGAGGGGCGCCATGGCCGCGCGACGTAAATTGACTCTGACCACCGAAATCCTGATCGCGATGATCGCCGGCGCGGTGTTGGGCCTGATCCTCAACGTGGCGGCGGCGGACTCCGTCTTCGTGCGCGACGTCTTTACCGCGGGCATCTTCAGCGTGGTCGGCTCGATCTTCGTGGCGGCGCTGAAAATGCTAGTGGTGCCGTTGGTCTTCGTCTCGTTGATCTGCGGCGTGACCGCGCTCGGCGATATCGCGCAACTCGGGCGCATCGGCCTCAAGGCGCTGGTTTTCTACCTATTCACCACGGCGGTGGCGATCACCATCGCGCTGACTCTCGCCGGCATTATCGACCCGGGCAAGGGCTTCGTGATCGGCGACGGCTCGGCCACCTTCACCGGTAAGCAAGCACCGCCGATTTCCAAGGTCCTGACCGATCTGGTGCCGGTCAATCCGGTCGCCGCCATGGCCGATGGCAACATGCTGCAGATCATCGTCTTCGCGATTCTGCTCGGGATCGCCATGACCCTGGCCGGCGAACGCGGCAAACACGTGCTCAACCTGTTCACCGATTTCAACGCGGTGATGATGAAAATGGTCGGCATCGTCATGCGCATCGCGCCGATCGGCGTGTTCTGCCTGATCGCCAAGACCTTCGCCACCCAAGGCGTCGACGTGTTCCTGCCGCTGGCGGGCTATTTTCTGACCGTGGTGCTGGCGCTGCTGATCCACGCCCTCGGCGTCTTCAGCATTCTGATGCGCCTCGTAGGCGGGCTCGATCCGATTATGTTCTTCCGCAAGATGCGCGCCGCGATGGTGTTCGCCTTTTCCACCGCGTCGAGCAACGCCACCATCCCGGTGACCCTCGACACGGTGGAAAACCGCTTAGGCGTGAAGAACTCGGTGGCCTCGTTCACCGTGCCGCTCGGCGCGACGATCAACATGGACGGCACCGCGATCATGCAGGGGGTGGCGACGGTGTTCATCGCCAACGTCTACGCCGTCGACCTCGGCGTACCCGAATATCTCATGGTGATCCTCACCGCCACCCTGGCCTCGATCGGCACCGCCGGGGTGCCCGGGGTGGGGCTGATCATGCTGTCGATGGTCCTGGTCCAGGTCGGCCTGCCGGTTGAAGGCATCGCGTTGATCATCGGCGTTGACCGCCTGCTCGACATGATGCGCACCGCGGTCAACATCACCGGCGACTCGGTCGCCACCTGCCTGATCGCCAAAAGCGAAAAAGCCTTCGAAATGGAGCGCTTCAAGGACCCGGCCGCCGGCACCATCGAGGGCGACGTGCCGGCCGCCAGCACGGCCCAGGCCGAGTGAGGCGTTACCGCGTTAAGGCCCGACTTTAATCACGTCGGCGTGTCAACGCTTCTGGTCTGCTGTCGAAGACGGCGCGGACTCGGCGTGGCGCCTCCGGCGACCGCCGGGCTTGACTCGTTGCAGACATGCAACCCCCCAGTCAATCTGGTCTAATTCACACTGCTGTCCGGTTAACTGAGCGGTGCTGGCTTTGAGAGCCAGGATTTCTGCGGGGTTTGAAGCGAAAATGCATGGTGTCGATTTGAATTGGATGGAGCACTTTTCGGAGTTTCTCCGAGGAGATGCTCATGAACACCG
>JAKZSU010000133.1:0-8813 GCA_047517485.1 Alphaproteobacteria bacterium
TTTGTTACAGATCCTCTCGGTGACCCTCTTCGAGAAAATGCCCATACATCAAGCACTTGCGGGAGACGAAAACAGATGCAACGCTTCGCAAATAACCAACCAATTGAATTTATTCGATTTTTAACCGGACACTAGTGGTACCTGCTCCGTTCGACGCATCGCCTCCCTCCATGGCTTGGAAGCGTTCTAAAACCGGACAGATCATCTGGTACATAAACCGGACATATCGCGTGTTACCGACAATTCTGTAAGGGGTAAATTGCGCGTGTGCTTGCGCTCCCGTATCATTCGGGGGTGAGGGCCGACGATCTATACGCCGGTTAAGGGGCAAACGGCTTGGACAAACGGAAAAATACCAATGGCGTCGACGATGCCGGTAACGGCGCGTCCCAGCAACGGCTCGCGGTCGCGATCGATGGTGTCGCCAACCGGGTCGTGATGTTCGATTCCGAGGACCGGCTTATGCTCGCCAACAAGTCCTGGTGGGACGAGCAGAAGAGCTTCGGCCTAACCCTGAATATCGGCGATCGCTACCGCGACTTTGCTCACGGCTTGGCGGCGTCCGGGCGCATCGTGGGGGCGGCGGGCGATGAAGACGAATGGGTGAAGCTTCGCCTTGAGCGGCGCCGCAAGCCTGGTGAAGGGATGGTCGTGCGCACGACCGAAGGCGAGGTCGTGCTGGTGAGAGATCACAATTTGCCCGATGGCAGTACTCTGACCATCACCACCACGATCACAGAGCAAGTCCGTGCCGAGGCCGCCCTGGAGGCCAGCGAGCAGCGCTTTCGAAATCTCGCCGAGCATTCCATTCAAGGCATTATGGTTCATCGCGACGACAAGCCACTATTTGCGAATTTCGCCTTCGCCGATATTCTCGGCTACGAAGACCCGGATGATGTCTTGAAGATGACCACGCTCGACGAGTTCAAAGCGCCCGAAGACAGAGAGCGTATGCGTCGCTATCGCGAAGACCGCATGCGTGGTTTGCCGGCGCCCGACAGCTACGAATTCGAAGCCGTTCGTAAGGACGGTCGGCGCATCTGGCTGGCGACGCCGCATACCAAAGTGGATTGGGACGGCGCGCCCGCCATCCAATCGATCGTCTACGACATTACCGAGCGCAAGCAAGCGGAAGCAGCTCTGCGCGTGAGCGAGGAGCAACTCCATCAAGCGCAAAAAATGGAGGCCGTCGGGCAGCTCACCGGTGGCGTCGCGCACGATTTCAACAATTTGCTTACGGTCATTATGGGCAATCTCGAAATGTTGTCCGAGCGTCTGGAAGGCGACGATAGCGCACAGCGCTATACCGATCACGCCCTCGCCAACGTTGAACGGGGCGCGACCTTGACCGACCGGCTATTGGCGTTCTCACGCAAACAGGCGCTGATGCCCAGGGTCATCGACGCCAACGATCTGGTTCGCGGCATGACCAATTTATTGCGCCGAACCCTGGAAGAATCCGTTGAAATCGAATTGATGAGTAGCGACGACCTCTGGCGCTGCAAAGCGGATCCGGGTCAGGTGGAGAACGCCCTGTTGAACCTGGCGATCAATGCGCGCGATGCCATGTCGGGCAACGGAAAGCTGACCATCGAGACCGCTAACGTCGAGCTCGATGACGTGTATGCCGCGGCTCAGGCCGAAGTGGTGCCGGGACCGTACGTCATGTTCGCGGTGACCGATACCGGGACTGGTATCCCGCGGGCCGACATCGATAAGGTTTTCGAGCCGTTCTTCACCACCAAAGCGTCGGGCAAAGGGTCGGGGCTGGGTCTCAGCATGGTGTACGGTTTCGTCAAGCAGTCCGGTGGCCACGTCACGATCTACAGCGAGCAGGGGGTGGGAACCACGGTGAAGGTCTACTTACCACGGTCCGACCCTCTGTCCGAAGGTGCCGCTGGAATAACGCGCCGTATCGATCAAATAGAGAGCCCCGAAGCGCGCGGCGAGACCATACTGGTGGTCGAGGATGACACCGATGTTCGAACGCTGGCAGTCGCGCTTCTCCGCGATCTCGGATATGAAATCCTTGAGGCCGCCGATGCCGAAAGCGCCCTGAGGATACTCGGAACATCCTCTCGGATTAATCTGCTATTTACCGACGTGATCCTTCCTGGTGGGATAAACGGGCCGGAATTGGCAGCCGAGGTCCGGCGACGCCGGCCAGAAATAGGGGTTTTGTATGCGTCGGGGTACACCGAGAACGCGATCATTCATCAAGGCCGGTTCGATGAAAGTTTGGAGCTTCTCAAAAAGCCCTACAAAAAATCTCATCTGGCGCGAAAAATTCGCGCGGTTCTCGACGAAGCGAAGATGTCATAATACTCGACGGCATACGATTTGCGCGCGAGGCCCCCGATGACACCCATCTTTTCACCCGACCAGACGGCGTCGTATCACCGCGAGGGGTATCTATTCCTGCCCAATCTCTTTACCGCGCAAGAAGTCGCGGTGCTGCGCGCCGAACTACCGGCCATTTTCGCGCAACGCCGGCCCGAGGTTTGGCGCGAAAAGGACAGCGACGCGGTGCGTATCGCCTTTGCCGTTCACACCTACAACAGCGTATTCGCGCGCCTGGCGCGCCATCCGCGTTTGGTCGAACCGGCGCAAGCGCTGCTCGGCGAGCCGATTTATATCCATCAGTTCAAAATCAACCAGAAAGCGGCGTTCAACGGCGATGTCTGGCAATGGCATCAGGATTTCGGTACTTGGTCGGTCGATGACGGCATGGCCGAGCCGCGCGCGCTCAACGTCGCCTTGTTCCTCGACGATGTGACCGAATTCAACGGCCCGCTGATGTTCATCCCGCGCTCGCATTCGGCGGGCAAGGTCGAAGCCTCGCACGATACGGTTTCGACAAGCTATCCGCTGTGGACGGTGGCCGATCAAACGATCAGCGATCTCGCCGCCGAGCACGGCCTTATGGCGCCCACCGGCGGCGCCGGTTCGGCGTTGTTTTTTCATTGCGCGCTGTTGCATGCCAGTCCCGGCAATATATCGCCGTGGAGCCGCAACATCGTGTATCTGACCGCCAATGGCGTGAGCAATGCGATCCGCAAGCCGACACGACCGGCGTACATCGCGGCGCGCGATTTCGCCGCGGTCGAACCGTTGGCGGACGACTGCCTGTCGAATGAATCGATGAAGGGAGATGATTGACATGCGGGCGATGGCGATCAGCGCGTTCGGCGGCCCGGACGTGTTCCACGAAATCGAGGTGGCGCGACCCGAGCCCGGATCGGGCGAGGTGTTGATCCGGGTCGCCGCGAGCAGCGTCAATCCGGTCGACTACAAGATACGCGATGGTCGCGCCGCGGGCTTATGTCCGAACTTCCCAGCAATACCTCATGCCGATTGCGCCGGCACCGTCGAAGCGGTGGGTGACGATGTCGAGGGTTTTGTGCCCGGCGACGAAATCTATTGCTTCGCCACGGGAATCGGCGGCAAGCCGGGGGCATTGGCGGAGTTTTTGGCGGCGGACGCGCGCATGGTGGCGCATAAGCCGGCGTCGCTGTCGTTCGAGGCGGCCGCGGCCCTGCCCTTGGTCACCATTACGGCGTGGTTTTGCCTGTTCGACCGGGTCTTGTTGAAACCGGGTGACACGCTGCTCGTCCAAGGCGGGACCGGCGGCGTCGGCCATATCGCGGTGCAGCTGGCGGCGTCGCACGGCGCCAAGGTCTACGCGACCGCGGGAAATCCGGAAAAATGTCGCTTGGCGGCGGAACTTGGCGCGACCAAAGCCTATGATTACACAACCACCGCGGTCGCCGACTATGTCGCCGATGCGACGGGCGGGGAGGGGTTTGACTATGTCTTCAACACCCCGGGCCAGCCGTCGGTCGACGCGTCGGTGCTGGCGGCGCGCGATCTCGGCACGATCATCGACATCCTCGGCCATTTTCCCGAACAGCCCGGTTTCCAGGGCAAGTGGCTGGGATTTGTCAGCGTGTTCGCCGGCCGGCCGCTGGTCTCCGACGATCGGGTGGACGATGTCGGGCGAATTCTTCGCGAGGCCGCGGCCTTGGTCGCGGCGGGTAAGCTCAAGCCGTTAATCGACCCAAGCCAGTTCGGATTTTCCCAGGTCGGCGCGGCCCACGACCATGCCGAGCATGGCAAGCCCACCGGTAAGGTCGTGCTGACCGCCGACTGGTAACCGGTCACTACCCGCGGCCCGGCATTAGCAATGGATTTTGTCGGACAAAATGGCATCATGGCCCGGAAGATAGGGGTGACGGGGCTTTGAATAGAGAGGATTGAACTATGTCCGATCAAGAACAGGGCCGCGTCAGACTCGTTCGGGAATTTCGCCCCGATCTTAACGCCAGCACCGAGGAGCGGGTCGCCGCGGCGATGGAACAATTCGCCATCCAGGCGGCGCTGATCGAAAAGCGCTTGGCGAATATCGAGACCGAAATGCGCAATGCGCAGCAGATTATGCGGGCACAATTGCCCCCCAAACAGACATACTGAAGTCTGCTGGTAATCGAAGGACCATCACGGGAGGAAGCGTGCCGCGTACACGACCGGATCACGGGTATAGACCGAGGCAGGATATTCTCGATAGATTTCCCGAGGTTTCGGGCAATGCCGTGAATGGTCTCGGGGAAACCGAATGGCGCAAGCCATCGCCGTTCTTCTGGCATCCTCCCGACAGGCAGACCCACGGCGAGTTACAGCACTACATCGTGTCGCAATTTCGCCCCGACTCGATGGAGGATCGTTCGTTCCGCAATCCCACGGTCGATCGCGGACCCGATATCGTCGCCGTGGCGGAGACCCGTCGGCCGGGAACCGCGGAGGACTGGACCGCGGCGATCAAAGCGTTCGCGCTCGCCGATGAAGCCGATTTGGTTGGTATCACGACGATTGGCCCAGAGAACGTGTATGAAGTTTATGAAATCACCGAACCCACGGCGGTGATGATCGGCGTCGCGCACGATTATGACCGCCTCAGCCAGGCGCCGGGCAGCGCGGAGAATCCCGAACCCTATTACGATCTGCATGATCAGTATAATCGCGCCGCCCGAGTCGCCGCGCGGCTGACCAACCACATCCGCGAGCAGGGCTATAATGCGACGCCGTTCCTCGGGCCGATGGGCGGCGCGCTCAACATGATCCCCGCTGCGATTGCCGCGGGGTTCGGCGAACTCGGCAAACATGGCTCGATGATCAACCGAACCTATGGTTCCGGGTTTCGCCTGTCGGCGGTGGCGACGGACATGCCGCTGATCGATGATGCCCCCGACCGGTTTGGCGCCGACGAGTTCTGCGAGAGCTGCCAGGTGTGTCGCAATGCCTGTCCGCCGGACGCGATCTCGGACGAGAAGAGGCCGGTGCGTGGTGAAGTCAAATGGTATGTCGATTTCGACAAATGCATCCCCTATTTCGGCGAGCACTTGGCGTGCGGGATCTGCATCGCGGTGTGCCCGTATACGCGGCCCGGCATTGCACCGAGTCTAATCGCGAAGATGGCCAGGCGGGCGGAGCGGAAAAGCGGCGAATAAAATGGGCGATGCGTTATGGTCGGGGCGGCCAGATTCGAACTGGCGACCCCCTGCTCCCAAAGCAGGTGCGCTACCAGGCTGCGCTACGCCCCGACGGGCGGAAACTAGGGTCTCGGGAGCGCAATGGCAATGGCGCTGTCTAAAGCACTGTTTTCGCCGCCTCGAGGAAGACCTCGCGTCCGGGATGTGTGCCGTAATTGGCGGGATCGTCGAGGGCCTCGGTGAACGCCCAGCCGACGTTGCCGTCGCGATCGATGAGAAAGAACGTGACCAGAGGCGAGACGTCGTTCGGCGGGCCGTCTTCATCGGTGTCGATTTTCTCGAAACCGTCTTCCGCGGCGATCGCCATGCCGGCTTCGTGTAACGTCAATCCCTCGTCCCAGTCTTCCGACGGGTTGGCCTTCAATTGCTGGAGCTCCGCCGGGTTGACTTGCTCGGGCCAACGCGTCGGCCCGTCCACGGTGAAGCGGTTGATCGGCACCCCAAAGGCGCGGTGGATGACCAGTTTGGGATCGCTCGCGAGCGGCAATCCGGCGGGGCGATAGCGGGTATAGAGGCGCGCCTCGCGCTCCGGTGTCGTGGTCACCACCAGGGTCTCGATCCCCTGTTCAGCCATGCGTTCGCCGACCGATTTCAAGGCGGCGAGCGAGCGGCGGCAGAACGGGCATTCGAAGCTTCGCAATAGCACCAGGAACAATGGTGCGCGGCCACGATAATCGGCCATCGAGACCTGCCCGTCGGATGACACCAGGGGCAAGGCGAAGTCCGGCGCGGCTTGGCCGGGCTGAACGGTTCCAGGATCAAGTGATTGAGGCATGATTTACCACCCTTGGATTTATTGTGCGGTCCAGCCGCCGTCGACGACAAGACACGTTCCCGTCATCATCGCAGAGGCGTCGCTGGCGAGGAAGACCACCGCGCCCATCAGGTCGGTGACCTGGCCAACGCGGCCGATCGGCAGGCGGCGCAGTACGTCCTCCTTGAACGCGGCGTTCTGCAACATCGGCCGGGTCAGTGGCGTCTCGATGAACGTCGGCGCGATGGTGTTGACCCGAATGCCCGCGTCGGCGAGATCGAGGGCGATCGATTTGGTCATGCCTTCGACCGCGTGCTTGCTGGCGCAATAGACCGCGCGCGCTGGCAGCGCGACCAGCGCCATTTGCGACGATACGTTGATGATCGAACCGCCGTTTCCGGCCTCGACCATGCCGCGCGCAACCGCCTGGAGACAGAAGAAGGCGCCGCGCACATTGAGCGCCATTACCGCGTCGAAATCCTCGACCGTGACATCGAGCAGCGCCGCCGGGCGGTTGGTCCCGGCATTGTTGAACAAGATATCGACCGCGCCGAGAGCGTCGATCGCGGTGCGCGTGGCCGCAACGTCGGTGACATCGACGACCATGGTCTCGGCGCTGTCGCCGGCGGTCCTGATCTGGTCGGCCACCGCCTCGATTTCAGCTTCGGTGCGCGCGGCGAGGATGACGTGGGCGCCGACATCGGCCAGTGCCCGCCGCCGCCGCTTGGCCGATGCCGCGCCCGGCGCCGGTCACCAGCGCGCGCTTGCCGTCGAGCCGAAACGACGGAGTCCTTGGTAACGCTTCGTTCATGATGGCTCGGCTCCCGCGAGATTGCCGCCGCCGAATCGGCGCACCCGGATGTCGGCTTGCTCCTTATGACCGGCGAACCCCTCGAGCGCGCACAGCCGCGAGCAGACCTCGCCGACCCTGGCCGAGGCCGCGTCGGTGAGGACGCGCTGGTAGGTGCAGGTCTTGATGAACTTGCCGACCCACAGGCCGCCGGTGTAGCGCGCCGCCTTGCGCGTGGGCAGGGTGTGATTGGTGCCGATCACCTTGTCGCCATAGGAAACATTGGTGCGGGGGCCGAGGAACAGCGCGCCGTAGTTGGTCATATTGGCGAGAAAATAGTCCGGGTCGCGGGTCATCACCTGGACATGTTCGGAGGCGATCTCGTCGGCCACCGCCACCATTTCGTCGATAGAGTCGCAGACGATCACCTGGCCGTAATCGCGCCACGCCTGGCCCGCGGTCTCGCCGGTCGAAAGGACGCCAAGCTGGCGTTCGATCTCGGCCATGGTCTCGCGCGCCAGGGCTTCGGAGTCGGTGAGCAAGATCGCCGGCGATGTCGGGCCGTGCTCGGCCTGGCCGAGTAAGTCGGCGGCACACAATTCGCCGTCGACGCTGTCGTCGGCGATCACCAGGGTTTCGGTCGGGCCGGCGAACAGGTCGATGCCGACACGGCCATAGAGCTGCCGCTTGGCCTCGGCGACAAAAGCGTTGCCGGGGCCGACCAGCATATCGACGCCCGCGATGGTCTCGGTGCCGAGCGCCATCGCGCCGACGGCTTGGATTCCACCGAGGGCATAAATCTCGTTGGCACCGCCGAGGTGTTGCGCGGCGACGATCGCCGGCGCCGGCGCGCCTTGGTAGGGCGGTGCGCAGGTAATGATGCGCCCGACCCCGGCCACCTTGGCGGTCACCACCGACATATGCGCCGAGGCGACCATCGGATATTGGCCGCCCGGCACGTAACAGCCGACCGCGTTGACCGGCAGGTTCTTGTGACCGAGCACCACGCCGGGCATGGTTTCGACCTCGACATCGCCAAGCGCGTCGCGCTGGATTTGCGCGAAGTTACGCACTTGGGCCTGCGCGAACTCGATATCCTTGATGTCTTGCGGGTCGACCGCCGCGAGGCAGGCCTCGATCTCGGTGTCGCTCAAGCGAAAATCGTCGCGCTCCCAGCCGTCGAATTTCAGCGACATCTCGCGCACCGCCGCGTCGCCTCTTTGATCGATATCGTCGAGCGCCGCCTCGACGATCGCCCGTACCTTGACATCGGCGGCGGCTCTCTCTTCACCGCTGACCCCACGTTTCAGTATTTGCGGCACGAATTAATCCCCTTTGATTCCTAATCGACGCAGACAGACCCATCCGACCGGCGGATCGCCCAACTTAGCATATTCAGCGCCAGGTCAATTGGGCCGACGGCACCTCGACGGGTTTCGCGACATGGATTTGCTGAGTTAAGGCATCAATCGGTAAAGATCGCCGATCCTGGACACTTTCCGGGGCTGGTTTTCGGGCGGCAGCTCAGCGACCACGCTGTTTTAAGGCGTCTTGACTTGTACCGGACTTGCTGTTCGAGTTGCGGGTGTAGCGCACCCGGTTCCTTGGACACAAGTTTGTCTCACGCGGCGGGCCTGATTGAGATCGCGGCGTGCCACGCCTGACGAGCTTGAGCGGGGCTCAGGTAGCCGTTCTTTTCGACGATCCACTGGGCATTGTAGAG
>JAKZSU010000134.1:0-12158 GCA_047517485.1 Alphaproteobacteria bacterium
GCACACGCCGTCTCCGACACGAACCACGCGTCGAATTCAGTCAGGGTGCGCGGGTAGTCGACCCCGCCTTCGGGATGGGATGCCGGGTTCGCCATCCCAACATATTGACATCACGAGAGCGAAGTGGATACCCTATTTCCATTATTACGACCCAGTTACCCGCATCGTCTCGTCGGGGTGCTTCATTAACCTGCCCGGTTCGCGGTATATCATAGACGTCATTTTGAATGATCGATCGCTCTTCGATCCGTTCGAAAGCATGCGAGCTGGTAATGACATTTTCGGAGTCTTGAGCGCGTTCGCGGATAATTCTTTCCGCTTCATCAGACCGAAGCCGATCCCAATGAACCGGACGTTGGACGGGAATCGGATCGACCATAGAATGTATTATACTGATACAAACTTGCGCGAAGACAAGCGATGCTTGCGTGCGGATGTTGACACCGGCCGCGACTTTCTTATGCGGCGAATCCGCAAAGAGCCATTCCCCTCCATCAAATATTACGCGTACGATCCGGTAACTCTACGATCACCAGAGCGAGGAGAATGGCCAGTTATTTCAGAAGCTTGAGGGTCTCCGCGACGCTCAATAAAGGGTGGCGTCCCAGGGAGCACAAACCTAGGGTTTCATGGGATTCGAACCCGTCTCATTTTGAGCCCTAACCCATTGATAAACAGTCGCTTCGTATGTCTTGACGTTTCACCCGTTATCACTTAGTCTTTTCGAGAAAGTGATAACAGAGGTGATCCTATGGGTTCGAGTCCCTCTCGACCGAAGACGCTTTCCGCCGCCTTCGTGAAGACCGTAACCGAGCCCGGCCGCTACGGTGACGGGCGGGGCGGGCATGGCCTGAGCCTCCTGGTCAAGCCGATGCTCAACGGCAGGCGGTCGAAGAGCTGGAGCCAGCGAGTCCGCATCGGCGGCAAGCCGGCGAACATCGGCCTGGGCTCCTACCCTGTCGTGACGCTCGCCGCGGCGAGGGCCAAAGCATTGGTCAACGCTCGGGCGATCGCCGAGGGCCGCGACCCGCGTGGCGGCGGCGTGCCGACCTTCGAGACGGCGGCGGAGATCGTGATCGAGCTGCACGAGCCCTCCTGGCGGGCCGGCGGCCGGACGGCCGAGATCTGGCGTTCGTCGCTCCGGGATCACGTCATGCCGAAGCTGGGCCGGCGGAAAATAAACGAAATCACGGTCGGCGAAGTGCTGGCGACCCTGTTGCCGGTGTACCAGGAAAAGCGGGAACTCGGGCGCAAGCTGAAACAGCGTATCTCCGCGATCATGAGATGGGCGGTGGCGGAAGGCCATCGGGAAGACGATCCGGCCGGCCCGGCGATCAACGCCGCCTTGCCAAAACGCGGTGCCACCGTCCGGCACCTGGCGTCCCTGCCCTATCAGGATGTTGCCGGAGCGCTCCAAACCGTCGACGCATCGCAAGCATGGCCGGCGACGAAGCTATGTCTCCGTTTCATCGCCGTGACCGCAACCCGGAGCGGCGAAGCGCGCGGTGCGACGTGGGATGAAATCGACCCGCAGGAAGGGGCCTGGCGCATCCCTGCGAGTCGCATGAAGACCAACCGGGAATTTCGCGTGCCGTTGTCTCCGGCGGCGCTGGACATCCTGCGGTCGGCGGCGGAATGCCGCGACGGCTCCGGTCTGGTGTTTCCTTCGGCGACTGGTCGGGTGCTGTCAGACAACACCTTGTCGAAACTGTTTCGCGAGAACGGAATCGAGGGCACCGTTCACGGCCTCCGGTCGAGTTTTCGCGATTGGGCCGCCGAGACCGGCAAGCCGCGTGAGATCGCCGAGTCGGCGCTGGCGCATGTCGTCGTCGGCGTCGAAGGCGCTTACTTCCGCTCTGATCTATTCGAGCGAAGGGCCGCTCTGATGGATGCCTGGGCCATGTATCTGAGCGGCACCAGCGTCAAGGTGGTGCGCCTCCGTGGATAGCGCCGAATTCGACCGGCTGGTCACTTACGCGAAGAAGCGGCAGAAGTCGCTCGAACAGGTTTACAACATGCTGGACCCAGAAAGGGGCCAAGGGCAGTACCTGCGCGACCGTATCGACGAGTCCGGAACCAGTCGCGACACATGGGACGGCCTGAACCGGATGGTTCAGCACTACCTCCGCGAGCGTCGGACGTTGCCGCACGAACTGGCGGCCTGGACGGCCGACGCGCTCGATAGCATGATGACCGAGCCGGCGAAGCGCCATCGCCCGCGCAAGAATACCGAGGACACCGCCCGCAGGCGGGTTGAGATCAGCCTGGGTGTTTACAACCTGGCGAAGCTCCACAGCCTCTTTCCGACTCGCGGTCTCAACGGTCTGCCGGGGTGCAGCGCCGCAGGCGGATCGGCTTGCGATGTCGTCGGCGCCGCCTTCGGACTGAATTACAAAGCCGTCGAGAAGATTTGGAACGAACGCGACCCGCTTTTTCGATCCTACTGACCGCGAAAAAAATAGGACGACTAAACGGGTTTCGCGCGCCATCGTCGGGACCATCGAAGTTTAGGAGACCGCGAGATGGAAATTGCGATTTATCGCGAAAAAGACGTGCTTGGCATGCTAATCATTTCGAAAGCGACGCTATGGCGCTGGCGCCGGGACGGGCAATTCCCGAATCCGGTGCGGCTAGGACCAAACTCGGTCGGCTGGCATCGCAAAGACGTGCACGAATGGCTGGCCAGCCGGCCAAGCGCGACCGGCGTAGCCGGCGCCGCCTAAAAAACTATCCAGGAGAGGCGCGCGCCGTATTAGCGAGGGCGGCGCGCGACCGAAGCGCAATGACTCTCGCTGCCGTCCAGCTCGACTTGCCGCTCGATTGCGCGCCCGATCGGGTCCGCGCTCATGGCCTACGAGCAGCGCACGTCTATCCACTGGTCGGTCGAAGGATAGGGCCGAGCAAGACTTTCTGGTACGGGCGAGTGCCCGCCAATCGTGCGTGGAATTTCAGCCACATCGTCCTGGACGATGCAGGGGCAACATGGGCGACTATGACTTTCGACTGCGACAACCGGCAGGCGATGGCGGCGGGCTTGGGTGACTTACCGCCTTACAGCTGGATTGTGCGGACGCGGCGCGGCGGCCATGTGAGTTGGGCGCTCGCGGTTCCTGTCGGAAAGCACCAAGCGGCACGCGCGGCACCGGAAGCCTATCTGTCTGCCGTCGCCGAGTATTATCATCATGCGCTCGGCGCTGATCCGGCCTTCGGGGGCCTGTCACGCAATCCGGCGCATCCCAAAGCTGACACCGTTTGGGGTCGGCGCAAGCCGTACTCGCTTGATGAGCTGTCGGCAGTTGTTCCGTTCAATTGGCGCAAGCCGCGCATTGCCCAAACCGGGATCGGCCGAAACCGCGATCTATTCATGGCGACCTGTCGGGGTGACCGTGGCGTGTCGGCGTTGACCATGGCGCATGCGCTGAATCGGGACGTGGCCGACGCATATGGGCGCGAGCCGCTTCCCGATTCGGAAGTCGCCGGCATCGCGCGATCGGTCGAGAGATACCGACGGAAATGGGACCGGCAAGGGCACAAGTCGACCTGGCTGGCGCGGCAAGCGGCGCGTGCTCGGATGCAAATCGGCAGGTCTAGGAAGGACAGCGCGTCACCCGACGAAAGCAACGAGGCGCTGCGCCCGTGGGACGCCGAGGGCATAAGCCGTCGAACGTGGTATCGCCGAAGGGCGGCGAAACGTGGCACTGTTGCCAATACAGGTATTGGGGGGCCCCTGGCCCCCTTGCCCTCACGCAGTTGGCGAGCCAATTCCCGACTGACGCCGTGATGGCACCGCGCAAACGGCCCCTGGGGGTCGTAATCGCTGTGGGTAGTCTCGAACTCCATAGAGGGGAACGATTGATGAGGAAGTTGATCCTAGCGTTATGGATGGCGGCTTTCGCGGCCTCGGCCTCGGCCTCGGCCTCGGAAGCCGGATCAGACTTGAACTGCGCGGAATTGCAGGAGCTTGTTGTTGAGTTGTCTCCCGTATATATCGCGCCCACACGAGAGCCTTTGCGCCGAGACCATGTACCGGAACAGAATTACATCTGGTGCCTGGGCATTGGCTTTGCCGACGTGGAAAACTACCAACACTCGAAAGCCGTCATACTGTCTTTCGGCGTGGAATCGGATGGCACTGTTTGGTTGGATTTCTGGGAGAAACGGACGGAACCGTCTTTCAAATGGAAGTGGGAAAGGACTCAGTAGAGCATGAAAGGTGACCTGCTCGCCTACCTGTCCGGCCTGACGGTCACGCAAGGCCGTCTGGCTGGCCAGCCTTTCGAGGTTCTGCCGTGGCAACGGCGGTTTGTGCGCGGCGCCTTCGCGCCCGGCACGCAATCGGCGGCGCTGTCTGTCGGGCGCGGCAACGGAAAAACAGCGCTCCTATCTGGTATCGCGGCGGCGACCCTGGACGGTCCCTTGGCGGTCCCGAGGGGCGAGACCGTGATTGTCGCTTCGAGCTTCGAGCAAGCGCGGATCGCCTTCGAGCATGTGATTGCTTTCATGGGCGACAAGCTGCACGACAAGGGCCGGTGGCTGATTTGGAGCACAGCGCAACAAGCGCGGATCGAGGATCGAGCGACGGGTGCACGGGTGCGCTGCATAGGCTCCGATCCACGCCGGGCTCACGGTATCGCGCCGGTTCTTGTGCTCGCCGATGAACCCGCGCAATGGCCGCCGACCACGGGCGAGGCGATGCTGTCGGCGCTGCGCACGGCGGCGGGCAAGCAACCGCACTCGCGCTTTGTCGCGCTTGGCACGCGCCCGGCGGACGCGGAACACTGGTTTGCCAAGATGCTGACCGGTGGCGCGGACTATGCGCAATGCCATGCGGCGCGGCCGGACGATCCGCCATTTCAGCGCCGGACCTGGGCGAAGGCGAATCCGTCGCTCGCGCATATGCCGGATTTGCTGGCGGCGATCGGCAACGAGGCGCGCCAAGCGAAGGCGGACCCGGCCATGCTCGCGAGCTTCGAAGCGTTGCGGTTGAACCTTGGCACTAGCGACACAGAGGTCGCGACCTTGCTGTCCGCTGGCTTGTGGGCGTCGATCGAGGGCGAAGCGGAGCGGGCAGGGCCTTGCGTTTGGGGTGTCGACCTTGGCACGAGTGCGGCGCAGTCGGCGGTCGCCGCGTACTGGCCGGCGACCGGGCGGCTTGAGTGCGTCGCCGCGTTCCCTGCCGAGCCGTCGCTTGCCGAGCGCGGGCTGAGGGATGGCGTCGGAAACCTTTATGTCGAATGTCACCGGCGCGGCGAGCTTCTGACGTTTGGTGGCCGCACGGTCGATGTTGAGATGCTGCTACAAGCGGCGCTGGCGCGCTTTAGCAGGCCGTCTAGAGTAGTTGCCGACCGTTAGCGCGAAGCGGAGCTACGCGACACCCTGGAGGCCGCTAGCGTGCCGCCTGCCGACTTCGATCCGCGCGGCATGGGATTCAAAGACGGCGCCAAAGACGTGCGCGGCTTTCGCCGGGCCTGCGCCGATGGCTGGGTGACTCCTGTCACGAGCCTGTTGTTGCGCAGCGCAATGGCCGAGGCGCGCACCGTGAGCGATCCGGCGGGCAACGCGAAATTAAGCAAAGGAAGCCAGGGCGGGCGACGGATGCGAGCGCGCGACGATTCTGCCGCCGCTGCGATCTTGGCGGTAGCGGCTGGCGTCCGGCAGCCTACGGAACCGCCGAGGCGATGGAGATATCGAGGGATGGCGGGATGAGAAGCTGGTTATTGATCGCGCTGATAGGCGCATTGGTCTGGTACTTTTGGCCCGAAGACGACACCTGGAGAGGTTGGGTCTATCCAAGTGCAAGCAATCTCATGGTGGATAGGTTCATTGGTCAGTATTCTTCTCTGGAAGATTGTCGTCGCGCGGCGACTAGCATCATCGCTAATTTCGGTTGGGAAAATGCGGACTACGAGTGCGGCCTGAATTGCAAGCGAGACAGTTCTATCGCCGACCTCTGGATCTGCGAAGACACGTTGCGCTAGCCGTGAGTCGCCATCACGTCCAACTTCACGCTGGCCGATGGGCCGCCGTCCGGCGGGCCGTAAGGCAGAATGAGAAAAAGAAAAGAGGGGAAACGTGATGAACGGTGACTCACTCAAAGAAATCATCGGCCTCGCCTATGACTATCAGATCGAACTCTCTGAAGAGAGCGATAGAGGTGCCGCCATTTTAGCGGCGGCTAATTTTGAAGAATGGCTTGGTAGCATTATATCGGGATATTTTGCGAAATTAAATTCTGAATTAAAAAGAAAACTATTTGAGAATGGGACGCTCTCTACTTTTTCGGCAAAAATAGATTTTGGCTTTGCACTTGGTTTCTACGACAAAGATACCTTAAATAAACTCCATGTTATCAAGAAAATAAGAAATAAATTTGCTCACTCGACGAAACCTATGAGATTTGAAAGTGACTCAATATTAAGCATGTATCGGAAGTTAGATAAAGGAGATACCTCAAATTCGGATAATCCACGTACGAGGTATTTGAAGTACTTGGTGCAGGTGCAAGAAACCATCGTGGCGGACCTCTATAGCGGCAAAGCGGAACGCAGACGGAAGAGAGAGAACGGCACATGAGCCGCAGCCACCTACACCTGAACGCTCGCCGCTGGGCCGCCGTGCGCCGCGCCGTTCTCAACCGCGACAACTTCAGGTGCGTCGAGTGCGGCCGGGCCGGTCGCCTGGAAGTGGATCACATCTCGCCGTTGCAACGCGAACCGGGACAAGACCCCTACGCCCCGACCGGATTGCAAACGCTTTGCCGGAACTGCCATATTCAGAAAACACGGCGCGAGAATCAGCGCCAGTTGACGCCAGCCGAGGCCGCGTGGCGCGCGCTGGTCGCGGAAATGCTCGCTTGAAAAGTGTTGCACGAAATAACGTAATCATTCGTAAAAAGGGGTATCAAAATGATACCCCTTTTTTGAGACCAATGATATACAAGTAACGCAAATGTATTACCCAAATATTCGTAACATATTGTTAGGATATATAGTCTTTACATGAAAGAAATACTTTATGTATAATGGCGATATCCCCACTTTTATTAGGATTCTCCATGACCTCCGCTCAAAAACGACTTCGCGATCTTCGCGAGCGCCAGTCCCGCGAACGCGGCCGAATGGCAGAACTTTCCCTGGTCGACGAGCTGGGCGACGAACATCGCGCCGAGCTTGATACGATCGAAAAAGGCACGCCCGATTTGGAGCGCCAAATGCGCGCCGCCGTGATCGCGCTTGAGAACGAGGAACGGGAAGCGGAAACCTGCGCCGTGGACGACCCGGACACCGAACAGCGCGAGCGGATCGAGCTGCGCTCCAAGGCGATGCTGACAACCTATTTCATGAACGCGGCACGCGGCCGGCTGGCCGATGGCGCCGAGGCGGAACTGCAATCGGCGGCGGGTGTCAGCGGCCACGGGATTCCGCTCGAATTGTGGGACGTTCCGATATCGCGCCGCGACGGCGAAGGCGAGCGCGAGACCCGCGCGATCACGCCGGCGCCCGGCACGGTTGGCGTCAATCTCGATGCGGTCCGTCCGGCTGTGTTTGCCAACAGCATCGCGCCGCGCCTGGGAATCGAAATGCCGCGTGTGATGAGCGGCACCTATGCCAGCGCCACGATCACGACTTCTCAAACTGCGGCAGCGCTCGACAAGGGCGCGGCGGCCGTCGGCACCGCCGGAGCGCTGACTGTCACGACCGCGACCCCGAAGCGCGTATCGGCGCGCCTTGAGCTGACTCTGGAAGATATCGCGGCCGTGGGGCAAGCCAATTTCGAGAGCATCTTGCGCGAGAATTTAGCGTTGGCGCTGTCAGATCAACTTGACGACCAGGTAATCAACGGCAACGGGACCGCGCCTAACCTTGCCGGAATCTTTCAGGGCCTTACCGACCCGACTGCGGCGCCGACTGCGATCGCCGACTTCGACGCTTTTGTCGCGGCCTTCGCGGGCGGCGCTGACGGACTTTGGGCGAACACCGTCAAAGAAGTGGCAATCGTCGGTGGCGTTGAAACCTACCGCTTGAGCGCCAGCACGTTCCGTGATCCCGCGACCGGCACGGCGGGCGGCCGTGGCGACAAGGCATTCAGCGATTACGGAATGGAACACTACGGCGGATGGTGGACCAACACGAGGATGCCTGACCCGGCAACATTCATGAGCGTGAATAACGTGCAGCAAGCGATTCTCTATCGCAAGGGCCGCTCCATGTCGGGCGGCGCTGGCGCGATGCGCACGGCTGTTTGCCCGCACTGGAACGTCATCGACATCGATGACATTTACAGCGGCAGTGCGCAAGGCGAGCGGTATTTCACGATGCATGTTTTGTTGGGTGACGTGATCCTTGTGCAGCCGAATGCGTATGCCCAAGTCGCGTTCCAAGTAGCGTGATGGCCGATGTCCGACTATCCGGTCTTCGAAGCGGCTGAGCTGGAAATACGCCGTTCCGGCGACAAGAGAATCCTGACCGGGCGGTTCAACTACGGCAGCACGGCGACGATCCGCGATCGTGGCCGTGTCCGCAAAGAGCCCTTCAAGCCTCACGCTTTCAACTTCGCAATCGAGGACGAGACGCGCCAGCTCGACATTCTGGTCGGTCACGATTTCGGCAGGCCGATCGCATCGCGCAAGGCCGGCACGCTCGAAATCGAGGACAGTGCCGACGCTGTGAACTTCGAGGCAAGGCTTCCCGACGATCCGCCGTCATGGGTGGTTGACGCGGAGAAGTCCATTGCCGCCGGACTCATGGTCGGTTTGTCTCCGGGCTTCGCGGTGCCGCCCGCGTCGGTTGTGCCGGACGCGGAGCGGCTTGAAGACGAGCCGGGCAATCCAGGCGTGCAGATTCGCGTGATCCGCGCGGCCGTGTTGCGGGAATTCTCTGTCGTGACGGCACCCGCCTACCCGGACGCGGCGGTCGACCTCCGCGCCGACGATTTTGGCCGGGCGCCGAATCGGAGGCGACGGCTGTGGCTGTAACACTTACAGCGGCGCAACTGGCCGAGGCCGTTGGCGTCAGCTCGACCACGGCGGGGCGCCTGTTGGCCGCGGCCAGTGCGCTTGTCGAGCGATACGCGGCGGACGCGCCGCATGCCATATCGAACGAAGCCGCGATTCGCACGGCCGGATGGCTGGCCGAACAGCCGAGCGCCGCGATCCGCGCCGAGACCGAGGCCGATATCTCGACAAGTTACGCGCCGTCGATGCAATCCGCCCTGCGACACTCGGGTGCGATGGCGTTGCTGAGTCCGTGGAAGATTCGCCGAGCGGGTGCGATATGACTCGGCGGCTTGCTCTGAGGCGCTTTCCCAACGAGGTGGTACGAAGGCGGCAGGGGCCTGGCGAATGGAATATCTATGGCCAATTTGATCCCGGCAAGATCATGGAAACGATATACCCCGCGCGGGTATTGCCGCTGACCCTGGAAGACCGCGACTTCGCTGGCGGGGTGGCTTTGTTTGACCGCCTGAAGGTTTACGTGCCGCGTGGAATCGCTCGACTTCGCGGCGAAGCTGACGCGCTGGAATGGGCCGGTAGCGTACTGACGTGGGCCGGCGAGCCCTTGGTCTGGGGCGCTGACGACGGCGTGTTGGTTGCCGACGATTCGGTTCCATTCCAGGCCGCGTTCGAGGATCGACAAGGTGACACCTTGGTCTACGCGGGTAACGTGTATATCGTCGAGGAAAGCCAGTCCTGGCCGCGATACTCGCGCGCCATCGCGCTACGGGAGACGTGACCGTGCGGTGGCCGTGGCAAAGACGCGAGCGCCGGGACTCGGGCGGGGACTTCTCCGATGCCGTGGTCCGGCTGATCGAGGCGCAGGCGGCCGGGACGGCGGCCGATGCTTCCAGCACGGCGGCCGTCGAGGCGGCCAGCGGTGCGCTGTCACGAGCCTTTGCGAGCGCGGAGGTAGTCGGGGCGCCCTGGGTGCAGGAAGCCGTGACGCCGGTCGTCCTGGCGCAAGTGGGGCGCGACCTGATCCGGTCAGGCGATTCCATGCACGTAATCAGGATGGGTCGGGACGGACTGGTGCGGTTGATACCTGCATCATCCTGGCACTGGGAAGGCTCGCACGATCCGGCTTCCTGGACGGTGCGCGTGACGGCCTACGGGCCTAGCACTTCGACCACCTGGAACCTGCCCGCGTCCGGCGTTGTATTCGTCCGCTGGGGCTCGGCGCCGGGGCAACCGTATGTCGGGATCGGGCCTTTGAGCTGGGCGCACACCACGGCGCGGCTGCAATCGGAAGCGGAGCGATCGCTTGCCGATGAGGCGCAAGGACCGATCGCGCAACTGTTGGCGATCCCGGCCGACGGCGGCGATGCCGGCGACGACGATCCGCTCAAAAAGCTCAAGGCCGACATCGCGGGGGCACGCGGAAAAGCCCTACTCGTCGAGACTTCGGCGGCGGGTTGGGGCGAAGGTCGCACGGCTGCGCCGCAACGCGACTGGCAAGCGGCAAGGCTAGGGCCGATGCCGCCCGAGTCGATGGCGACGATCCGAAGGGATGCATTCGAAGCCGTGCTGGCCGCGTGTGGGACGCCGCCGAGTCTGTTCGTCGACTCGGATGGCACGTCGCAGCGCGAAGCGGTGCGCCGATGGCACCTCAACACCGTCTTACCGCTCGCGCGGCTGGTCGAGCACGAACTGTCCGTGAAGCTCGAAACGCCGGTCACGCTGAAATTCGACAGCTACGCGCTCGACATGGTGAGCCGCGCAACGGTGGTTGCCAAGCTCGCCCAAGCGGGCGTGCCGATGGCGACCGCGCTTGAGGCCGTGAACCTCGACGGTGGCTAAAGTCTGCGCAGTCGACGGGTGCGACCGGCGGGCGACAAAACGTGGCTGGTGCGCCATGCACGGTATGCGGGCGCACCGGCATGGCGATCCGCTCCATGACGCCTTTTCGCGCTGGACCGCAGAAATGGATGCTATGCTTCTGAACTGTTCGATCACGCGCCACGATCAACGGGCCTACGGAAAAGCGCCGGGCGGTCTTGCCGATGTCGCAAAGAAATTTAATAAAACCTATCAGGCGGCGGTCGATCGCTATGACCGCCTGCGGCGGCGCCAGGGAATCAAAGGCTTGTGGACTCGAATAGGCCTGTGGACCTCCACCGAGGACGACGTGATTAGAAACCACATGGCTGCGCCAGGCGAGCGTGTGCCTCTAGGCACTTGGCCCGAGGTCGCGCTGCACCTGGACCGGACGGCCAGGGCCGTGCGAACGCGAGCGTGCTACTTGCGGCAGGCGGACCACCTCGCCGGGACGACGGAATAAGGTTCCCCGCGAGGGGCCGCAATTGACGATATGGGGCACTCTGCCCTGGCACGATGTAATAACCAAAGTGATAACAGTCCCGAAGACTGTCAAAATATTTAAGTAAAATCAATCACCTAGGAAGGTGAACTGGCGTCCCCAGGGGGAATCGAACCCCCGTTTTCGGCGTGAGAGGCCGATGTCCTGACCGCTAGACGATGGGGACGCAGGCCCCGATTAATAGCGATCCGCCGTGGGCGGGGCAAGAGGCAAGCTGACGGGCGAGGCCATGACCGTCATCGATCCGTGGCCGCTGACCGCTTGGCGCCTATATTGAAGGGGCAGGAGGATTCTCTGTGTCTGAAAAGGCTCTCGCCAAGACCATGCCGCAATTCACCGAGCTTCCGCCCGGTTTGCGGGTCTTGCCCGGCGGCAAGAGTCTGGTGCGGCGGCAAAACCAAGCCGATGCCTTCATCGACATCGACTTTCCGCGCCGACACTGGGCCGACGGCGAGTACAAGCTGCGCTACCACGTCTATTCGAGCCCCACGGAACGCGTTTCCGTCGAGGCATCGTCGGTGATCGAGGCGATTATCGCCGCCGGTATCGAGAACCCGTTCAAGATCGAGCGCGGCGCGGCGGTCGATGAGTTGCGCGCGGCGGTGGTCGGCGAGGGACGCCTGTTACCCGAGCAAGAGTCAGCGGACGCCACCGGCGAGCCTGATCCGAAATCCGGCGAAAGCGGCGAAAGTGCCGAGCGCGCCGAGAGCTATTGTCAAAAGTTGACGGAGCGGTAAAAAGTCGATTCCTCATGAGAGTCGGCTGGGTTATAATTGTGCATGTTTACTTTACGCGACCGACGGACCGGAGAATTGTTTGATCGCTGGTCCTATTTCGGGGACAAAC
>JAKZSU010000135.1:0-8177 GCA_047517485.1 Alphaproteobacteria bacterium
TGTTCATGAGCATCTCCTCGGAGAAACTCCGAAAAGTGCTCCATCCAATTCAAATCGACACCATGCATTTTCGCTTCAAACCCCGCAGAAATCCTGGCTCTCAAAGCCAGCACCGCTCAGTTAACCGGACAGCAGTGATTGTTGATTTTGTGCGATAAGCAGTTGCTTGGCGCGGCAATGTGCGCGTAAATGTTGGTGATTCGTTTCGGGTGGTCTGGCGGGATCGGTAATCCTCCGAATAGGACCCGTCGCCCGCTTGGCTGTGCCGCGGCGGATGGCACTCTATGTTATTGAAATCGATGGAAGTTTGTTAACGCACCATGACTCCGACTTGTCGCACCTTTGGCTCGATCGAGCGACCGGCATCGCCGGTGGCGGTCGCGCGCGTGCGCCTGCCAAGTCCGTGCGCACTCCGACTTGATGATGGCCTGCGACTTAGGGGCCCCTGAGCGGGTGCCGAATACCGCGCTCAGGGGAATTGCGATCACCCCAATCGAGACTCATCGCAATAGGAGAGCGATCAAATGACCCAGCCATCAGATAAACACGAAGCGGCCACGGACCGCGAACAGGTCACCATATTCGACACCACGATGCGCGACGGCGAGCAGTCGCCGGGCGCGTCGATGAACCTGGAAGAGAAACTGGAGATCGCCCAGGTGCTCGACGAAATGGGCGTCGACATCATCGAGGCCGGATTTGCGATTGCCTCGAAAGGCGATTTCGAAGCAATCACCGAAGTCTCTAAGATTATCAAGAATTCGATCGTGTGCAGCCTCGCGCGCTCGGGCCCGAAGGATATCGACCGCGCCGGCGAGGCGCTGAAGGCGGCCAAGCGCAAGCGTATTCATACCTTCATCTCGACCAGCCCGTTGCACATGAAGCACAAGCTGCAGATGACGCCGGAAGAGGTGCATCAAGCGGTGATCGACAGTGTGACCCGGGCGCGCAACCTGTGTGACGATGTCGAGTGGAGCCCGGAAGACGGCACCCGCACCGATCCCGATTTTCTCTGTCGTACGATCGAAAGCGCGATCAAGGCGGGGGCGGGTACGATCAATATTCCCGACACCGTCGGCTACACCGCGCCGGAGGAATTCTCCGCCCTGATTGGCATGCTACGCGACCGGGTTCCCAACATGGACAAGGCGGTGATTTCGGTGCATTGCCACAATGACCTGGGCTTGGCGGTGGCCAATTCGCTGGCCGCGATCAAGGCCGGGGCGCGGCAGGTCGAATGCACCATCAACGGATTGGGCGAGCGCGCCGGCAACGCGTCGATGGAAGAGATCGTGATGGCGATCCGCACCCGCAACGATCTGTTCCCGTATGACACCAATATCAAAACCGAGAACATCATGCGCGCGTCGCGTCTGGTCTCGGCGGTGACCGGGTTCACGGTGCAGCCCAACAAGGCGATCGTCGGCGCCAATGCGTTCGCGCACGAGGCGGGGATCCATCAAGACGGTATGCTCAAACACGCTGGGACCTACGAGATCATGACCCCGGAATCGGTGGGCCTCACCAAATCCACCTTGGTGATGGGCAAGCATTCCGGCCGCCACGCGTTCAAGACCAAACTCGGTGAAATGGGCTACGAACTCGGCGACAACGCGCTGAATGACGCGTTCACCCGCTTCAAGGATTTGGCGGACAAGAAAAAGGACGTTTACGACGAGGACATCGTGGCCCTGGTCGACGACGCGGTATCGCGGCGCAACGAGCGGATCAAACTGGTGTCGCTCAGCGTTCGTTGTGGTACCGGAATCCGGCCGCAAGCCGAGCTGACCTTGGAAATCGACGGTGAAGAGAGTTCGACCACGGCGGAAGGCGACGGCCCGGTCGACGCGGTGTTCCGCGCTATCGGCGCGTTGTTTCCGCATGAGGCGCATTTGCAGCTGTTTCAGATCAGCGCGGTGACCCAAGGGACCGATGCGCAAGCCGAGGTCTCGGTGCGGCTCGAGGAAAATGGCCGCACGGTGAACGGCCACGGCGCCGACACCGATACCATGGTCGCCAGTGCCAACGCCTATCTCAGTGCCCTCAATAAATTGTTGGTGAAACGTGAGAAGACGGCGCCAGCCGCGCTATATGCTTAAGGGACTGTCGATTGGGGGGATCGCACCGTTGATTCCGCCACTTTTGTCGTGCGCCCGTTGTGGCGCTTTCGTGGTCGATCAGGGAGCCTAGGAGAATATGTTCTCGCGCTTGATGGGGTGGATGTCCGCCGATATGGCAATCGATCTGGGTACCGCCAATACCCTGGTCTATGTTGCCGGGCGCGGCATCGTGCTGAACGAGCCGTCGGTGGTTGCGATCATCGATCAGAAAGGCAAGAAGCAGGTACTCGCGGTGGGCCAGGAGGCCAAGGATATGCTCGGCCGCACGCCGGGCAATATCGAGGCGATCCGGCCGCTGCGCGACGGGGTGATCGCCGACTTCGAGGTCGCCGAGGAAATGATCAAGCACTTCATCAGCAAGGTGCACAACCGGCGCAGCTTCGCCCACCCGCAAATCATCGTCTGCGTGCCGTCGGGATCGACCGCGGTCGAGCAGCGGGCGATTCAGGAATCAGCGGAAAGCGCCGGCGCGCGCCGGGTGTATTTGATCGAGGAGCCGATGGCGGCGGCGATCGGCGCCGGTCTGCCGGTGACCGAGGCGACCGGGTCGATGGTTGTCGACGTCGGCGGCGGTACCACCGAGGTGGCGGTTCTCTCGCTCGGCGGCATCGTCTACGCGCGTTCGGTACGCGTCGGCGGCGACAAGATGGACGAGGCGATCATCGCCTATATCCGGCGCAATCATAATTTGCTGATCGGCGAGGCCTCGGCGGAGAAGATCAAGATGCTGATCGGCTCGGCGGCGCCCCCCGAGGACGGCAACGGTCAGGTGATGGAAATCAAGGGCCGCGACCTGATGAACGGCGTGCCCAAAGAGATCGTCATCGGCGAACGTCAGATCGCCGAAAGTCTCGCCGAGCCGGTCGGCGCGATCATCGAGGCGGTCAAGGTCGCGCTCGAAAACACGCCGCCCGAATTGGCCGCCGACATCGTCGACAAGGGCATTATGTTGACCGGTGGCGGCGGCCTGTTGCGCAATCTCGACGAGGTGCTGCGGCAATCGACCGGACTGCCGGTGTCGATCGCCGAGGAGGCGCTAACCTGTGTCGCGATCGGAACCGGGCGCGCGCTGGAGGAAATGCGAACCCTCAAGCACGTGTTGCACAGCGCGTATTAGGGCTCGGGGCAACGATGACACCGATCGCCTCCGGCGAATGATCATCGCAACCTTGGTGTAGCAAGCAAGTCCGATAGGACGGGAGTAGGAGAAGAATGCTGCGTCGACCGTCACTAGGCGTCGGTCGGGTCGCGGTGCCGGTGAAGGCACTGCTGCAGCGATTCGGACTCCTGGTTCTGCTGGCGCTCGCCGGCACCATCATGGTGGTCGGCAAAGTCCAACCCGAAGCCGCGCATCATGTGCGCGCGGCGGTATCCGACATTGCCGCACCCGTGCTCGACGCCTTGTCGCAGCCGGTCTCGTCCGCCAACCGCGTGGTCGATGAAGTCGCCGGTTTTCTGGCGCTTCGCGAAGAGAACGCGGCGTTGCATCAGGCGCTCGAGCGCGCGAAAAATTGGGAATTGGCATCGCGGCGCCTGGAGCAAGAGAACGCCATGCTGCGCGGCCTGTTGAGCCTGCAAGTCGATAGCCGCCCAGCCTATGTCTCGGCGCGGGTTATCGGCGATTCCGGCAGCGCGTTCGTGCGCACCATGCTGGTCAATGCCGGCGCCGGCGATGGGATCGAGGCCGGACAGGCGGCGATTACCGGCAACGGCCTGGTCGGCCGTGTCGTCGAGGCCGGTCGGCGGTCGTCGCGTATTCTGCTGGTCACCGACCTCAATTCGCGCCTCCCCGTGGTCATCGAGAGCACCCGCCAGCCGGCGGTGCTCGCCGGCGATAACAGCCCGCTCGCCACGCTCGCTTTTCTGCCGCGCGATACCGAGGTGCGGCTTGGCATGCGCATCGTGACGTCGGGCCACGGGCGGGTGATCCCGCCGGGAATCCCGGTCGGGGTGGTGACCTCGATCGAGGGCGCCCTGGTGCGAGTCCAACCGATCGTCGATCTCAGCCGGGTCGAATATGTCCGCCTGATCGATTGGGAGGCGCCCGCGTTCGAGCCCTTGGCGCAGCCGCGGGCGGCGCTGCCCGAGGTGGGGGAGGACGCCGGGGCGGTTTCCATTCCGTGATCGACGAACAGGAAATTTGGCACCGTGTCGAAACCGGCCTGCGGACCGTCGTCCCGGTGGTTCTCACCTTGATTCTCACTTTGTTGTCGACGCTCAGATTGGGGATACCCGGTCTCGGACCAGTAATGCCGCTGTTGCCCGCGATCGCGGTTTTCTATTGGGCGATTTACCGGCCCGACTTGATGCCGCTCACCGCGACGTTCGCGATCGGCTTGGTGCATGACTCGCTGACCGGAGCACCGCTCGGCATGACGTCCCTGGTTCTGCTCGTGCTCCAGGGCCTGTCCGGCTCACAACGCAAGTTCTTCCACGCCAAGGGCCCATTCGTCAGCTGGTTCGGCTTCACCCTGTTGGCGGCGACGGCGGCGGTCTGCGCCTGGGCCGTCGCTTCGGCGTATTATCTGACCCTGATGGATCCGCTGGCGGTGGCGGTGCAATTCGCGTTCACCGTCGCGGCGTATCCGCTGGTGGCGTGGCCGTTCGGCGTTATTCAGCGCGAGCTTCTGTCCTCGCTGACGGTGCGCGCGCGATGAAGCAACAGGAAAACAGCCGCCAGAAAATGTTCACCCGCCGTGCCGCCATTCTCGGCGGCGGCCAACTCGCGATGGCGTCGTTGCTCGGCGCTAGGCTCTATTATCTCCAAGTCGTGCAAGCCGACCAGTACCGCATGCTCGCCGAGGAAAACCGCATCAATCTGCGCCTTCTGGCGCCGCCGCGCGGCCGCATTCTCGATCGTTTCGGCAAGGAATTAGCGGTCAATCACCAGAACTATCGCTTGGTGGTGGTCCCCGAACAGGCCGGTGACGTGCTGGCAACACTCGACGCGCTCGGCGCCGTGGTGCCGCTCGGCAGCGAGGAGCGCGCGCGCATCGAGAAGGAGATCGCGCGCAAACGAAAATTCGTGCCGATCATCGTCAGCGAACATCTCACCTGGCGCCAGGTCGCCGAAATCGAAGTCAACGCGCCCTACCTGCCCGGGGTGCTGATCGATGTCGGCCAGACCCGCCACTACCCCTACACCGAGCCGCTGGCGCATGTGCTGGGCTATGTCGCCGCGGTGTCGGAGGAAGAGCTGACCGGCGATCCGCTGCTCGAGCTTCCCGATTTCCGCATCGGCAAGAACGGCGTCGAGCGGATTCACGACCTCGCGCTTCGCGGCCGCGCGGGAAACCAGCAGGTCGAGGTCAACGCCCATGGCCGGGTGATTCGCGAGCTCAGCCGCAACGAGGGCGAAGCCGGCAACGACGTTTCGTTGACGATCGATCTCGGCCTGCAGGATTTCGCATCCGCGCGACTCGGCGATGAGAGTGCCTCCGCGGCGGTCGTCGACGTCACCAACGGCGAGGTGTTGGCGCTGGCCTCGACCCCGAGCTTCGATCCCAACGCCTTCAATAAGGGTTTGAGCCACGCGCTGTGGCGCGAACTGGTGCAGAACGAGCGCGCGCCGCTGATCAATAAGGCGGTGGCCGGACAATACCCGCCGGGATCGACCTTCAAGCTGATCGTCGCGTTGGCGGCGCTCGAAGGCGGCGTGGTTACGCCGGCGCACGCGGTCTATTGCCCGGGCCATATGCAGCTCGGCAGTCATCGCTTCCATTGTTGGAAGCGCGGCGGTCACGGCACGCTGACGATGATCGACGGAATCGCCAAGAGTTGCGATGTCTATTTCTACGATACCGCGCTCAAGGCCGGAATCGACCGCATTGCCGCGATGGCGCGCCGTTTCGGTCTTGGCGGCAAGCTCGGGTTCGATCTGCCGGGCGAGGCGCCGGGACTGATCCCGACTCCGGAATGGAAACGTGGCACCTATGGCGAAGCCTGGTACAAGGGCGAGACGCTGAATACCGGGATCGGCCAGGGCTATGTGCTCGCCACCACCCTACAGCTCGCGGTGATGGCGGCGCGCATCGGCAATGGTGGCCATGCGATCGTGCCGCGGCTGACCCGGTCGGTGGCGCGCCATGACGGCGAAATCATCCAATCGGTGGCCGACCAGGACCGGCCCGAGTCGATCGGCATTTCAACCGCGTCGCTCGATGTCGTTCGGGCGGGGATGGTCAAGGTGGTCAATCATCAGCGCGGCACCGCCTATCGCTCGCGGATCGAGGACGAGGCGATGACGATGGCCGGCAAGACCGGCACCAGCCAGGTCCGGCGGATTACCAAGCGCGAACGCGAGACCGGCCTGATCAAGAACAAGGATCGGCCGTGGAAGCATCGCGACCACGCGTTGTTCGTATGTTACGCGCCGGTGCACGCGCCGCGCTACGCCTGCGCGGTGGTGATCGAACATGGCGGCGGCTCGAAGGTGGCGGCGCCGGTGGCGCGCGACATTCTGATCGAGGCGCAAACCCGGGGCTCGGCGACCGGCGTACCGTTGATCGGACCGGACGTGAGCGAAGGCGAGGCGTAGATGGCGCTCGGCAGCACCTTGCGCCAAACCGAAACCACCGTGGTCGATCGCATCGGCCAAATCAATTGGCCGGTGGTCGCGCTGATCACCACGATCGCCGGTTTCGGCGTCGCGATGCTCTATTCCGCCGCCAACGGCAGCTTCGATCTGTGGGCGTCGCGCCAGGCTATTCGCTTTGGGGTCGGTCTGGTGGTGATGCTGGTGGTGGCGGTGATCGGGCTGCATTTCTGGATGCGCTGGGCGTACGCGATCTACGGCGTGGCGCTGGCCCTGCTGATCGCGGTCGAGGTGATGGGCACCATCGGCATGGGGGCGCAGCGCTGGATCAATCTCGGGTTCTTTCAGCTCCAGCCCTCCGAGGTGATGAAGATCGCCCTGGTGCTCAGCTTGGCACGCTATTTCCATACCAAGCCGCTCGAGGATATCGGCCGCATCACCGTGCTGTTGCCGCCGTTATTGATGGTCGCGCTGCCGACAGCGCTGGTGCTCAAGCAGCCCGATCTGGGGACCGCGGTGATGCTGGTACTCGGCTCCGGCGCGATCTTTTTCGCCGCCGGCGTGCGCTGGTGGAAGTTCGCGCTGGTCGCGGCCGCGGGCGTGGCGATGGTGCCGATCGCCTGGCAGTTCATGCACGACTATCAGCGCCAGCGCGTGTTCACCTTCCTCAATCCGGAGAACGACCCGCTGGGCACCGGCTATCATATTCTCCAGTCGAAGATCGCCCTCGGCTCGGGCGGGATTACCGGCAAGGGCTTTCTCGAGGGCACCCAGAGTCATCTCAGTTTCCTGCCCGAGCGCCATACCGATTTCATTTTCACCATGCTCGCCGAGGAGCTCGGCCTGATCGGCTGCGCCGCGGTGCTGGTGCTCTATCTGCTGGTCTTCGCCTATGGCTTCGCGATCGCACTGCGCGCGCGCAGCCATTTCGGCCGCCTCGCCGCGCTCGGAATGACCACCACGTTTTTCCTCTACGTCTTCATCAACGTGGCGATGGTGACCGGCCTGATCCCGGTGGTCGGCGTGCCGCTGCCGCTGGTCTCCTACGGCGGCACCGCGATGATGACGGTGATGGTGGCGACTGGACTCTTACTGGCGGTCTATATCGACCGCGACCTGTTGATCAACCGCCACCTCGACGCCTTGCCCGACTGAACACGCCCGGCGGTGCGGTGCGGTTACTCGCCGATGAGAACGGTCGCCGGCGTCGTCGACGTGGCCGAAGCGATGCTGTTCGCCGGCCATCTCAACAGCTATCAGGCGGGTGCGAGTTCTGGCGAAATCCCCGCCACGTCGCAACTGGGCGAGGTCATCGGCATGGCCGCGAGTTGCCTCTATCTGGTGCAAAACGGCACTTGGCGCGCGCCGAACAATAGCTTCATCAACTAATACCACCGAGCGGAATGCCTGACTCACGTTGGGGATTCCCAAGCGGTCCGATCTCTGACTCAATGTGGTGAACCAATGAGGTTCGCCATGGCAGCGCCTATCGACTTACGGAACGATTTTGACAGCGTCTCACT
>JAKZSU010000136.1:0-32813 GCA_047517485.1 Alphaproteobacteria bacterium
CAGTTTCGCCTGGCGCTACAACCGGCGCTATCAACTCGAAACCATGATCCCGCGTTTCGTCCATAGCGCCGCACGCACCGAGCCCATGCCCTATCGCCTCCTCATCGCCGGATGACTTTCAAGGATAAGCAGGAAAAGAATTGGCGAGATCTTGCGTGCCCGAGGCTCGAAACCGGTGGCGAATGTTTCCGCGAAACGACGCACCACCAGGCCGAGAAGGGCCGGGATCGTGACGATGAGAAAGACGCTGATCGCGGTCCGCGCGATCGACACATCGGCGCCCGCCTCGCCGGCCATGAAGTGGGTGTGCGAAAACACGACGATGATCGGAATTGTGACGACGCTCAACAGGCTGACGACAGCGGTAAGCGAAATCGACAGCGCCACGTCGCCACGCCCGAAGGCGGTGAGGATATTGGACGTCACACCCCCTGGCGCCGCGGCGATGATCATGACGCCGAGCGCGAGTTCGGGCTGCAACGGCCACACGCTGACGAGCACGAAGGCCACGACCGGCAACAGCACCATTTGCGACAGGGCGCCGACGAAAAAATCGCGCGGCCGCGTCGCGACACGTGCGAAATCGTCGAACGTCAGCCCGAGGCCGAGCGCGAACATGATGAATGCCAGCACAATCGGCAATACGACGTCGGTTACAATTCCCACGGAAACCCCTGTCTCGCCCCCAGCCCGTTAGACCATCGAATCCAACCGGACCGCCGTTGCGGATTTTTCGCTTGGCGGCGGTGCCACGATCGTGCCTCCCCCGACCGCCGATCCGCCTAACGACCGTATCGGCTTCGGCGCCCGACGAAAAGCCCGGCGCACGAGGCCCAGGGCGGGTCCGTCCGAATCCATCCCGGTTCGGCGGCCGGGACGACAAGTTCACCAATTTGTCGAGTCGCCCGGGGGAATCTCACCCCCAGGCGCTCCTAGAACCGTACGTGAACCTCTCAGCTCATACGGCTCCCGATGTTCAGCCGTTTCCATGACATAGCTGCCAGTGGGCAAAGAGAGTTGGAGTGGTGCGGCGAAGCCGGTCAAACCAGTCTCTCGCTCCCTTGGTCTTGCGACGCAGCCGCTTGAACTTGCGGCGTGCCCAGCGAATGACATAGAGGTCGATCCTCTTGAGCGTCGGACGTAACTCAGTCCGATAGAAGTTGCCGAAGTAGTTGATCCAGCCGCGGATATGCCTGTTGGCAATCTCAGCCAGATCTTCCAGGGCTTTGTCGCTGCGCAAGTGAAGCATCCAGCGCCGGATGGTCCGGCTCATGGCCTTCAACGCTTTTCGACTAGCCGCAGGCAGGAAACCGTGCGTGTGGATACGACCGTGCCACATCGTCTTCCGTGCCCGGAATGTAAATCCCAGGAAATCAAAAG
Source organism: Alphaproteobacteria bacterium (assembly GCA_047517485.1). Taxonomy (GTDB): domain Bacteria; phylum Pseudomonadota; class Alphaproteobacteria; order UBA7887; family UBA7887; genus JAKZSU01. Next base: position 1,381 of record JAKZSU010000136.1, read on the forward strand.
ACGTATGAGCATAGTCGCCTCGCCGGTTCGCATCCTTGCAATAGACGATCTTCGTCTTCTCGGGATGCAGTTCCAGCCTGCATGTCGCAAAGCGATGCCGCAACGCACGGCGCAACGCTTGCGCCGCCTCGGCGCTCTTGCAGTGACAAACGATGTCGTCCGCATAACGCTCGAACGGGATGTGCGGATACTTCCGCGCCATCCACACGTCGAACGCATAGTGCAGGAACAAGTTTGCCAGCAGGGGGCTCATGACCCCACCTTGCGGCGTCCCGGCCCTACGCGGTACGACACGGCTATCTTCCATTTGAACGGGCACCTTCAAGTAACGCTCGATGTAGAGCAGCACCCAGCGACAGTCCGTATGGTGGCGGACGGCCTTGAGCAACAGCTCCCAATCGATGCTGTCGAAGTAGCCTTTGACGTCAATGTCGAGCACGAAGTCATACCGCCAGCAGCGCTGACGGGCCTGACGCACGGCATCGATCGCCGATCGACCGGGCCTGTAGCCATAGGAATCGACATGAAACACCGGTTCCAAACGCGGCTCCAGGTTGCGGCGGACGACTTCCTGAGCAATGCGATCGGCGACCGTCGGAATGCCCAACGGGCGCGTACCGCCATCGGCTTTTGGAATATCGACCCGTCGCACCGGCAACGGAAAATAACTCCCCGAAGACAGTCGGTTCCAGAGCTTGTAGAGGTTGTTCGAAAGATCAGCCTCAAAGTCCGCAATCGACTGCCCATCTACGCCAGCCGCTCCCCGGTTGGCCTTCACACGCTTGAAGGCTTCCCAGACGTCTTTCTTAGAGATATCGAACGGCTTTGCCTCGTCCACAGGTTCCTCCTGTCACCAGTTGACCAGTGGCCTCGGCTGAACAACGCAGCCCCTTTGGTCCAATCCCATTACAGGACCTTCATCCCTACTACGGGCTGCTCCGCCCCTGTGCTCCGCATCGGTACTCTAGCCCTCGTGGTTGTCGCCACTTGAGACGTCTCCCTTTGCATCGGAACGACAGGTTCTCACGTTCCGTACGAAAGCCTGGTTGAGAGTCGCGCCACCTACATGCCGGATGCCGCTCGGGCAGACTTCAGGACAGCCCCCGAACTGATCCCGGAGGAAGGGTCACCCCCCGGTTCTGACATCGTCTAATCCGCTTTCGACACTTCAGAAGTGGTTCGCTTACGCTCGCCTCTCTCAACCGTGCTTGCCGGGATCAGTGTCCCGACTTTTCCGCAACGCTCACTACCATGGCTTTTGACCACAGCAGCTTGCGGCAGCTTGGGATCAGCTCCTGATCGCCGAACCCGAAGGGCCCTCCTTCATCTCTCATACAGTTGCGCACCGCCGTGTGGACCGGCGATACTCGTGACACACTACCCACTGCAGACATACAGGCCCCTGAGTCAAACGGGCCTATTTTACTACATCGCGCGTATTCAAGTCAGCCGCGTGAGCTTTCTATAGACCCATCGTGTCTTGCAGAAACTTCAGAAGGCGCTCTCTCGCGTCGTCTCTTGCACTTGTGTCCGAAGCAACCGTTCCAATCGGCGTCCTTTGAATGCCCCTGATCGGCAGATCGAACGAGTGGTGCACGCCGGGATAGATCTTGATTTGCGGCGGCACTATGCCTTCATGTATTCCGACCATCATAGTGGCAAGGTTGACGACGCCTTGGCACCCGGACACGGGTGTAATGTCATCTTCCGAACCAATCAGAATCAGGATAGGCACGTAATATTCGCGTGTCAGCCCGAAGAACGTGCAGTGCGGGTAAAACGCGATGCCGGCGGCGATTTTTCCGATTGCCTCCTTCCCATCCAAGGTAATCAATATGACGCCTCCGCCCTGCGACATGCCGATCAGGGCGATCTTGTCGTCCGCGACGAACGGGAGACCCCGCAAAAAATCGACCGCGCCGTATACATCGTGCTGTCGCTCAAGGTAGCCCTTGCCCCTTATGCATGATGCGTACCAAGCCGCCCTTTCCGTGATGCCTCGGCTGCCGTGTGAATCGACGATCAGCGTCACGAAGCCACGCGCGTTGAGCCAGGCGGCGTGCTCGTTGAGACCGCGCCAGGGCGTTGCATAGCTCTCGCGCTCCAGGCCGGTGCAGCCATGGAGAAAAATGACGGTCGGGTACGGTCCATCTTCTCTCGGTCCCGCGAGATAAGCGGTGATCTCAGTATTCGAAGTGTCCGTGTTGGTGAATGTGATCTTCTCACCGCCACCGCCGCCCGTGCCCGTGCCCGTGCAGGCGACGACCGCCAACATCGCGACGGACATCGCCAAAACGGCAGGATAGCTGTTCATGACAAGCCTCCCCTTGAGAAAGTACATCCAGGCGTCTAGTCGCTGTCAAGGAGCGGTAATGATAGGAGGTAGTTGGGCGCGGTCCCATGGATTGAAACAAATCACTCTGATCGCGACTGTCGTTTAGCTATCACGACAAGGATTCAACGGTCGCCCGACCGCCCGCCGTAGCGCTCCGACTGAGTCATCATCGCGCGCGGAGCCATGGGTCAGTCACTTTGGGAGTTGGCTACAAATACCCTAAACGCCGCCGGCAGAAAGGTTTAGCGCCTGTGTTGCGTCGATCGGTTGAGGTGGCAGGACATACGTGGACAAGTCCGCAGATTTGATTCGCTTCGCCTCCAACTCGGCGCGTCAATTTGCCGGGGCGATCCCGACCTTGGCAGCCTTATCTGCCCGCTATTCGCTGGTCGATGCGGTGCTTGCCGAGTTCGAATTGCGCCGCCATTTCGAAGGCGCGCAGGATCGAGTCCGTTTAGCGCGTTCCACGAAACTTCGTTTGGTGGCACCATACAAAAGGATGAAACGCACCAGGCAAGACGTGCTCTAGAGCCTGTATAGACACCATGGCGTCGGTTCATTCCGTGGATAGAGGGTCTTTGAGTGAACGGCAGGTTCGACATCGAGACGCCGCTTTACGACACCGGCTGTGACGGCGTCGCGTTGAGCGACTTTCGTCTGTTGGTCGAGGGCGGGCGCTACCCTGATGGCGGCGCGGACAATTCGCTGCACCGGCGTCTGGCGGCGTTCGTCGCCGGGCGCGGCGGCGAGCGCCGGGACCGGCCGATTTATGAACTCTGCCACTTCGTCGTCGCGCTGGCGGCGCGCGGCATGGCCTCGGAGGGCGAGCGGATCCGACTGCTGCTTGGTCTCGATCCGGTTACACCGAGGTCGGTGCGCGAAGCCGTCGATGGCGAGCTGGCGCATGGCGACGGTGAAGAACAATTTGTCACCCACCCCCGACGCGCGCCATTTCTTTTCGCGGTTCATGAATTCCTCGCCCAGATGGAGGGCTGCCTCTATTACGGCGAATTGAACGATGTCTTCGAACGCATGCTCGCCGACGGCGGCGGCGAAGCGGCGATCCGCGAGGCCAGCAACGCCATCGCCAGGCGTCTTGCGCAGTATCGCCGCGCCCATTTCGATTGGGCCGCGAACGCCCAGGCTTTCACCGCCCTGTCGCAGTTCCTCGGCGCGCGCGCGGGCGAGGCACACTGGCGGATCGACGACGATGCGGTCTATGAATTTTGGCGCGAGCGCTCGACCAGCGGGCGGTTTCGCCAGTATCGCACCAGCTTCGATGCCTTTACCCGCCTGATGCGGGTGCTCGATCGGGCGGCACGGATGCGCGAAGCCGAACGCGCGCAGCCGCTAGGGCCCGATCATGACGCCGGCGAAATCGATCTCGCCGCCGCCGATGACGATGGCGACTGGGGGGAGGCAGAATGGCAGGACCCGCTGGCCTGTTTCGCCGATGAAGGCTTGCGGCGGATTAATTTATTCAAAACCGCCAGCGAGCACAAGCCGCTGGAAGCGCTGATGCGCTACGGCCCCTACGCGCTCCGCCTGACCCACGCTATTATGCGCCTCGAATACTTTGCGCCGATTCAGAGCGCGATCGGCAACGACTTGCGGGTGGGCCGGGGCGAGGCGTCGGTCGCCCGCCGCCTCGATCTGGCGGCCGCGCCGACCTACGGTGAGAAGAAGCGGCAGTTCGAGGATCTTCTGGAACATGTGAGGGCCCTGATGCGGGCGATGCTGCACATTGTCGGCTCAGCCGATTTGCCGACGGAAATATCGGCCGCCGCCGAGCAGACATTCAAGGCGATCCGGCGCAAGGGCTTTGAAGAGGCCGGCGACGGCGAGGCGGAACGGTGCGCGGCGTTCACAACCGCCGCCGAGAAAATGCCGGCGATCGCCGATCACCTTCTCGGCTTCTTGAACCGACTCGATCATTTCGGTGGTCAAACAGTCTTGGATCAACAGTTCGAAACCGACAAGCGCCTGTTCGGCGACCAGTTTCGATTGCTTTATGGAAAATCGACATGACGGACTACCCTATGCCCACCGGAGCCGAAATGGCGACCCTCGAACGCACTTTGGGAGAGGACAAGATCGTGGACGCACTGCTGTCGCAAAATGAGAGCGACGAGACATCGCAACCGATAGCGGTCCGCCGCCTCTATGCCCAAGCGGTCGGCGAGGACGCGATGACGGCGAACGAATTCGCCATGGCCTTGGCCGCCAGCCCGCCGCGCCGCGCCGCGTTTCAACGTATGTTGCGAAACCTCGCGGTGTATCATTTTCCCGCCGTCCGCGCCGCCGGCACCGAATGGGCGCCGCACCGCGAAATTGCCGGCTGCCATATCGATCTCGGCGAGGACGACGGCCAGCTGTTCGTGATCATCGCGTTGCCCAGCGGCGCGGTCGACTCGCCAAAAACGCTCACCGTGATTGACGAGGCCGGTAACGGCCGTCGGGTGACGCTTCCGGAGGCGCTGCGCGGCGTGATCCATTTTCCGATTGTCGAAGACGAAGAGCTGGTGACCTTGCTGCGCAACCCTGAGTCCGAGGTCTTTCTCGCGTGAGGCGTATCGGCGTCTATATATTGACCACCCGGGCGCCGGTACGGATCGAGGCGATCCACGCCCGCCGGGTACCGCCGCGCTCGGAAATCACCGTCGGCCAGGATTATTCCCAACGCCTTCCCGCGACCAAGGATTACGATCTTTTCGTCTCCAACGCCGGCCCGGTGGGCCAAGCCTTCGCCGTGCCGGCGGGGGACTGCTATCGCCTTCAGGTCGACGCCGCCTTCGATGACGGCAACAGTTGGGAACTGGCTTGCTTTCTCGCCCACGCCCTGGCCCGACACGGCCGCTTCGCGGCGGCCGGCGATGATGTCGACGAGATTATCCTGGCCAGCGGCCGGGTCGATCTCGCCTTCGACGTGGGCGCCGTCGAGCATCTCAAGCTCAAGCTCGACGCGGCGCGCGAGACCATCGCGGGATGGCACGGACAGGACGTGCCGGTGACGCTGATGCTGCCGGCGGCGAGCGCCGATGGCGCGTCGGCCGCGGACGGCGCCGAAACCGTGTTCTGCGCCGACGTGGTCGCGTTGATGGATCATGTCGGTCTGCCCTGGAAGGCGCCCAAGGTGTCCGCAGCACGGCCGCTGATACGCCGGCTCACCAGGCCGAAGCGCTGGGCGGCCGCCGTGCTGGGAATCGTCGCGCTGGCGATCGTCGGCCTCGGCTATGGCCTGACGTCGCGTGACGCGGCGATGGAGTCCCATGCCACGGACCTTCTCGAAGGCCTCGATGCCCACGCGCAAGAGCGGACATTGCGGCTGGCTATGCTGCCTTTCCGGGACCTGGACTTTCCCATCGACGCCGACTTCGCCGACGGCATAATCGCCGCGCTGGAGCGTGAATTGTTGCGCCGCGGCCGCCACGAGATCGTTGCCCGCGACACAATCGACGCGATCCTCGCCGACACCGCGCACCGCGAAGGCGGTTCGTTCCAGTACGCCTTGATCCCCAATTTACTTGCGCGCGCGCCAGAAATCGACGTCGTCATCCGAGGCCGGTTGCGACTGAGCGCGAGCGAGCCGGAGCTCTCCTTCCAGGCGATCGACCGCAACGGCAAATTGGTCGCGGCAAGCGGCGGTCAATCGATAACCTTGCGACCGTGTCCGGCGGACGCCGTTTGCGCGGCGCGGACTCTGGACCAGATCATCGATAGCTCGAGCCGCACCTTTCACGCCCAGGCGCCGGAATTGCACACACTCACCCTGGGCGGCGTGCGCTATCAGGATAGCGGCCCGCAACCGCCCTTCGCCCGGTATCTCCAGCAACGCCTGGTCGATGCGCTCCGCCTTCGTTACGCCGACGCGGGGACGACCCTCGCCATCGGCGAGTTCGACTCCGCCGCGCCTCCCACCGAGCCGGGCACGGAGATGGTGCTGACCGGTGTGTATTGGGCTTTCGTCGACTTGATCGATCTGCGACTGGCGTTGACCGAGCTCGATGGCAGCGCCCTGGTATGGCGCGGACAGCTGCGCCGCGATGGCTTCAACCAAGCCAATTTGCTGCCGCCGCGCGATCTTAGACGCTGGAGAGATTTTGACGGTCTCGGCCCGATCGCGTTCCAGCTGACCAGCGACCGCGGCGCCGACCCGGTCTATTGGATAGGAGAAGAGATCGATCTGATTATGCGCACCGATCGCGAGGCCTGGGTCTATTGCTTTTACGCCCAAGCCGACGGCAAAGTGCTGCAGAAATTTCCCAATCCGGCGTTCTGGAAGCGGGCATCGGAGCCGCGCCTCGACCCCGGCAAGGAGCATCGCGTGCCCGGCGATTCGACATATCCCTTCGACCTGGTGCTCGCCGAGCCGACCGGCCTGGAGATGATCAAATGTTTCGCGGTATCGCGCGATGTCACCGATGAGCGGCCCGTGGCGCTGCAGGGGCGGGTATGGGCGCCGATCGACCCGGCGGTGGCCGCCCGCATGCCGGACATTTTCCGCGATTTGCCCAACGCCGCGATTTCGGAAGCCAGCATGGTGGTGACCGTGATGTCGCTTTCCGATCTTTAATTTTACAAAACCGTCCCTGTTGCCCCCCTATCCAAAACCAGACATGGGGGAATCATTGCAATGGGTGCGCAAGGCTGGAATCCGGCCCACGAAATTTGCCGCGGTAATCCGAGGGGCGTTAGGGCTGGCCGCGCCCTCTTAGCCGGCGTTGACGAATTGTTGACAAGGCCATTGGGTGTCCGCAACCTCGCGATTCACCAAGAATCGCGCCTTGAGACGCAACCCAAGGGAGTGTTTGCAATGAACAGGCTGATGACTATCGCGGCCGTCTGCGCGTCACTACACCTGTCGACCAATCGTGCCGCCGCGGAAGAAACGCTTGACGAATGGAGCTTCGATATAACCCCCAGGTTTTGGTACATGATGGTGAATCCGACGGCGTTTAGCGATTCGACGGTTTTCCAGCAAACCAACGAAACCGGGATGTTTCCGATGTACGGCCTGTCGCTTCGCGTCGAGCCTCCGAATTTTTCCGGTTCCGATTTTTTGCTCACCGGATTTCACGGGTCCGACACCGTTCATGGGCGCAGCGTGTTTGCCGCCGGGTTGAGCGCGCGCCACCAGACCAAGGCCACGCGAACCGATATCGAGCTGCTGTTTCGCACCCAGGTCCCGGAGTCCAATGTGCATTGGTTCGTCGGGGCGCGCTGGGTGCTGTTCGCGGAAGAATCGGATATCGGCTCGGGCCTCACTTTTCCCGCCTCGGCCACCAGCCATTTGTCGGAGGAGACCACTTTCTATCTCGCGGAAATGGGCGCCAGTTTCTCGACACCGATAGACCGGGCAGGCCGGCACGCCTTTTTCGGCAATTTTACCGGCGGACTCGGCTACGAGGCGCAGGAAGTCACCAATCGCGGATCGACCGACCGACCCGATAAGGCAGGTGTGATTCCGTTCATCGACGTGAATTTCAGCTACCAATATGTGTTTGCCGAAAACGCGAGTTTTCATGCTCGGTACCGCTCGTTCGTACTGCACGAAGTGGTGCGCGAGGAGGTCATGGTTTTGCACGGCCCCGAAATCGGCATTACAATTAATTTCTGACGGGGCACAGTGGCCAATGAAGGCTCGTTCGGCACTGACAAGGAGTGCTAGACGATATGCATAGACTTACTTTTCCGGGTCTGGTCCAACTCGCGACCGTCACCGTGGCGGCGGTATTGATTGCCCAATCGGCACATGCCGAGCCCAAGATTTCATTCAGCAAGCCGTTTCCGAACGAGCTTCATTCGGTCACCAGCTACGTCGATGTCGAGGGCCTGGCGAGCGATCCCGTCGGCTTGCGATCGATCCGCATTGCACTGAACGATCGGCCTTTGTCGGACCAGCGCGGCATCGAGCTGCGCGAGCATGTGTTGCCGATCCTCAACAACCTCCAGGGCGTCAAGCAATTTCCCATCACCTTTCGGATTCCCGTCGGCAAACTGAATGATGGCGTAAACACGATGACGGTGCGCGTCGAAAATCTTCGCGGCGAGATCACCGAGGCCCATCGCGGCTTTATCCACAAGGCGCCGAAAGGCACGATCTACCTGGCGGCGATCGGCATTAATTGCTACCAGGACACGGCGGTGCCGGCGCTGAAATACGCCGAGAATGATGCCCTCGCGGTCGCCGATTATTTCCGCGACGATCTCGGCGTGCCGCCCGGGAATATCTTTACCTTGGTGGGCAAGGAGGCGACCGAACGCAACATCAAGCGGTTGCTCGGCGTCACCTTGCGGCGCAAGGCGGGGCGCAACGACCAAGTGGTTATCTATTATGCTGGTCATGGCGTGCCGGAATTCGACACCGCGCTGTCGGGCGGTGATCAGGTCGAGAAATATCTGCTGCCGTGGGACGGCGAGATCGACGGGCTCTACGCCACCGCGCTACCGATGCGGGAAATCGATCATCTGTCGCGGCGTTTCGTCAGTGAGCGGGTGGTTTTTATTCTCGATACCTGCTTCAGCGGTGCCGCCAGCCAACGCGATGCGCGTGCCCGCACGATCGCGCCGAAGCAGGGCCAGCGTGCGGTCGGCCGCTACCTCGACGACGAATTTCTCAGACGCATGACCGCCGCCAAGGGCAAGGTCGTCATCACCGCCTCGGGGATCCACGAGCCGAGCTACGAAGACGACTCGCTCGGCCACGGCGTATTCACCCATTTTCTGCTCGAAGGGCTGAAAGGGCCGGCGGATCTCGATCGGGACGGCATCGTCGGGATCGGCGAGATTTACAAATATCTCAATCACAAAGTGCCGGCGATGACCGGCAACAGCCAGACACCGACATATTTCGTCAGCGAAACCGTGGTCGGCGAAATAATTCTCGGCCGCAGCGGGCAAGGCAGCTACCGGTTCGAGATTCGCGATTCCTGGGCCGGGGTGGGCAACGACGGGCGCCTCGCCATGCAAGTCGAGCCGGCCGAGGCCAAAATCTTCATCGACGGCGCCTCGCGGCTCACCAGCCGCGGCTTCATCAACACGCCGCTGGAGGCTGGGCCGCATGTCATCAAGATCGTCATGCAGGGCTACAAACCGATGATTTTCGAGCACACGGTCGTGCGCCACGATCTCTCGGAGTTGTTTTTGGAGCTCGAGCAGGGATCGCGGCTACCACGCGACGATAAGCCGCAGCATCGTCCGCCGCCGCCTTAGACCTGAACCACTCTAACGGCGCAGCAGAACCGAAAGCTCGCCGAGGCGCACGGCGCCCGAAAGTTGAGCCAGGACGGCGAATGTTGCCATGCCGATCGCTACCAGCACGGCCAGGGCGAGGACCTTGAGACCGAGTCCGGCGGCGAGCCACGGCGCGAGCGAATCCGCGGCGCCCCATAAAGTGGCGGCCATGAAGGCGGCGGCGAGGACCATGCGCGGCACCGCGCGGCGCAGCCGGGCATCGGGCTTGAGGTGGCCGCGGCGGGCGAGGCCGAGGCCGAGCAGGCCGGCATTGAGCCACGACGAGATCGCGCTCGCCAAGGCGATCCCGATATGGCCGAGCGGCCCCATCAAGATGAGGTTCAGGGTGGCATTGACGATCAGACAGACGACGGCGATCTTGAGCGGGGTCTTGGTGTCCTCGCGCGAGAAATAGCCCGGTGCCAGCACCTTGACCAGGACGAAGGCGGGCAGGCCCGCCGCATACGCCGCAAGCGCGCCAGCGGTGGCGCCGCTGGCGGCGGCATCGAAGGCGCCGCGCTGGAACAGCACGGCAACCACCGGCCAGGCGATCACCGCCAGGGCGGCCGCCGCCGGTATGGTCAGCAACAGGGTGTATTCGAGCGCGCGGTTCTGGCTTGCCTCGGCCGCCGCCATCTCGCCGCCGCGCAGCTGGCGCGCCAGGGTCGGCAATAACGCGGTGCCCATGGCGACTCCGATGACCCCGAGCGGCAGTTGGACGATGCGGTCGGCGTAATAGAGGTACGACACCGACCCGGTCGGCAACAGCGAGGCGATGATCACGTCGACCAGCAGATTGAGCTGTTGCACCCCGGCGCCGATCGCCGCCGGCGCGATCAGCACCAGCAGACGGCGAACACCGGGGGTGAGACGCGGCCGCACCAAGGCCGGCAGCATGCCCGCGCGATGGCAGTTCCAGGTCAGCCACAGCAGCTGCACCACCCCCGCCGCCGCCACCGCCAAGGCGAGCGCATGGCCCGGGGTCTCGAAGGCGCGGGCGAACCCGAGCAGGCCGACGATCAGGCAGATGTTGAGCAGGATCGGCGCCGCCGCCGCCGCGGCAAAGCGCTCGACACTGTTGAGAATGCCGGCGAACAGCGACACCAGGGAAATGAACAGCAGATAGGGAAAGGTGATCCGGGTGAGTGCCACCGCGAGCGCGAACTTGTCCGGGTCGGCGGCAAACCCGGGGGCGAAGCCGCGCATCAGCCAGGGCATGGCGATTTCGGCGAGGGTAGTGAAGACGATGAGGCTCCACAGCAGGACACTGAGCGCTTGTTCGGCAAACGCCATCGCCGCCGCCTCGCCCTCGGCCTTCAGGCGGCCGGCAAACAGCGGCACGAAAGCGAGATTGAAAGCGCCCTCGGCGAACAGGCGGCGGAACAGGTTGGGCAATTTGAAGGCGATGAAGAACGCGTCGGCGACCATGCCGGCGCCGACATAGCGGGCGATCAAAATATCGCGCAGGAATCCGAGCACCCGCGAGACCAGCGTGAAACCGCCGACCGTGGCCGCGAACCGGAGTAACGCCATTTCCGTTTACTCGGCCGCGACGTGGCCGCGTGCCTCGCGATCGCCCTCGACCAACGCCTCGAGCAGGGCCGCCTTGATGTCGGCGAGGCGGCTTTCGTCGGTGATCTTCATGCCGAAGACGTCCTTGACGTAAAACACGTCGACCGCGGTCTCGCCATAGGTGTTGATGCGGGCGCTGCCGATCGACAGGTTGAGCTCGCCGAGTTTGCGCGCGGCATCGAACAGCATGCCGGCGCGGTCGCGGGCGTTGACCTCGATCACCGTGTGGGTGGCGCTGGCGCTATTGTCGATGAGGACCCGCGGCGCGACCTTGAAGATATCGGTGCGGCTGGCCATCGCCTCGCCGGCGCGGCGTTCGAGCTCGAGCGCCGGCTTGTAATCCTTGGTAAGCGTCGCCTCGACCATCGAGGCCAGTTTTTCGAGCCGATGCGGTTGGTCGAACGGGCCGCGATCGGCGCCTTGGATCCAGAACGTATCGACCACCATGCCGTCCTTGGTGGTGAAAATACGCGCATCGACAATCGATGCGCCGCACACCGTCAACGCCCCGGCAATACCGGCGAACAAACCGGGATGGTCGGGTGCGTAGATCGTCACCTCGGTGACCGAGCGGAACGTGTGAACTTTTGTCTCGACGGTCAGCGGCGCGCCGGATTTATCCGCGCCGCGCATCAGGGCGGCGTGGCGGGCATGCACCTCGGCGTTGAAGTTGAGCCAGTAGGACGGATAGTTGCGGGCGATGAACGAGTCCACTTCCTCGGCCGGCCAATCGGACAGCGCGTCGCGCAATTGCGCTTGTGCGGTGGCGACCGGCGCCTCGAGGTCGGCCAAGCTGTCGCCGCCGGTCATCACCGCCTCGGCGCGATAGTAGAGGCCGCGCAGTAGCTGGCCTTTCCAGCCGTTCCACACGTTGGGGCCAACCGCGCGAATATCGGCGACGGTCAAAACCAGCAGCAGTCGCAGCCGTTGCGGCGAGCGCACGATGGCGACGAAATCGTCGATTGTTTTCGGATCCGAAATGTCGCGATTGAACGCGGTGGTCGAACACAGCAGGTGGTGTTCGACCAGCCACGCGACGGTCTCGGTCTCCTCGACGCTATAGCCGAGACGGGGCGCTAGTTTGTGGGCGATACGCGCGCCGATCTCGGAATGATCGCCGCCCCGACCCTTGCCGATATCATGCAGAAATAGGGCGAGCAGCAGGACCTTACGGGCGAGGATTTCATGAACGATCTCGGTGGCCAGCGGCAGCTCTTCCTCGAGCCCGCCGGACTCGATGCGCGACAACAGGCCGATTGCGAAGATGGTATGCTCATCGACAGTATAGACATGATACATGTCGTGCTGGGTTTGGGCGACGACGCGGCCGAACGCGGGAATGAATTTTCCCAACACCCCGGCTTCGTTCATCCGTCGCAAGGTGATTTCGGGATCCTTGTCGGACGCCAGCATTTCGACGAACAAGCGGTTGGCTTCGGGATTGGCGCGTAGCTTGGCATCGATCCGCCTGAGATTGCGGGTGATCAGCATTAGCGCGTGCGGGTGGATATCGACGCCGCGCGCCTGGGCGACGTGGAACAGGCGCAGCATGGCGACCGGATCGGTTTCGAAATCATCGTCGGCCTGCACCGACAACCGTCCGTGATCGAGGCGAAACCCCTCGAACTTGCGCCCCCGCCCGCCAAAGCTCGGCACCCGAAGCAGGGGCTTTCGGCCATGCTCGGCCTCGAGCGCGGCACAGAAAATGCGGGTCAGATCGCCAACCGTCTTGGCGGTCAAATAGTAGTGCTTCATGAAGCGTTCGACGTTCTGGGTGCCGGCGTGATCGGTATAACCCATGGCGGTGGCGATCTCGGGCTGGACGTCGAAGGTGAGTCGTTCCTCCGGTCGATTGGTCAGATAGTGGAGATGGCAGCGCACCGTCCAGAGAAACCGGTGCGCGTGCTCGAACATGCGGAATTCCTCCGCGGTCAGCACGTTGCGCGCCACCAGATCGCTCGAGTCCTCGACCCGATAGACATATTTGGCGATCCAGAACAGCGTGTGGAGATCGCGCATGCCGCCCTTGCCGTCCTTGAGATTGGGCTCGACCACATAGCGTGAATCGCCCATGCGCAGATGGCGGTCGTCGCGTTCGGACAGTTTGGCGGCGATAAATTCCGGCCCGGTGTCGGCGACGATCTCCTTGGCGAAGCGCTGGCGCAACTCGAGATACAAGGTTTGATCGCCATAGATAAACCGCGCCTCGAGGACCGCCGTGCGAATGGTGAAGTCCTTGCGCGCGCGGACGATGGTCTCGTCCACCGAGCGGGTGGACTGGCCGACCTTGAGACCGAGATCCCACAGCAGATAGAGCATATATTCGACGATCTGCTCACCGCGCGGGGTCTGTTTGTAGGGCACCAGGAAAAGGATATCGACGTCGGAATAGGGCGCCAGCTCGCCACGCCCGTAACCGCCGACGGCGACCAGGGCGAGACGGTCCGCGAGGGTGGGATTGGATTCGCGATAGATCCGCGAGGTGGCGAAGTCGTAAATCACGGTGACCAGCTGGTCGATGAGAAAGGCCATCGCGCGCGCGGTTTCCGGGCCGTCGGCGCCGGCGTCGAAGCGGCGGCGAATTTCCGTCTTGCCGTGCTCGAGCGCCTCTTTCAGTTGGCCGAGGACCGCGGCGCGCACCTCGCTACCGGGCGCCAAGTCATCGGCCAAACCGTCGAGCGCCGCCGACACCGCCTGGCGGTGAATGATCGCGCGCTTATTGCCAATCGCTGCCATGGTGTCCCAGTGTATCAGGTCTCCTCGGCGCCAAGTGCTATCAAACGGTAGAGAAGATCAAGCGCCGCGCGGGGAGTCAGCTCATCGACATTGATATCCGCCAAGGCCGCGAGCACCGGCGACGGCGGCGGCGCCTTGGGCGTCGGGCGGGCGCGAGCGAACAGCGGCAAGTCTTCGCTGAGGCGTGCCGCGGCGGAGCTACTTTCGTCGCTCTCCAAGGTCTCTAGAACCGTCTCGGCGCGGGCGATCACCGCGTCCGGTAAGCCCGCCAGGCGGGCGACATGGATGCCGTACGATCGGTCCGCCGCGCCCGGTCCGACCTCATAGAGAAACACCACTTCGTTCTCCCATTCGCGCACCCGCATGGTGTGACAGCTCAAACCGTCGAGCCGTTCGGCGAGATTGGTCAGTTCGTGATAATGGGTCGCGAACAGGGCGCGGCAACGATTGACGTCGTGCAAATGTTCGATCGTCGCCCAGGCGATCGACAGCCCGTCATAGGTCGCGGTACCGCGGCCGATTTCGTCGAGGATGACCAGCGCGCGGCAGCCGGCCTGATTGAGGATGGCGGCGGTCTCGACCATTTCGACCATGAAGGTCGAGCGCCCGCGGGCGAGGTCGTCGGCGGCGCCGACGCGGCTGAACAGGCGGTCGACGACGCCGATATGGGCGGCGCGCGCCGGCACATAAGCGCCCGCCTGGGCGAGCACCGCGATCAACGCGTTCTGGCGCAGAAACGTGCTCTTGCCGGCCATGTTGGGGCCGGTGAGCAGCCACAATCGTCCACTGGTTTCGAGATCGCAATCATTGCCGACGAAGGGGCCGGCATCGGCGGCGGCCATGGTTTCGACGACGGGATGACGGCCACGCTCGACCCTGAACGCGAGGCTGTCGTCAATGCGTGGTCGGCAGTAGTCGCGCTCGACCGCCAGCGCCGCCAGTGCGGCGGCGACATCGATCGCGGCGCCGGCCTTCGCGGCGCGGCCGATCTCGTCCTCTCGGGCCGCCACCTCGCCGACCAGATCATCGAACAGCTCGAGCTCGAGGGCGAGGGCGCGATCGGCCGCGCGGGCGATTTTGTCCTCGAGCTCGCCCAACTCCACGGTGCCGAAACGCACCGCGCTGGCCAGGGTCTGGCGATGGATGAAAGTGTCGTGGCCGAGCAGCTTGTCGCCGTGGTTGTGCGACACCTCGACAAAATAGCCGAGCACATTGTTGTGCTTCACCTTGAGCCCGGATATTGCGGTCTCGTCGCGATAGCGAAGCTGCAGGGCAGCGACCAGGCGCCGGCTTTCGTCGCGCAACACGCGCAGTTGATCGAGCGGCTCGGCATAGCCTTGGGCGATAAATCCGCCGTCGCGCGCGAGCAGCGGCAAATCGGCGCCGAGCGCGCGGGTCAGGCGGTCGATCAGCACCCCATGTTCGCCGAGCCCGTCGGATGCGGCGTCGAGATCCTCGGCGAGCGGCACGAGGCCGGATTTTCGCGCACCGGCAAGCAGGCCCGCGAGCCGTCCGGCACGCTCCAGACCATCACCGACGGCGGCGAGGTCGCGCGGGCCGCCGCGCTTGAGGCTCAACCGACTCAAGGCGCGTTCGACGTCGGGCGCGCCGGCCAGCACCGCCCGCGTCGCGTCGCGGAATTTGGCATCGGCGACAAAGGCCTCGACCATGTCGTGGCGCCGCGCGATGGCGACCGGATCGGTCAACGGCGCGCACACCCGCGCGCTCAACAGACGCGCGCCGGCCCCGGTCAGGGTGCGATCGATGATCCCGAGCAGCGAGCCCTTGCGCCCGCCGTCGCTCGCCTGGACAAGTTCGAGATTGCGCCGGGTCGCGGCGTCGATCGCCATCACCGCGTCGTGCTCCTGCCGGCGTGGCGCGGCGAGCCTTGGCAGGGCGCCTTTCTGGGTCAGCTCGACATAATCGACCAGCGCCCCGGCGGCGGCGACCTCGGCCCGGTCGAATGTGCCGAAGCCATCGAGCGAGGCGACGCCATAGGCCTCTTTCAAGCGCCGCTCCGCGGCCGCGGAGTCAAAGCGCGCCGCGGGCAGCGGACTGATCGCGGGCCGCCATTCGGCGAACAGATCGAACAGGTCGGGCGCTTCCAACACGCGGTCGGCGACCAAAAGCTCGCCGGGGGCCACTTGCGCCATCAGACTGGCGATGCCGGGGAGCGTCGGCGCCGCGACGGTGAAGTCGCCGGTCGAAATATCGAGCCAGGCGAGACCGTAGCGCCCGCCGACCCGCGCCAGCGCGGCAAGATGATTATGGGCGCGCGCATCGAGCAGCGAGTCCTCGGTCAGCGTTCCCGGGGTGATTACCCGGACGACGTCGCGCGCGACCAGGGATTTGGCGCCACGCTTGCGCGCCGCAGCCGGATCCTCGGTCTGTTCGCAGATCGCCACCTTAAAGCCATGACGAATCAGCCGCTCGAGATAGCTTTCGTGGCTGTGCACCGGCACGCCGCACATCGGGATATCGGCGCCCTGGTGCTTGCCGCGCTTGGTCAGGGTGATGTCGAGCGCCGCGGACGCCGCCACCGCATCGTCAAAGAACAGCTCGTAGAAGTCGCCCATGCGATAGAACAGCAACAGGTCGGGATGCGCCGCCTTGATCGCCATGTACTGCGCCATCATCGGCGTCGGAGCCTGAGGCTTCGCGGGTTCGGCCTGACCGGCCTTGGGGGGCTTTGCGTTCTCGCCGTCCATGGTCCCTGTTTTTCCGGTCGCCACCGCGCTTTACCTCGTGGCGACGGGACTCTAGATTGGTTGATTCCAATTTAACAGCGTCGATAACCGACCGGATCCTGTAATGCCACAGCCTAGTGCGACGTATCACGCCTCCGATGAAGAGGCGCTGGCTTTTCATACCAACGGCAAACCCGGCAAGCTGGAGATCCAGGCCACCAAGCCGTTGACCACCGCGCGCGATCTGTCGCTCGCCTATTCGCCCGGGGTGGCGGTCCCGTGCGTGGCGATCCAGGAAGATCCAGCGGTATCCTACGATTATACCTCGCGCGCCAACATGGTGGCGGTGATTTCCAACGGCACCGCGGTGCTCGGCTTGGGCAATCTCGGCGCCTTGGCGTCGAAGCCGGTGATGGAAGGCAAGGCGGTGCTGTTCAAACGGTTCGCCGACATCGACAGCATCGACCTCGAGGTCGATACCGAGGACGTCGACGAATTCGTCGATTGCGTGCGCTTTCTGGGCAAAACCTGGGGTGGCATCAATCTCGAGGACATCAAGGCGCCGGATTGCTTCATCATCGAGCAGCGGCTGCGCGAATGCATGGAAATTCCGGTGTTCCATGACGACCAACACGGCACCGCGATTATCGCCGCCGCCGGGCTGGTCAACGCGCTTCACCTCACGGGACGCAAACTGCAGGAAACCAAGCTGGTGATCAACGGCGCCGGCTCCGCCGGGATCGCCTGTGTCGAGCTGCTGAAAAGCATGGGCATGCCGAACCAGAACGCCATTCTGTGCGACACCCGCGGGGTCATCTACAAAGGCCGCGAGGCGGGGATGAACCAGTGGAAGTCGGCGCACGCGGTCGATACGCCGCTGCGCACGTTGGCCGAGGCGATCGACGGCGCGGACGCGTTTTTCGGCCTGTCGGTGAAAGGCGCGATGACCCCGGACATGGTGCGCGCGATGGCCGACAAGCCGATCATCTTCGCGATGGCCAACCCGGATACGGAGATTACCCCGGAGGCCGTCGCCGAAATTCGCGACGATGCGATCATGGCAACCGGCCGGTCGGACTATCCCAACCAGGTTAATAATGTTCTCGGCTTTCCCTATATTTTCCGTGGCGCCTGCGACGTGCGGGCGACGACGATCAACGAGGAGATGAAGATCGCCGCGGTCCACGCCCTGGCCGAGCTCGCGCGCGAGGACGTGTCCGACGAGGTCGCGGCGGCCTATGCCACCCAAAGTCTGCACTATAGCGCCGACTACATCATTCCGACGCCGTTCGATCCGCGGCTGATCGTCTCGGTGCCGATGGCTGTCGCCAAGGCGGCGATCGACAGTGGGGTGGCGCAAAAACCGATCGAGGATTTCGACGAGTATGCCCGCCAATTGGAGGCGCGGCTCAATCCCACCGCATCGAGCATGCACCTGCTGCAAATGCGGGTCCAAGCCAACCCGCAGCGCATGGTGTCCGCCGAGGGCGAGGAAGAACACGTCATTCGCGCGGCGCTGCAATGGCATACCAACGGGTTCGGCACGGCGATCCTGATCGGCCGCGAAAAGCGTGTCGAGGAAGCGATGAAACGCAGCGGTCTGCGCAAACCCGATGGCATCGTGATTCACAATGCGCGGCTCAGCCGCGACAAC
The DNA here is from genome assembly GCA_047517485.1 of Alphaproteobacteria bacterium. GTDB lineage: Bacteria > Pseudomonadota > Alphaproteobacteria > UBA7887 > UBA7887 > JAKZSU01. Next base: position 19,598 of record JAKZSU010000136.1, read on the forward strand.
GAACACTATGCCGACTTCCTCTATTCGCGGCTGCAGCGCAAAGGCTTCCTGCATCGCGATTGCCAGCGCATGGTGAACCAGGACCGCAACGTCTTCAGCGCCTGCATGGTGGCGCACGGTCACGCCGACGCGATGATCACCGGTCGGACCCGGAGCTATTACGTGTCGCTGGAAGACGTGTCGCGGGTGCTCGATCCCAATCCCGGCGAACTCACTTTCGGCCTGTCGATCGCGGTGATGCGCGAACGCACGGTGTTCATCGCCGATTCCACGGTTCATGTGTTGCCGACCCCGGAGGAACTCGCCGACATCGCCTGCCAGACCGCGGCGAAAGCGCGCGATATGGGGCACGAGCCGCGGGTCGCCATGTTGTCGTTCTCCAACTTCGGCAATCCACCGCGCGAAAAAGCGATGCGGGTCCGCCAGGCGGTCGATGTGCTCGATTCCCGCGCCGTCGATTTCGAATATGACGGCGAGCTCGCCGCCGACGTCGCGTTGAACGAAAACCTGCGCGAGCTGTATCCGTTCTGCCGCCTGTCGGGACCGGCCAACGTGCTGATAATGCCGGCGTTGCACAGCGCCAATATCGCCACCAAGCTGCTCCAGGAACTCGGCGGCGGCACCCTGCTCGGGCCGGTGTTGATGGGCCTCGAGAAGCCGGTGCAGATCGTCCAGATGGGCGCGTCGGTTTCGGATCTGGTGAACATGGCGACTTTCGCCGCGCACGATGCGATTCAGAATCAAACCGGGCAGCTCTTCGCGGGCCTGGCGCCGGCTCCAGCGATGTCGGCGGCCCGCAAATCCGGTTAAGACGGAGGCATGGCCACCCGCGTTCTGCGCGCCGCGGCTTGGTTTTCGCTGCCGAGCGCGGCGGCGTTCGCCGCGCTGACGCTGTTCGGCCCGCTGTCGCTGACCACCGCGGTGATCGCGTGGGGCGCGGTGGTCGCGCTCAGCATTCCCCTGGTGCGGCCGATTGCCGACGGGGTCGCGACGCTGACCGACTTTGTCCATCGCGAGGCCGCCGGGGACCGGCCGGAAAGGTCTGGGTTGGGCGCGGCGCTCACCCAGGCGGTCCGCGTGCTCGGTCGCGAGTGGCGCCAACGCGGCGCCGAGCTCGAGGACGCGCTCGCCGCTAACGAGGCGATCCTGCAATCGCTGCCCGAGCCCCTGCTGCTGCTCGATGAGGCGCATGTGGTGACCTTCGCCAACGCAGCGGCGCGCGCGGTCTTGGGGTTGAAGCCGGTGGGCAAGGACTTGGTTGCGGTGCTCCGCGCCCCGGCGGTGCTCGGCGCGCTCGAGGCGGCCGCCGCCGGGGAGGACCCACCCGAGGTGACGGTCGAGTTGAGCGGTGAGACACCGCGCACTTTCGCGGCGCGGTTCCAGGCGCTCGATCGCACCGAGTCGAGCGGCGGCACAACGGTGCTGGTGCTCCACGATATTTCGGAAATGTGGCGCACCGAGCGCCTGCGCGCGGATTTCGTCGCCAACGCGAGTCACGAGATCCGCACCCCGCTGTCGACCCTGGTCGGCGCGGTCGAGACCATGCAGGGCCCGGCGCGCGACGACCCCGAGGCGCGCCATAAATTTCTGGCGATGATGCAGGACCAGGCGGGACGGATCAAAAGCCTGGTCGACGATCTGCTCAGCCTGTCGCGTATCGAGCGTTCGGAACATGACGCGCCGAGCGCCACGGTCGAGCTGGCAAACGTGCTCGAACTCGCGCGCGGGTCTCTCGATTGGAAAGCCGAAGAACGCAGTGTATCAGTGGATCTCGATATTCCGGCGGACGACATCGCGGTGATCGGCGATCCGGACGATCTGCGGCAATTGTTCGAGAATCTTATCGACAACGCGATCAAATATGGCCGCGGCGATGGCACGGTGTCGATCGGTGTCCGCGCGGTCGCGGCCGATACATTGGTCGACGGCTGGCGCGCGCGAGGGCCCGCGGTCGCGGTCGCGGTGCGCGACAACGGCCCCGGAATCCCGCTCGAACACCTGCCGCGCCTGACCGAACGGTTCTATCGCGTCGACAAGGCGCGATCGCGGCGAATGGGCGGCACTGGTCTTGGTCTCGCCATCGTCAAGCATCTGGTCAGCCGCCATCGCGGCACCATGACCATCGAAAGCGAGCCCGGACGGGGGAGCTGCTTCACCGTCTTTCTCAATCGCGCGGGGAACGGCGACGGCGGCGGCTGAAACAAAAATGTCACGCCGCTGTCATATAAGGTACAGCTGCGAAGCGTAAGGAGTGGACGGTCGAAACTAGGAGACCGTTCAAGTGACACCCAGGATAATTGCGATTGCCGCGATCGCGGGTGTTGCAATGGCCACCGCCGCCGAAGCGCGCAACCAGATTCGCATTGTCGGATCGTCGACGGTGTTTCCATTCTCGACCACGGTCGCCGAGCAGTTCGGCAAGACCAGCGATTTCAAGACCCCGGTGGTCGAGAGCACCGGAACCGGCGGCGGCTTCAAACTGTTTTGCGCCGGGCTGGGGACCGAGCACCCGGACATGACCAACGCGTCGCGCCGGATCAAGGCGTCCGAGCTCAAACGCTGCGCCAAACACGGTGTCGTCGACATCACCGAAATCAAGGTCGGCTTCGATGGTATCGTGATCGCCAATTCGAAGGCCGCGGCGCCGCTTACCATCACCTTGCGACAAATCTATCTGGCGCTCGCCATGCACGTGCCGGGGGATGCCGATGGCGGCGCGCTGATCGCCAACCCGCATCGCAAATGGAGCGACATCGATCGGGCCCTGCCCGACATCGCGATCGAGGTTCTCGGCCCGCCGCCGACCTCGGGTACCCGCGACGCGTTCGCCGAGCTCGTCCTCGAAGGCGGCTGCAGGACGTATCCCGGCATCAAGGCAATGCAGAAGATCGACAGGAACCGCTACCAGGCGGTGTGCCACGCGACCCGCGAAGACGGCGCCTATGTCGAAGCCGGCGAGAACGATGTCCTTATCGTCCAGAAGCTGGTCGCCAACCCGAACGCGTTCGGGATTTTCGGCTATAGCTTTCTCGACCAGAATACCGACCGCATCCAGGGCAGTGCGATCAACCGGATCGCGCCGACATTCGAGACCATCTCGGACGCCTCGTACCCTATTTCGCGGCCGCTCTATTTCTACGTCAAGGACGCGCATGTCGGGGTCATCCCGGGCATGGTCGAATTCGTCGCCGAATTCGCCGACGACCGGGCCTGGGGGCCGGAGGGCTATCTCGCCGACAAGGGCCTGATCCCGCTGCCCGATGCCGAGCGCGCCCGCGAACGCCAACGGGCGATCAAATTGGCGCCGTTGGCGATGTAGGCGAGGGCAAAACGCGGGTGTCGCTCGGTTTACCCTTTTTGCTGGCGGTGGTGCTCGGGCTCAGCGTGCTCGGATTCTTCGTCGGCCGCGCCCGCGCCCTAGGCGGGGTCGGTGGGCAAATTCGCGATCTGCACTCGCTGCCCGCGCATTACGGCACGTACGTCGCTCTCTGGTGCGGCCTGCCTAACCTGATTCTGATTGCCGCCTGGCTACTGTTCGAGCCGCGCCTGATCGAGATTTTGGTTATCGGGTCCTTGCCCGAGGCCCTGCGAGCCCTGCCGGCGGATCAGTTCGGCTTATTGCTGACCGACCTGCGTAATCTGGCGAGCGGCAACGTCGTCAGCCGCAATGTCGACGAGGCGCTACGCGCCGCCGCGGCGCAGATCGTTCGCTACGACGAGATCGGCGACCGGGCGCTAACGGTGGTCGCGCTGACCCTGGCGATCACCGGATTAGCGGTCGCGCGACGGCGTATCACGCCGGAATTCCGAGCCCGCGTCGCGATCGAGCGTTGGTTGATGATTCTGGTGGTGGCGAGTTCGACCATCGCCGTGCTCACCACCATCGGGATCGTGTTGTCGCTGGCCTTCGAATCGGCGCGGTTCTTCGCCAAGGTCCCGGTTCACGAGTTCCTGTTCGGCTTGAAGTGGAGCCCACAGACCGCGATTCGCGCCGACCAGATCGGCGCCTCGGGCGCGTTCGGCGCGATTCCGTTGTTCGCCGGCACCTTTCTGATCACGATGATCGCGATGCTGGTGGCGGTTCCCGTCGGCTTGATGGCGGCGATCCATCTGTCGGAGTACGCGTCGCGGCGGACCCGCGCGGTGGTCAAACCGATGCTCGAGATCCTCGCCGGCGTGCCGACCGTGGTGTACGGCTTTTTCGCCGCGATCACCGTCGCGCCAATGATCCGCGGCGCCGGCGAGGTCTTCGGCTTGGACGTCGCCTCGGAAAGCGCGCTCGCCGCTGGCCTGGTGATGGGGGTGATGATCATTCCCTTCGTGTCGTCGCTGTCGGACGATGTGATTACCGCGGTGCCGCAAGCGTTGCGCGACGGCTCGTTCGCGCTCGGCGCGACCGAATCCGAGACCATTGTCCGGGTGGTGCTGCCCGCCGCTCTGCCGGGGATCATCGCGGCGGTGCTGCTGGCGGTCTCGCGCGCCATCGGCGAGACCATGATCGTCGTCATGGCCGCCGGCCTGGCGGCCAATCTGACCGCCAATCCGTTGCAGGCGGTGACCACGGTCACCGTCCAGATCGTCACCCTTCTGGTCGGCGACCAAGAGTTCGACAGCGCCAAGACCCTGGCCGCGTTCGCGCTCGGGCTTACACTTTTCGTGATCACCTTGGCGCTCAACATGATCGCGCTCCGGGTGGTTCGCCGCTACCGGGAAATCTATGAATAGCCGGCCGCGACCGATCGCCGATCCGGCGCGGCTCCGGCGACGACACGCGGCGGAGCGGCGGTTCCGTCGCTATGGCGTGGCCGCCGTCGCCATCGCGGTGGGCGCGCTGATGCTGCTGTTGGCCACCATCGTGGTCAAGGGGCACGGCGCCTTCCTGCAGACCCGGATCCTCGTCGAGGTCTATTTCGACGCCGGCGAAATCGATCCCGGCGGCGCCCGCGATGCGGCGAATCTGAAGCGTGGTAACTACGCCGTGTTGGCAAAACGGGCGCTTTACCAGCTGTTCCCCGAAGTCTCCGAGCGCCGCGAAAGGCGGTCGCTGGCACGCCTGCTGAGCACCGGCAACGATCTGGTGTTGCGCGCCATGGTGCAAGACGATCCGGATCTGATCGGGTCCCGGCAAGCGGTGTGGCTGATCGCCTCGGATGATGTCGATATGCTGGTAAAAGGCCATGTGTCGCGCGATCTGAGCGAAGGCAACCGCCCGCTCGACGACGCGCAGCTCGGCTGGTTCGACGCGCTGGTGGCGGATCACCGGGTCGAGCAAGAGTTCAACACCATGTTCTTGAGCCGAGGCGATTCGCGCGAGCCCGAATTGGCCGGAGTCTGGGGCGCCGCCGCCGGATCGGCGTGGGCGATCCTGATCTGCATCCTGGTCAGCGTGCCGCTGGGGGTGATGGCGGCGGTCTATCTCGAGGAATTCGCGCCGCAAAACCGCTGGACCGATCTGATCGAGGTCAACATCAACAATCTGGCGGCGGTGCCCTCGATCGTCTTCGGGTTGCTCGGATTGGCGGTATTCCTCAACTTTTTCGGCCTGCCGCGCTCGGCGCCGCTGGTCGGCGGGCTGGTCCTGGCCTTGATGACCCTGCCCACCATCATCATTTCGGCGCGCGCCGCCCTGCTGAGCGTTCCGCCGTCGATCCGCGACGCCGCGCTCGCTGTCGGCGCCTCGCGGGTCCAGGTGGTGCTCCATCATGTGCTGCCGCAAGCGATGCCCGGGATGATGACCGGCACCATCATCGGCATGGCGCGCGCACTGGGCGAGACCGCGCCGTTGCTGATGATCGGCATGGTCGCGTTTATCGTCGACGTACCCACCGGACCGCTGGACCCGGCGACCGCGTTGCCGGTACAAATCTATCTCTGGGCGGACAGTCCCGAACGCGCGTTTGTCGAGAAAACCTCGGCCGCGATCATGGTGTTGTTGGGGTTCCTGATTCTGATGAACACGGTGGCGGTGGGGCTGCGAACGCGATTTGAAGGGCGGCGGTAGACGTGGCACTGGCGGCGGAAATCTTGGCGGGGGCAGACCCGGCGGCGGTCGAGAAACCCAAGATCGCGGCCCGCGCGGTCAACGTCTATTACGCCGAGAAGCAGGCGATACGCGATGTCGATATCGATATCGCCGGCAACATCGTAACCGCGTTCATCGGCCCGTCCGGCTGCGGCAAGACGACGTTTCTGCGCTGCCTCAACCGGATGAACGACACCATCGATAGCTGCCGCGTCGACGGCAATATTCGTATCGACGGCGAGGACATCTACCACCGCGCGGTCGACGTGGTGCATTTGCGCACCCGCGTCGGCATGGTGTTTCAAAAGCCCAATCCGTTCGCCAAATCGATCTACGAGAATGTCGCCTATGGCCCGCGGATCCACGGCTTGGCCGCGAGCGGTCCGGCGCTCGACGAAATCGTCGAGGACAGTCTGGTGCGCGCCGGTCTGTGGGACGAGATGAAAGACCAGTTGGACCAACCGGGAACCAGCATCTCGGGCGGCCAGCAACAACGCCTGTGTATCGCCCGCGCCATCGCGATCAGCCCGGAGGTGATCCTGATGGACGAGCCGTGCTCGGCGCTCGATCCCATCGCCACCGCGAGGATCGAGGGGCTGATAGACGAATTGCGGGCGCGCTACACCATCGTTATCGTCACCCACAATATGCAGCAGGCCGCGCGTGTGTCACAAAATACCGCGTTCTTCCATCTCGGCGAACTGGTCGAGTACGACGACACGGAAAAGATTTTTACCAATCCGTCGGAGGGGCGGACCCAGGACTATATAACCGGCCGCTTCGGTTGAGCATACCAAGGGACACGCAGGATGACCGGTGACCATATCGTTCAGTCGTACGACGAAGATCTGCGTCATCTGACCAATCTGGTGCTGCAGATGGGCGGCTTGGTCGAGACCCAGGTCGCGGCGGCGACCAAGGCGATGACCGATCGCGAAAGCGATGTGGCGCGCAAGATCATCGCCGCCGACGCGGTGATCGACGATCTCGAGGCCGAAGTCGAAAAACAGGTGATCAAGCTGCTGGCGTTGCGCCAACCGATGGCGATCGATTTGCGCGGCATTCTCGGCGCCTTGCGCGTCGCCGCCGAACTCGAGCGCATGGGGGACCTCGCGAAAAACATCGCCAAACGCTCGATCGCGCTGGCGCAAACCCGCGAGATCGAAACCGTGTGGGCGATCCCCAGCATGGCGACCATGGTCATGTCGATGATCAAGCAAGTGCTCGACGCCTATGTCGAGAACGATTTGGCCAAGGCCGCGCATGTGTGGAACATCGACCACGAAGTCGACGAGGCCTACAACGGGCTGTTCCGTCAATTGCTGACCTACATGATGGAGGATCCGCGCAACATCACCGCCTGCACTCACCTGCTGTTCGCGGCAAAAAACCTCGAACGTATCGCCGATCACGCAACCAACGTGGCGGAGATCATCACCTTCCGCCAGACCGGCGAGAGGCTCCCCGGCGACCGGCCCAAGGCCGACACCACGGCGATGTTCGCCGGCCAGGTCGAGCCCGGCGGCGGCGCGTCGTGATCCCGCAAGCGTGCGTCTTATTGGTCGAGGACGAACAGGCGATTTCGTCGGTGGTGCGCTACAATTTGGAGAGCGAGGGCTTCCGCGTGCTCGAAGCGAGCGATGGCGACGAGGCGTTGGCGATGGTGCGCGACGAACGGCCCGACCTGGTGGTCCTCGATTGGATGTTGCCGTCGATCTCGGGTCTCGAGGTCTGCCGCAGCATTCGCCGCACCAAGGATTTCAAACAGCTGCCGATCATCATGCTGACCGCGCGGGCGGAAGAGGAAGATCGTATTCGCGGTCTCGACAGCGGCGCCGACGACTACGTGACCAAGCCGATTTCACCCTCGGAGCTGGTCGCGCGGGTGCGCGCCCTGTTGCGGCGTTCGCGCCCGGCGCTGTCGGAAAGCCGGCTCGCCTACGCCGATGTGGAAATGGAACTCGACACCGTCCGGGTCCGCCGCGCCGGCCGGCAAATCCATCTCGGGCCCACCGAATTTCGCCTGTTGCGTCATTTTCTCGAGCACCCGACCCGGGTGTACTCGCGCGAGCAACTGCTCGATTCGGTGTGGGGACGCGATATCTATATCGAGCCGCGCACCGTCGACGTTCACATCCGCCGCTTGCGCAAGGCGCTCAACGGCCCCGGCGAGCCGGACCTGATCCGCACCGTGCGCTCCGCTGGTTACGCGTTGGAATCCGCCACTATCTCCGACGGGGATGTCACTTCGTAACCGAGATCGGCGGCGACCGCGGCGTGGGTGACGGTGCCGGCGTGCACGTTGAGGCCAGCGGCGAACCCATCGTCGGCGGCGAGCGCGCCGCGCCAGCCCTGATCCGCCAGCGCGAGAACATAGGGTAGCGTCGCATTGTTGAGCGCGAAGGTCGAGGTGCGCGCGACCGCGCCCGGCATGTTGGTGACGCAGTAGTGCACCACTTCGTCGACGATGTAGGTGGGCTCGGTATGAGTGGTCGGGCGCGAGGTCTCGGACACCCCGCCCTGGTCGATCGCGACATCGACGATCACCGCGCCGCGGCGCATGTCGCGCACCATCGCGCGGTTGATCAAGTCCGGCGCCTCGGCGCCGGGCACCAGCACCGCGCCGACCACTAGATCGGCGGCCTCGACATAGCGCTCGATCGAGTCGACGGTGGCGAAAATGGTGTTCAGCATCGGGCCGAACTGCATGTCGAGCTCGGCGAGGCGACGCACCGAGGTGTCGAGCACGGTAACCCGCGCCTCCATCCCCATCGCCATCCGCGCCGCATTGGTGCCGACCACCCCACCGCCGATGATCACCACGTCCGCCGCCGAGACCCCGGGCACCCCGCCGAGCAGCACGCCGCGGCCGCCTTGCGCTTTCTCCAGGCAATAGGCGCCGGCCTGGATCGACATCCTTCCCGCGACCTCGCTCATCGGCGCCAACAGCGGCAGCCGCCCGGCGGCATCGGTCACCGTCTCGTAGCCGATCGCGGTGACCCCGCTGGCGACCAGATCGGCGGTCTGTTCGGCGTCCGCCGCGAGATGAAGATAGGTGAACAACACCTGGTCGGGCCGGAGCAGCGCGCGCTCGCTGGCTTGCGGCTCCTTGACCTTGACCACCAGTTCGGCGCGCGCGAAGACCTCGGCTGCGCTGTCCACCACCTCGGCGCCGGCACCGCGATAATCGTCATCGTCGAGCCCGATCGCGTGCCCCGCGTTGTGCTCGACCACCACCTGGTGGCCATGATGCACCAACTCGCGCACGCTCGCGGTGACCAAGCCGACGCGATATTCCTGGTCCTTGATCTCCTTCGGAACGCCGATCAGCATCGGGTTATCTCCATTTTCCCTTAAGCGCTATGCACGCTAAGCCGCGTCGTTAGCAGCTAGACGGCGCTCGCGGCGCATCAAGTACATCACCAACAGGACCGCTGGAATTCCGGCGATCGCGGTAAAAACGAAGAAGTCGAAATACCCGGTCGCATCAACCACAATCCCAGAAAATCCAGCGAACAGCTTACCCGGCAAAGTCATCAATGATGTGAACAGGGCGTATTGCGTCGCAGTGTACGCAGTGCTGGTAAGACTGGAGAGATAGGCAATGAACGCGGTGCCAGAGAGCCCAACGCTCAAATTGTCAGCACTGATAGTCACGTAAAGCATCCACGTTTCGGGTCCAATAACGTCGAGCCCGGCAAACAAGAGGTTTGTCAGTGGCAGCAAAATTGAGCCTAAAAGCAGCGGTTTGAATATCCCGAATCGGGCGACAAGGACGCCACCCACAAACGCTCCGACGATGGTGGCCACGGTACCGTAGAGTTTAACGATCGTCCCGATTTGCAGGAACGTGAAGCCGGTATCTATGTAGAACGGATTTGCCATCGCCCCCATCAGCACGTCGCTGACACGAAACAGGCCGATGAAGGCGAGAATGGTGAGCGCGATCATGCCATTGCGCGAAAAGAAATCGACGAACGGGCAGACTATCGCGCCGACGACCCAGGCCCCCGCGTCACGAGCCCAGATCGGCAAGTGTCCGTTCCGCTCGATAAACTGGATAACGCGTTCCTCGCGCTCGGCAACGGCGGCTGAATGTTTCGGTTCCGGTTCGCGGATAAACAAGACAGTGGTTAATCCGATCACGGTGAGAACGGCCATCATGGCGTAGATCAGTGACCAATCCATGTATTCGCGCATGCCTATGGCGGCGCCACCCGTGATGGCGATCGCTATGCGATAGCCGGTCTGATAAGTGGCGGCCATCCCGCCTTGCAGCAATTTCTCGGCCGCTTCTATTCGATAGGCGTCCACCACAATATCCTGGGTGGCCGACGAAAAAGCCACAAGCAGAGCGAACATCGCCATGCGAACGAGGTCTTCGGAGGGATCGGTACTTGCCATTCCGAGTAAGCCTGCCGCTACGCCGAGAATGCCGATTAACATCCAACTTCGCCGCCGCCCAAATAGGCGCGTTAGCACCGGAACTGGTGTCCGATCGATCACCGGGGCCCAGAAAAATTTGAGTGAATAGGTCAAACCGATGAAGCTGAAAAAGCCGATGGTGGTGAGGCTGACATCCACGTCGCGCAGCCAGGCCGAAAGAGTCGAGAAGACCAGCAAGAACGGGAGCCCGGCGGAAAAGCCGAGGAATGCCATGCCGATTACCCGCTTGTGCAGGTAGATCGCCAGTGCGTCGCGCCAGCGGTCTCGGGTTCCGTGGGGCCGCGCCGCTACCGGATCCATGCGTCCACCAAACGCGGCATTGCGATTTTGCGCGGATCGCGGTACATCGCCGTGGCTTCGTGCCACGCTCTGTCGATTTCCGGGGCGGCGGCCGATTTTGACATCTTCACCGGGACGGTTTCGTATCACGCGACCCTGGTCTTAACACCTACGCCCGCACCGCGAAACGGTTGATTGCGCACCGGCCATTTTGGCCGCGCGCGCGGCCGCGCGGTGCGCCACGGTAAATTTGGAGGACGACAATTATGCGTAACGTAATGCTGTTGGTGGTGGGGCTGATCGCCGGCCTGGCGATCGGTTATTTCACCATGCAGAACGGTGGGCGGGTCGATGTCGCCGAGACCGACGCCGAACCGGTCAGCAAACCGGTACGCTGGAAGATGGGCAGCGCCTTTCCCGGCGCGCTGGTCCAGCTCGGCACCTTGGGAACGACGCTGTCGAGCACGGTGAACAAGATCTCCGACGGCAATGTCGAGCTCAAGTTCTACGAACCCGGCGCGCTGGTGCCGGCGCTCGAGCTGTTCGACGCGGTGTCGACCGGCGCGGTCGATGCCGGCTGGTCGACCCCAGGCTATTGGGCGGGCAAGGTGCCGGCGCTGCAATTCTTTACCGCCGTCCCGTTCGGCCCCGCTGTGGGCGAATATATGGCCTGGTTCTACTACGGCGGCGGCCAGGAACTCTATGACGAGCTCTATAGCCGGCACAATATCAAGGGCATGCTGTGCGGCATCATCGCGCCCGAGGCCTCGGGCTGGTTTCGCAAGGAAATCAACAGCATCGACGACCTCAAGGGTCTGAAAATGCGGTTCTTCGGGCTCGGCGCCAAGGTGATGGAGAAAATCGGCGTCTCGACCCAGCTGATCGCCGGCGGCGACATCTTTCCGGCGCTCGAGCTCGGCACCATCGACGCCACCGAATTCTCGATGCCGGCGATCGATCTCGAACTCGGCTTCTATCAGGTCGCCAAGCACTACTACATGCCGGGCTGGCATCAGCAGTCGACCTATCTCGAGTTGATGATGAACCTCGACCGCTGGAACAGCCTGAACAGCACCCAGCAGGCGCAGATCGGCGCCGCGGGTGGGGAGAATTTCCGCATCGCCATCGCCGAGGGCGAGGCGATCCAGTTCGGCGCGATCGCGGAGCTGAAGAGCAAGGGGGTCACGGTGCATCGCTGGTCGGACGAGATGCTCGGCGAATTCAGCGACGCCTGGGACGCGGTGGTCGCCGAGGAAGCCGCCGCCGATCCCGATTTCGCCAAGGTGTGGAACTCGATGCAGGAATTCCGCGCCAACTACGCGGTGTGGAAAGAGTTGGGATATTTGTAGTTTTAAAAGGAGCTTATATACTTGACGCCGTAGTCGGCCAGCCAATTTCATCCGCAAGTGACTCAAATTAAATAGATTTTGTGGGTTGCTGTATGGAAACATACCCTATATCGTATGTGAGCGAGCCCTGGAGAGTGGCTAGCTCATCCAGGGCTCTCAACCGCGCATAAGGTTTAGCAGCGACGCGCGGGGTACAGCCACCTTAGGCTATTCCCGTCTCTAACTGCAAGACTTCTGCGCACAGCAGAAGGAAATACAATTATGGCTTTTTCGCAGGATACAAAAGATGCCGCTTGGCGGCGAGCAGGCGGGAAATGCGAGTGTACGCGAACAACATGTAGGCACACTGGCCGCTGCAATGCTAAGTTAGACAAGTGGCATGCCCACCATAAGACGGCTGTTTCGTCGAGCGGGAGTGATGCCTTGTCGAATTGCGAGGCGCTTTGCGTGCCCTGCCATCAGAACACGGGGACTTACGGCGGATAGCCTTACGTAGAGCGGCGGCAATGGCCGGGATGGTGGACGGGGATCGAATCTGGATTTTGCCCATCGGATCGCTGCCGTTGAATACTTCCACCGTCACTGCCGTGTCGGCATCTATTTTCGCTAGCGCTGGAGATACCACTTCAAAAGCAAAACGGCTGATCGTTTGCCAATCCTCAAAAATAAAGAAGACGTAGGCCGGGGATTCCCTCTCTCGGGAATTCCCGGCTGACTCTCCCTGGCAACTTTCCAGGGTTTGTAGACCCCCCACCTCGCTCAATAGGGACACAATTTCTGCAATTCCCTCATCAACGGTGGTGTTGACCTTTACCCATATTTGCTTATGCATACGCTCTCGAATTCCCTAACAAATAGACACAATTATGAGCGACAAGGTAACTTGGCTAATACACGAATTCAGCGTGCACGATCACGATGCCAATTGGAACGAAGTTGCTGGTCTATACATTTTCGCTGCTCTGGACTCAACCGCTGAATGAGAACGGCGGTGACAAATTAGTCCACGGAAGCGGCGGGATTTCCCAGCCGCGGGCGGAGTAAAACTCAGCCACCTGTAGCCTTCGATCTTTTTTGAGATGGAAGGCGGGAGGATGTACACCGTGGACCTATATCTGCG
>JAKZSU010000137.1:0-14827 GCA_047517485.1 Alphaproteobacteria bacterium
ATCGCCATAGCGGACGGTGGGCGGCCCGTGCCCCGCGTCGGCAAGGCCCGCGCGGTGGCATAGGGTGCGCCCATGCCGACAGGAGTTCGCAACATTAGCCGTTGGACGGGATCGAGTGGCGCAATCCGGTGCGAACCTGGCGGCCATCGCGGGCGGGCTGAGGTCAAGCAACACGATCCGGATGGTCCGGTACGATTAGCAATTGCCGAGCGGCTACGAATCTGATTCGCTCCCGGCCCCATGAAGGCGATAACAGAGAAGCTCGCGAGCGAAAGGGGCCGTGTCCTCTACAAGCGTCGCCGCCAGACCGTCGAGCCGGTCTTCGGCGTCATCAAGGCGGTGCTCGGCTTCGCCAGGTTCTCGCTGCCCGGCCTCGACAAGGTCGAGCGCGAATGGACCCTGGTGGCTCTCGCTTACAACTGCAAGCGCTTGCACAAGCTGAGTCTGGCGACATGAGGCGCCTCGGCGGAGCAGGTCGTGACAGAGCAAGCGCCCCCACGCCACGATCCGCCACAAAACCGGCAAACCGCCTCTATCGGGAAGAAACCCGCGCCACCTCAGCCCGATGCCAAAACCACCGGCGACAAATCCATATTCAATCGATGACCCAAAGTCCGACAGACTGTTAGGTCAAAAAGCGCTACAGACAGCACTCGAAATGAACCCTAACTTTTCGGATGTTTACTGGCCTGAGTTGTATTTTTGGCATCGAGGTCCCGACGTTCGCCCGTGGTTGGACAACCTCACAGCAAGCCTAGAAGCTTGCGGCTGGGATGTGCCGCCTGATCCGGGGCCGGAAGCCTTTGCGACTTCTCAGTGAATCCTTGACGAGCCACACCGGAAACGCGTATCGACGCCGTCACCCGGTATCGTGCCAGGGACACCGTATCAGATTAAACGCCGCAACGCCGGGCCGCCCGCCCGCCTCCGCTACTCCACCGACACGCTAGACGTCTCGCCGTGCGCCAGCGCATCCAGGCGCTTGCGCCGCGCGACCAGCGGTGGGCATTCGTGGTCGTCGTAGTAGGTCACTTGGCAATCGAGGCAGTAGAAGCATTCGTTCATGTCGATCTCGCCGCTCGGCTTGATCGCGCCGGTCGGACATACCTTCTCGCAGCGATGGCAGGGGTTGCCGCATTCGGGGCGGCGCTTTAGCCAGTCGAACATGCGGAAGCGGCCGAGAATGGCGAGCCCGGCGCCGAGCGGGCAGATGAAGCGGCAATAGAAGCGTTCGACGAACAGGCCGATCGCCAGCAGGCCCACCGCATAGGCCACCGCCGCGGCCGGGGCGTCGAAGCGGAAGATGATCGCGGTCTTGAACGGCTCGACGTTGGTGCCGGCGATCGCCAGGTCGAACGAATAGAATGTAAGGCCGAGCAGGCCCAAGAATATCAGATACTTGACCGAGATCAGCCGTTCGTGAATAGCAACCGGTATCTTGAGCTGCGGGATACGCAGGGCGACGGCGATGTTGTTGAGCAGTTCCTGCAGCGCGCCGAACGGGCATAGCCAGCCGCAGAAGATCGCCCGGCCCCAAAGGAAAAGGCCGATCGCGACGAAGGCGGTGATGATGAAGATCAGTGGTTCGACGAGGAAGAAACCGAGATCGAAATCACGCCCCACCGACTGGGCGATATTGAGTAGGTTGACGATCGTCAGCTGGCCGCCGGCGAACCAGCCGAGCCACACCAGCACCCAGGCGAGAAAGCCGATGCGCAGCCATTTGTGCGCCACGCGGTGGCGTGCGATCAGGTCTTGCAGCGAGAGGATCGCCACCAGCGCCGCCAGGGTGACCAACAGGATGACGATGTTGACCGTGTTGCCGGTCCAGATCTGGCGCCAGGCGATCGACGTGTCGTCGCCCTCGAATGTGTTGTCGAGGTCGGCTTCGGCGGCGGCGATGACGAACCGCGCCGGCACCTGGTAGTCCAAGCCAAAGGTCGTGACCGGCTTGGCGCCGTCGTCGCCTTCGCCGGCCACGTCGAGCTCGATGCGCCATGGCGCGGCCGGGTAGAAGCCGTCCGCGGCGGTGAAGAACAACAAGCCGATTTCGGCTAAATCGGGAGCGTTCTTGGCGTGGTGAAACGGCAGTGTCTTGAGCAAGTTGGGCCCGATCGGGATCTCGCGGTCGCCCTGGAACAAGCGCAGGCGGGCGAACTTTCCCGCCGCGTCGGCGTCGAAGTCCTGGAACCGGTAATACCCGTTGGTGGCGACGAATAGGATCAGGTCGTCGATGCCGCGCCCCGAACTGTATTGGTCGTACCAGGTTCGTCCGAGCACGTTGATGCCGATGCCGGCGGGCGACATCAGCCCGGCGTAGAGATCGACGAACAGGTCCTCGTCGGGCGACAGGCGGACTTTTCGCGGTGCTTTGGCGCCGTCGATCGCGGCGAACGCCACCGCGACGTCGGCCATGGTGAGATGGAGCCGCGACAGCGCGCCCTCGTCGAGCAGGCCCTGCCAGTCGCGCGGCTCGTAAACC
This sequence comes from Alphaproteobacteria bacterium, assembly GCA_047517485.1. Taxonomy (GTDB): domain Bacteria; phylum Pseudomonadota; class Alphaproteobacteria; order UBA7887; family UBA7887; genus JAKZSU01. The sequence goes on from JAKZSU010000137.1 coordinate 2,483, forward strand.
TCTAAGTCGAGGGTAGCCCCCGGGGCTTCCGCGGTGAGCCGAATGCCGCGCGAGCGCGCGACCAGGCGCGCGGCGCGGATGATCGAATCGCTGAACAGGATCGAGCTGGTGGTGGTGCGCGAGACCGCGTCGACCGGGACCAGGCCCGAGGTATCGCCGGCGGTCCCCCGCATGGCGAACTTTTCGCCCTCGAGAATCGCCCCCGACATGGTGAGGACGACACTCACCCCGCGGCGCACGTCGATGCCGGGGAATTGGGTCAGATAGGCGTGAAAATCGTCGTCGGTGCGGCCCAGAATGGCGATCGGCTCGGTGTGCATGGTAAGCCGGGCGCCGGCGATGCGCCCCGCGAGATCGAGCCCGACGATGAGATGGAACGGCCGTTTCGAGTAGCCGACGCCCTGGACGACGTCATATTGCTCGAAGATATAGCCGACGATTTCGCCGTCTTTGTAGGCGGTGGCGGCCGGCGGCTCGCCCTCGACCGGGCCATAGCTGTCGGCGCCGGGAAACACCATCGCCAGCATCGCGTCGTCGAGGTACGCGGCGAGCCCGCCCGCTGTCTGCTCCTGAGCAGTCGTCGTCTGCTCTTGCGCAGACGCGCTCCCCAAGCCACCAAAAACTGTTGCCGCAACCACGAGAGCGCGGATTAAATCGCCGAGCACTGAGTTCCTCCACTGCTTGAAAGCTAGCCAATGCCGGACCCTCGCGCCATAGTCAATTGTTTGTCGGATGGATTTAGCGAGAGGGATTGGGCGGTGCGGAAGTTTGCGATGGTTGTTCTTGTTGGGCTCGCATCGGCGTGGACGGCCACCGCGGTGGCGCAATCGCCCGAGCTTCACGCCCTCCACGCCCGGGTTATGCAGCTTTATGCCTCCGGACATACCGCCGAAGCGGTGGTGGTCGCCGAGCGGGCGCTCGCTCTGGCGACCGTCGAATTTGGCGGCGACCATGCCAGCACCGCGGCGCTGGCTTTCAATCTGGCCCGTCTGCACGGTGAACTCGAGCAGTGGGGGCAAGCCGAGGACTTGTATCGCCGCGTGGCCGCGGTGCGCTCGGATATTCTCGGCGACTCGCACCCGGAGACCGGCGAGGCGCACGCCGGCCTCGGCGAGGCGCTCGCCAAGCAGGCGCGCTATGGTGAGGCGGAGAAAAGCTACTGGCGGGCGTTGGATACCCTCGCCGTCGAGGCGGCGCGCAATCCCCACGTCGCCAACCGGCTCAACCTGCTGGCCGGGTTGTACCGCGCGCAGGCGGTCTATAACCGCGCCCACCAATTGGTCGCCGAGGCGCGGCTGGTCGACGCGGAACTGATGTATTTGAGTGCTGTCACGGTGTTCGAAGCCAATGACTCGGTCGATCGCGCGGACGTCGTTGCCGCGCTGGGACGGCGCGCGGCGGTGTTGCGCACCCTCGGGCGCGACGCTGAGGCGGCGGCCGTCGAGACCCACGCGGCGGCGGTCGAACGCGGGCGGGCGAACTGTCCCAAAGCACTGCGCGCGGCGTGCTGAGCTATTCGGATCGCGGGCGCGGCGCCGCGACGGGCACGAAATCATACTTCCCCGGACCCTGGACGAGGATGAAGCGGCTGTCCGCGTCCGCGGTATTGATCACCCGGTGGGGTCGCCGCGCGGCGACGCGACAGGTCTCGCCGGGGCGCAGCCGGGTGTCCGCGTCGGGGCCGCGGGTGAGCACCGCGATGCCGCCGGCGAGGCAGTAGAAAATATCCTCGACCTGGTGGTGAAAATGCCACGGCACTTCCTCGCCCGGACCCAAGGTGATTTCCAGGGTCCGGAGATCGGCGGTCTCGGCGACGATCACCGTGGCTTTGACCGTGTAGTGCGAAGTCCATGGACGGGTGGTGCCGCTGTCGGTCTCCGCCGTGCCCATCGCAGTATTCCTCACCTTTTCCTCGGGTCTTCCATTTTAGCAGGCCGAGGTCACTTGCGTCCGGCTTGATTTCGATGCTACCGAAAGGGCGTCGATCAGTGAATTAGCTCGGCACTTTCGGGGGGACGGTCACATGGCGCCGGGTATGGGACGCTGGTGCGCGGCGCGAACTTTCGCGGCGGCGGTTCTCCTTGCCGCCGTTTGCCGCTCCGAACCCGCCGTCGCCGCGGACCTGAACGATGCGCTGGGCGCGCGAATCACGCCCGACGTTCTGGGCCAGGCGTTTCCCGGCGCGGATGCGATCGGCGAGATCACTGGATCCCCGCCATCGGCGCCGGTCCTGCTCGGCGGCGATATCATCGGCCATCTTTTGTCGACTTACGATTCGGTGCAGTCGACCGGTTTCGCCGGCGAGCCTTTCGACATCATCGTCGGGGTCGACCTCGAGGCCAACTTGGTCGGCGTGGTCCTGGTCGAGCATCACGAGCCGATTATCGGCCCGAGCATGATCCGCGGCGATCTGATGCAGGGTTTTCTCGACCGCCTGATCAGCCTGTCGGTGGTGCATCGCTCGCGGCGCACCCAGCGCGGCGAACTCGACGGCGTCTCGGGCGCCACGGTGAGCTCGAAATTGATGCGCAGCGCAGTGCTGACCTCGGCCCAGCAGGGGGTGCGCAAGCTCGGGCTCGCGAGTCAAAATATCGACGCGCGCGGCCTCGCCGTCGATCTCGATTTCTACGTCGAACGCGGCTGGAAGGAGATGGCGGCGATCGGCGATATCGCGCACTTGGCGCTGCGTAACGGCGATGTCGCGGCCGCGTTTTCCGGCGCCGCCACCAAGCTCGCGGCGCTCGATGCGGACGCGCGGTTCGTCGACGTCTACGCCACCCTGGCGACCCCGGCCGGGATTGGGCGTAATCTTTTGCATCGGCGGTGGCACAATTTCGCCGCCAGCCAAGTCGGTCTCGGCGATCATATTCTCTCGGTGGCGGCGACCGGGCGCTATCGCGTGCTGGGATCGGCGCAGCCGGTCTCCGGCGGTTTCGATCGCATCGCGGTGGTGCAAGGCGACAAAATCTTCCGCCTCGGGTACGACCAAAAGCTCAAGCACACGCCGGTTCGCGCGCATGGCGCGCCGCGCTTCAAGGAGCAGGCCTTGTTCCGCCTCAAAAAGCGCGACGGGTTCGACCCGCTGGCGCCCTGGTCGCTGCGCATCTTCGTCGAGGCGGGCGCGGTGGGCGCGCCGCGCGGCACCGCGGCGGCGGTCTTCGACCTTCCCTATCTGATCCCGGCGGCGTTTGTCTCGGGCGAGGAGTACGCGCTCGAGGAGGCCGGCTTCCGAGAACCGGCCTACGCCTTGTTCGGCCTGGTGCGCCTGAGCACGCTCAACGATTGGCAGCAGGTCTGGTACGAGCGGCGGATCGATATCGCCATTCTCGGCGGACTGTTGCTGGGCTTGACCTTGATCCTGCTGTTCCAGAACGCGATCACCCGCCATCGCCGGGTCCACGAGACGGTGCGCATCGCCTTTCTCGCCGTGGTCTTGGTGTGGCTCGGCTGGATCAAGGATGCCCAGCTCACCAGCATCAACATCATCACCTATATCCAGGCGTTTTTCCGCGATATGGATCCGGTTCTGTTCCTGTTGGATCCGTTGATATTCATCTTGTCGGTCTATGTCGGGGTGTCGCTGATCCTGTGGGGCCGCGGCGTGTTCTGCGGCTGGCTGTGTCCGTTCGGCGCCTTGCAGGAGTTGCTCGCGCGCCTCGCCCGCGCGGCTCGAGTGCCGCAGATCGCCGTGCCCGACGTGGTGCAGGAGCGGCTGTGGGTGGTGAAATATATCGCGGTGTTCGTGGTTTTCGGGCTGGCCGTGTTCTCGATGGACGCGGCGCAAGTGGCGGCCGAGGTCGAGCCGTTCAAGACCGCGATCATCGTCGGCTTGGACCGCAGCTGGCCCTATCTCCTCTATGCCGGGATTCTGCTCGGGCTCGGGCTGACCATCGAGCGCTTCTTCTGTCGCTATCTATGCCCGCTCGGCGGCGCGCTGGCGATCTTGGGGCGAGCGCGGCTGCTGCACTGGCTGAAACGCCGGCCGCAATGTGGCAATCCGTGCAATGTGTGCCAAGCCTCGTGCCCGGTGGGCGCGATCAAGGACGACGGCGTAATCGACATGAACGAGTGCTATCAATGCCTCGATTGCCAGGTCGATTATTACGATGACCATGTCTGTCCGCCATTGGTCGCCCGGCGCAAACGCCTCGAACGCCTGGTCGAGGCGCCGGCGACGATCGCGGCCGAATAGGCGGGATGCGGGCTCTAGTATAAAATGCCGGCATGAAATCGGAGTCCCCGCGAAGTCGGCTGCTTACGATTGCCAGCGAGCTGTTTTACCGCGACGGCATCCGCACCGTCGGCATCGAAAAGATCTGCACCGCCGCCGGTATCACCAAGCCCACCCTCTACCATTATTTCGGTAGCAAGGACGGTCTCGTCGCGGCCTATTTGGAGGATCAGAACGAGCGGGTATTCGACCGTCTCACCAGTGCCGCGGATAAAGTGGACGGCTCGGCGGCCGAAAAAGTCGTGGCGCTGTTCGAGGGGGTCGCCAAGGCGACGGCCAATAAATCATGGAACGGATGCCCGTTTCTGCGCGGCGCTGCGGAATTTGCCGGCGAGCTCGATCATCCGGCGAGAAAGATCGCGGCGGCCCACAAAAAGCGTTTCGAAAATTGGCTGAGAGACTTGCTGGCGCACCACGACGTTTCGCATCCGACCTCGCTTGCCCGTCAATTGACGGTTCTGTTGGACGGCACAGTAACCCATGAATTCCTTCACCGCGAGGGCGACCACGCGCGTGCGGCGACCAGCGCGGCGAAAACGTTGATCGAAGCTAATACTTCGTCCGCGATGTAGGACGAACGCGCTCGGACCACCGCCTATTTGATCGACCGGGGTGAGTAGGCCGCGCCTATGCCGCCGCCGGCGGCGTTGCGGTCATGCTCTTGCTCAAGTACTATACCTACCGGTATATACAGTACGGAGAGACCTGATGTCCACAGAGGCAAACGCGGCGCTTCAAGCCGCGACACGGCGGCTCGACCGCTGCTATTCCGGCAGCGAATGCGATTGGTCCTTGTTCTACGAGCCGCGGCTCGAAATGGCCAACTTCGCCACCCGTTACCACCTCGTCTATCCGGCGCTCGGCTACTTTATCCAGCTGAAGAAACAGCCCGGTCTGGCCGGAGCGATTCGGCCCAAGCTCGATACCATGTATCGCGGCCTGCTCGCGCGGCGGACTTGGAGCTACTGGCATAAAGAGTTGAGCGAGACGACTTGGCCGCTGCAGGAGCGCAACCTGACCTACGCCGGGCGGTTGGCGAGCTTTATTGGGTTCTATATCGACGCTTTCGGCGAACCGCCGGCAAAAAGCATCGAGTTGGACGGCCGCACGATCACATATTCCGCCTTATCCGAGAGTCTGTGCCGGCAAATGACGGAGTCGCCGACTTGCGGCGTAAGTTGTTATCACCGGGAGTCGATGGTCATGTGCAATGCCCATATGCTGATCAATAATATTGTCCACGACCGGTTGTTCGGAACCGGCTACGCGGCGGCGAATAAGGCGTGGCTATCGACTGTCGTCGATCACCTGATGACCGGCGAGACGTCCGGCCCGATGTTTTTTTATGGCACCAAACCGGACGAAGCCGTCGCGGCGGCGAAGAAGCGGTCCGTCGGAGCCGATATCTGGACATTCTTTCTCATGAGTGGTGTCGAGCCGGACAGGGTGCGGATTTGGTTCGAGGATTGGCAACAAAATATCACCTACGCGCGCGATCGCGCCATCATCGAGATATCGCCGAGGGACCATGAAATCGAATTTTCTTCCAACGCACTTGCGACGGCCTGGGCGTACTGCCTGACCAAGGAGTTGGGCCAGCCGGACAGAGCGGACATGTTCGCCAAGGCGCTACGTAATGACGTGGTCGCGGGTTTCGAACATGACCCATTGTTGTCGGGCCTCTACGTGCTCGGTGAAAGGCTCGACTCGGGTGATTTTCACCGCTTGGTGAACGGCCTGACCGCCTCTCACTGACGGGACTCGCTGGCGGCGGTGGCCAAATCGGGGCGGCTGGCATAGCTTCGGTCTCGGATGAGGCTTGAGCGAACGGACGGCGACATGCGCGTGGTGAGTTTTGATCTCAGTTGGCCGACCGCGACCGGCCGGCCGCCGGCGAGCGTCGTCGTGCCCCTGGTGGCGGTCGCGGCCTTGCTCCTGGCGGCGGCACCGTTGGCCGAGATCAGCCCGCTCCGGTTGATGTCGTCGCTCGGCAGGTTGGTCGAGTTCGCCGGCCATTTTCTCGCCGCGCCCGATTGGAGCTATGCCGGAACCGTCGCGGCCAAGCTCTTGGAGACCATCGAGATGGCGTTCCTGGGGACCGTGATCGCGGTGGTTCTCAGCCTTCCCATCGGATTGCTGGCGGCGCGCAATTCGACGCCCCACCCGGCGGTCGCCCACGGCCTGCGCTTTATGCTGACCCTGATGCGATCGCTGCCTGAGATCATGTGGGCCCTGGTCTTCGTCTCCGCCGTCGGACTGGGACCGCTGCCCGGCGTCGCGGCGCTCGGTTTTGTCACCATCGGCTATCTCGGCAAGTTCCTCTTCGAGGCGATCGAGGCGGTGCCCGACGCGGCGGTCGAAGGGGTCGCCGCGCACGGCGCCAATCGCATGCAGGTGCGCCTGTTCGCGCTGATGCCGCAAGCCTGGCCGGATTTCATCGCCACCACGTTCTATGTCTTCGAACATAACGTGCGCGCCGCGACGGTAATCGGTTTGGTCGGCGCCGGCGGCATCGGTTACGACATGATCATGGCGATGCGGCTGTTCCAATACGACCGATTGGTGCTGATCGTGCTGTTCATCTATCTCGCGGTGACCATCCTCGATCGCTTGTCGGATCGTTTGCGACAGAGGGTCATATGACCACCGAACCCGATCCGTTTCCGCGTAAACCGGTCAATCTCGCGCCGGTCTGGGTGAGCGCCCTGGCGGCGGTTTTCGTGCTCGCGACGCGCCACCTCGAGATCGATTTCGAGGCGCTGGCGTGGGGCGTCGCCGACATGGCGGAATATATCGGCCGCTTCGGCGCACCCGATTTCAGCCGCCTCGAGCGTTATAGCCTGCTCATGCTCGAGACCCTGGCGATGGCGCTGTGGGGCACCGCGCTGGCCTTTGTCGGGGCGTTCATCCTGGCGCCGTTCGCCGCGCGCAATTTGTCGCCGCACCCGCTGGCCTACCGCATCTCGCGCGAGATCCTGAACTTTCTCCGCGCCATGCCGGACCTGTTGTTCGCGGTTTTTTTCGTCGCCGCGATCGGACTCGGGCCGCTGCCCGGCGTGTTGGCGATCGGCCTGCACGTCACCGGCTTTCTCGGCAAGATCTTCGCCGAGAATCTCGAACGCGTCGATCGCGGCGTCTATGACGGCGTACGCGCGTCCGGCGCCAATTTTTTGCAGACCGTGATGTGGGCCGGTTGGCCGTCGACCTTGCAGGAGACCGTGGGCTACACGGTCTACATCATCGATCGCAATGTGCGCATGGCGGCGATACTGGGACTCGTCGGCGCCGGCGGCATCGGTTTTGAACTGACCGCCGCATTGCGGCTTTTTCAGTATCGCCAGGCGGCCGCGCTGATCGTGCTCGTCGTGGTTACCGTGCTGGCTATCGATTACCTGTCGTCGTGGGCGCGCCGGCGGGTTCGCTGATCTGGGATAAATAAAGGGGCGCCCCCTGTTCGTGGTGAAAGGGATCGTATCGATCAAGTCCCCATCGCGTCGATCTGACCCTTGAGGGTTTCGGCCTGCGTCGACAACTCGGTCGAGGCGTTCGGTACGTCGGCGTGCGTTGCGCCGCTTGCCCGATGGACACCCATCGCGCAGCCACGTCGCGCCTACCCGGCGCGCCGAGGTGGCCCACCGAAGGCCGCTCTCCCGCGGCCCCTGGCATCGTTGCGCGGCTTGCCCGATGCGCGCACATCGCGCGGCACCGCGCGCCTAGCCAGGGGCCGCGGGAGAGCGGTCAATCCGATTCAATTAAGCCCGGAAAGACTCTAAACCCGGAAAGACTCTAAATGGGCTTGCCGAACCGCCGCCCGCGCCCCGGCGCGGCGGCGAACAGCTGGCGCGTGTAGGTGTGTTGCGGATCCGAAAAAACCGTCCGCGTGCGTCCTGTTTCCACCACTTGGCCTTGATACATCACCGCCACCCGGTCGCATATTTGCGCCGCGACGCGCAAATCGTGGGTGATGAAAAGCATCGCCAGGTCGAACTTGTCGCGCACCGATTCGAGCAGCGCCAGGACCTGCGCCTGAACCGACACGTCGAGCGCCGAGACCGCTTCGTCGGCGATCAGGATTTCCGGCTCCATGGCGAGCGCGCGGGCGATACAGAGGCGCTGGCGCTGGCCGCCGGAAAACTGGTGCGGGTAGCGCCCGATCGCCGCCTGATCGACCCCGACCAAATCGAGCAAGTCGCGCGCGCGTTGCCAGGCCTCGGCTTTGGCGACACCGAAATTGAGCGGGCCCTCGACGATCGCAGCGCCGACGGTGCGACGCGGATTGAGCGACCGGTAGGGGTCTTGGAAGACGATCTGGATGCGGCCGCGATGGGGCCGCATGGCGCTTGGCGACAGCGCGCCGATATCGATGCCTTGCAGCCGTATTCGGCCCGCGGTGGGATCGGTCAAGCGCACGACACAGCGGGCGACGGTCGATTTACCCGATCCCGACTCGCCGACGATGCCGAGTGTCTCGCCGCGTGCCACGGTGATCGAGACGTCGTGCGCGGCATGCACGGTGCGGGCTTTGCCGAACCAGCCGCCGCCGAAATAGGTCTTGGCCAGGCCGTCGGTTTCAAGCGCGATGGAGCCGATGGCCCGCGGCGGGCGCTCGGGGGGTATCAAGCTGGGGACCGCGGCCATCAGCATTTGCGTGTAGGGGTGTTCGGGGGCGCTCAGGACGCGCTCCGCCGGGCCCATTTCGACGATGCGGCCGGCCCGCATCACCGCCACCGTATCGGCGATCTCCGCGACCACGCCGAAATCGTGGGTAATGAACAGCACCCCGGTGCGGTTTTCGGTCTGAATCGTTTTGATCAACGCGAGAATCTGCGCCTGGGTGGTGACGTCGAGCGCGGTAGTCGGCTCGTCGGCGATCAGCAGCGCCGGCTCGAGCACCAGCGCCATGGCGATCATCACCCGTTGGCGCTGCCCGCCCGACAATTGATGCGGGTAGCTGTGACGCAAGGTATCCGGCTCGGGCAGGCCGACCGCAGCCATCACTTCGAGGACGCGGGCGCGCCGCGCTGATTTGGCCATGGCGGTATGGGTGGTCAGCACTTCCTCGATTTGGCGGCCCACCGCGATCACCGGGTTGAGCGCCGTCATCGGCTCCTGGAAGATCATCGACATGCGCGCGCCGCGCAGTTGGTGAAGCCGCCCGGAGGACACCGACAGCAAGTCCTCGTCTTGGAGCCGGATCTCGCCGGCGACGGCGGTGAGTTGCCGCTTCGGCAGCAGACCCATCACCGCCTGCGCGGTGACCGACTTGCCGGAACCGGATTCGCCGACCACGCAAAGCGTCTCTTGCGCCTGGACGGTGAGCGCAATGTCCTCGATCGCGTTCTCGCGATCGGCATCGGCCGGCAGCCGCACGGTCAATCCCCGAATGTCGAGGACTCTTTGTGAGTAGGAGCTGGGCATGGTCACATCCGCCGCGCGATGCGCGGATCGAGGGTGTCGCGCAGGCCGTCGCCGAGCACATTGATCGCGAGGACCGCGAGCGCGAGAAACAGCCCGGGAAAGAAGATGATCCACGGCGAGACCTGAAACAGCGCGCGGCCCTCGGCCATGATGTTGCCCCAACTCGGGACCTCCGGCGGGATGCCGGCGCCGAGAAAACTCAGCAACGCCTCGGTGATGATCGCCGACGCGCAGACGTAGGTGCCCTGGACGATCAGCGGCGCCACGGTATTGGGCAGCACGTGGCGAACCAGGATCGCCGGTACCCGGGTGCCGACGGTCACCGCGGCCTCGACATAGGGCTCCTCGCGAATGGTGAGAACCACGCTGCGCACCAGGCGGACCACCCGGGGGATCTCGGGAATCGCGATGGCGATGACGACGGTGACCAGGCTGGCGCCGGCCAGCGCGATCATCGCGATCGCCAGGAGTATGCCGGGGATCGCCATCAGGCCGTCCATCATCCGCATGACGATGGCGTCCAAGATTCGGACATAGCCGGCGACGAGGCCGATGGTCAGGCCGACGCCGACGCTCAACAGGGTGACGCACAGGCCGACGACGAGGGAAATGCGCGCGCCGTATACCGTCCGGCTATAGAGATCGCGGCCGTACATGTCGGTGCCGAACCAGAACGCCGCCTCGGGCGCCTTGAGCCGCGAGATCGGATCGAGCACGGCCGGGTCGACGGTGAACAGCAGCGGCGCGAACACCGCGACGACGACCATCGCCATCAGCAATACCGCGCCGAAGATCACCCCCGGATGACGGCGCACCAAGTGCCACACGCTGTCGCGCCGGCGCTCGGCGTCGGGATCCAGCTCGACGCTCTTGAAGGCGGTGATCAATAGCGGATCCTCGGGTCGAGCACGGTATACAGAATGTCGATCGCCAGGTTGACCAGAACGTAGGCCGCCGAGAACACCAGGATGATCCCCTGGATCACCGGATAATCGCGACGCAGCACCGCGTCGACGGTCAAGCGCCCGAGACCGGGGATGTTGAACACGCTTTCGGTGACCACCACGCCGCCGATCAGCAGCGAAAAGCCGATACCGATCACGGTGACGATCGGCACCCAGGCATTGCGCAAGGCGTGGCGCAACAGCACCAGACGCTCAGGCAGGCCCTTGGCGTAGGCGGTGCGCACGTAGTCCTCGGCGAGAACTTCCATGACGCTGGCGCGGGTGATACGGGCGATCAGCGCGATAAAGATCACGCTCAAGGTGAACACCGGCAGCGCCAGGCGATGAAGGAAGGGGGCGAGGCCGTCGGCAATTGGGGCGTAGCCTTGCACCGGGAACAGCCCGGCCTTGATCGACAGCAGCCAGATCAGGGCATACCCAAGGACGAAGACCGGAACCGAAAAGCCGAGCACCGCGAAACCCATCACGAAACGGTCGATCCACGAGCCCGCTTTCCACGCCGCGATGGTCCCCAGCGGGACCGCGACGGCGACCGCGAAGACCAGGGTCAGCAGCGAAAGGGCTATGGTCGGTTCCAAGCGCTGGCCGATCAACGTGGCGACCGGCAAATTGGAAAAAATCGATATCCCGAGATCGCCTTGGAGGAGCCGGCCGATCCAGGTGCCAAATTGGATATGCAACGGCTGGTCGAGTCCGAGATGGGCGCGAATGCGGGCGATATCCTCGGGGCTCGCATAATCGCCGGCGATCACCGTCGCCGGGTCACCGGGGCTGAGATGGAGCAGCAGGAAGACGAACACCGCGACCACCCCCATCACCGGGATGGTCGCCAGCATGCGCCGCAGGATGAAAGCCAACATGACGATTCGACGCGGGATCTATTGCTTGTCGATATTCCAGAAGAACGGCACCGGCGATTTGATCATGCCCCGCAGACTGTCGCGATAGGCGATCGGATTGAACCATTGCCCGAAACTGCCGTAGGTGACGATCTCGTAAGCCCGCGTCTGGACCGCGTCGGCAATGCGTTTCTGCTCCGCCGGATCGGTCGAGCGCGCGAACTCATCACGCAAGGCCTCGATCTCAGGATCGCACGGCCAGCCGAACCAGGCGCGCTCGCGGCAGCCGCCGGAGACCCCGATATTGGCAATCGGATTGAGAATATCGGCGCCGATCCACCAGGTGATGAAGATGTTCCAGCCGCCTTGGTCGACCGGATCGCTGATCGCGCGCCGCGAAGTAAGCGTGCTCCAATCCATCGCTTGCAGCTCGACGGTGACGCCGATTTGGCGCAGCAGCTGGGCGGTGACCAGCGAGGCGCCATTGTTGATCGGGATATCGGTGGCCTGGAGGATCACCACCGGGGTGCCGTCATAGCCCGCCTCGGCGACCAGCGCGCGCGCCTTGTCGAGGTCCTGGGCGCTCAGCGCCTCGGCGGCGATATCCGATTCGAGCGGCGTGCCGCAGCCGAAATAAGCCGGACACGCGCTGTAATAGGCCGGGTTGCCGACCACCGCCTGAAGATAATCGGTCTGATTGATCATCCACAACACGGCTTGGCGCATCTTGGGATTGTCGAACGGCGGATGGAGATGGTTCATCCGGATCCAGCCCTGGACGCCCAAGGGATCGAGGTTTTCCACCGTCACCCCCGGGCTCGCTTCCATGATCGGCAGCAGATCGTGCGGCGGCAGCTCGAAATAGTCCATCTCGCCCGAGATCAAGGCGTTC
>JAKZSU010000138.1:0-2553 GCA_047517485.1 Alphaproteobacteria bacterium
GGCCAGCAAGAAGTGGCGCCGCCTGAATGGCTCGCACCACATCGCCGCGATCATTCAAGGTGTCAAATTCAAGGACGGAGAAAAGCTAACCGAACGCGCCGCCTGAAACCCGCGTCACCAACTTTTGACAATAGCTCGCGCCACCTCAGCCCGATGCCAAAACCACCGGCGACAAATCCATATTCAATCGATGACCCAAAGTCCGACAGACTGCTAGCGCAGTTTGATCTCAGCCTGAACCGCTCTAGGAGCACATCCCGACATGGCGCGAAACCGGCTATCAGGTGTCTCCATTTTCGAACCGACCGTCGGCGCACCGCGAGCGAGTTCGCCTGGGAGCCAGAAGGACTGATGATCGACATTCTTGCGTCCGCCGTGCTGCCCGTCATCGCCTTGGTGGTGATTGGCCTTGGCCTCGATCGCATGGGCGTCTTCGATCGGGCGAGGGCGTCGGTGGTCATGCGGCTGGTTTTTTTGGTCTTGGTGGTGGCGCTGATCTTCGGGGGGCTGGCCGAAAGACCATTCGAGCCAATCGCCCGGCTCGCCTTGGCCGCCGTGGTGACCGTCGAGCTGGCCACGTACGGGACCGGGTTCGTGGTCGCGCGTTACCTGTTCGGCCGGGGGATCCGAGACTCTGTCCTGATCAGCTTGGCGACAGCTTGCGTATTTTATCTGCTGTTTGGCCTGCCGATGGTAACGACAATTCTCGGCCGCGGCGCTCTTCGATGTGGAATCTACCCGCCAAATTTCGAATAGGATGAACTGTCACCGAAATAGTAAGCCCTATGGCGACGGTACGCACTGGCGGATCAAGTTCAGTGACGAAAAAAATTGAGCTGGTATAACCTGATATTCCCTGTCGTGGGGGGCCCAACAGACTCAGAAAGCCGCATGCATGTCCGACACTTCCATCTACGAGCCGCCAAAGGTCTGGCGCTGGATAAACGAGAACGGTGGTACCTGGTCGAAGATCAATCGCCCGACGTCGGGCGCGACGCACGAGCAGGAACTGCCGGTGGGGCGGCATCCGCTGCAGCTTTATTCGCTGGGCACGCCCAACGGGGTCAAGGTGACGATCCTGTTGGAGGAGTTGCTCGCGCTGGGACACCAGGGCGCCGAATATGATGCGTTCCTGATCAGGATCGGCAAGGGCGACCAGTTCGGCAGCGGGTTCGTCGAACTGAATCCGAACTCGAAAATTCCCGCGCTTCTCGACCGCGGCACGGCGCCGCCGACGCGGGTCTTCGAATCCGGCGCGATCCTGCTGTATCTGGCGGAAAAGTTCGGCGCGTTGGTACCCACCGAGCCGTCGGCGCGCGCCGAGTGTATGTCATGGCTGTTTTGGCAGATGGGCAGCGCGCCCTATCTCGGCGGCGGCTTCGGCCATTTCTACGCCTATGCGCCGGAAAAATTCGAATACCCGATCGACCGCTACGCGATGGAGACGAAACGCCAACTCGATGTGCTCGACAAAAATCTGGCGGCGCGGCGCATGCTGTGCGGCGACGACTACAATATCGCCGATATCGCCACCTATGCCTGGTATGGCAACCTTGTGCTGAACAACGCCTATAAGGCGGCGGAGTTTCTCGACGTCGAGACCTACAAGAACGTCGTCAGATGGGCGACGGAGATCGAGGAACGCCCGGCGGTCCAACGCGGCCGGCGGGTCAATAGAACATCGGGGCCGGAAGAAGAGCGCGTCCCCGAACGCCACGACGCCAGCGACTTTGATTGAGCTGCCATGCTGTCTCGCTGGCGACGGATTTTGAAGCGGGACGCGATATGTCGATCTTGGTTTACGGCGCGACCGGGTATACCGGCCAACTGATCGCCCGGACGGCGCGTCAATTGGCGATGTCGGTGACCATCGCCGGGCGGAACCAAGCGAAATTGCGGGCGCTGGCGGTGGAGACCGGCTTTGGCCATAGCGCCGTCGAACTGGCCGACACCGCGAACCTTATAGCAATCGTCGCGGCCCATGATGTGGTGTTGCATGCCGCCGGGCCGTTCTCAAAGACCGCCGAGCCGATGGTCGAAGCCTGCCTGGCGGGCGGTACTCACTATCTCGACATCACCGGTGAGATCGCGATTTTCGAAGCGCATCGAGCGTTGGATCGGCGAGCGCGGGATGCCGGGATCATGATCATGTCGGGCGTCGGTTTCGATGTTGTGGCCAGCGACTGTCTGGCGCTGCATTTACGGGCTCGGACGCCGGACGCGGTGACGTTGACCCTGGCGATGCGGGGCATGGGGGATATGTCCCGGGGCAGCGGAAAGACCGCGATAGAGGCGATTAATTCGGGCACCGCGACGCGCCGGGACGGGACGATCGTGCAGGCGAAGAAAGTGCCCCGGCGCCGCCTGCAATTCGGCAATCAGGCGGTGGATTGCGTGGGGATTTCCTGGGGCGATATAGCCGCCGCCTATTACACGACCGGCATTCCCAATATCGCGGTTTATTTTGAATCGACGAAGGATCTGGAGCAGATTGTCGGCTTGCCTGGAATTGTGAAATGGCTTTTCGGTACGCCGCTTGGTCAGGCGTTTCTG
>JAKZSU010000139.1:0-9617 GCA_047517485.1 Alphaproteobacteria bacterium
GCTTATTGCGCCAGCTGGAGCCGTTCTGGTCGCTCAGATGGTCCTCATCGTCTCGGAGGATGGCGAAACCGCCTTCGTCGCGTTATGTTTCGCCGTCGAGTGAAACCCGGTCAATAGCGCCTTTTTCAACGGGCTGATAACCCGCGTCGCCGCGTCATGCTTTGCGGGCGGTGAAGACGATCGCCTGGAGCACGGTGCGCATCGGCGCGTCGCCGGCCTCGGCGATGATCGCCTCGGTCAGGGTGTCGACGATGGTATCGGGATCGACGGTGCCGCGTTCGCGGATCTCGGTGATGCTGGGATTGCCGTGGATCAGGCCGTACGCGATGTCGCGCGCCAAAGGCGCTTCGCGGGGTTTGCTGAGCACCGTGACCGCGATCTCGCCGAAGCCGGCGGTGGCGATATCGGCCTCGATCGCGGCGGTGTCGTTATAGCCGAACGGCACGTTGAAAAAGCCCGGCGGGTTGCCGTCGAAGAAATCCGCCATGGTATCGCGGGTGATCCGCGGCAGCGGGTTATTGGCGAGCGAATCCCAGACGTTGAAGGCGAGCACGCCGCCCGCCGACAGCACCCGATGGGCCTCGCGATAGCCTTCTAGCTTGTCGGGCACGAACATCATGCCGAACTGGCAGACCACGGCGTCGAACGCGCCGTCGTCGAACGGCAGCGCGCCGGCGTCGGCTTGGCGATAGGTGATCCCCGCCCGATCGTCGAGCGCGGCGCGGGCGACGTCGAGCATGGCGTCGTTGAGATCGGTGGCGGTGATCGCCGCGTCGGCGGACAGACTGTCGCGCAAAAAGCGGGTGACCACGCCGGTGCCGGCGGCGGTCTCCAAAACCCGGCCCGCCGCCGCCGCCGCGACCCGCGCCGCGATGTCCTCGGCGAACGCGGCGAACAGAAAGGGCACGAGGTGGCTGTGATAGGTCTCGGGGATCGAGCCGTCGAAGGTGGCGAGCTTGTCGGTCATCTGTATCGCTCCGTGCGCGGTGCCCCGCCGAGGGGGATTTGGCGGGCTCTGATGGATTATAGCGTTCTCGTGCCGGCTGCGGTATGACTGAGCGATGTCAAAGACCTTAGTTAATTTGAATCGCACGGCGCCCAAGCCGTCGAAGGCGGCGACCTTCCGACATTTGCTCACCGCGCCCGATCTCGCGTTTCTATGCGAGGCGCATGACGGTCTGTCGGCGCGGATCGTCGAGGAAGCGGGATTTCGCGGCATCTGGGCGTCGGGCTTGTCGATGTCGGCGGCGCTCGGGGTGCGCGACAGTAACGAAGCCAGCTGGACCCAGATCCTCGAGGTCGCCGAGTTCATGGCCGACGCCACATCGGTGCCGATCATGCTCGACGGCGATACCGGTTACGGCAATTTCAACAATATGCGCCGCCTGGTGCAAAAGCTCGAAAGCCGCGATATCGCCGCGGTCTGTATCGAGGACAAGCTGTTCCCCAAGACCAACAGCTTCATCAACGGCGGCGCCCAGCCGCTCGCCGATATCGACGAATTCTGCGGCAAGATCCGCGCCGGCAAGGCGGCGCAGCGCGATCCTGATTTCTCGATCGTCGCCCGGGTCGAGGCGTTCATCGCCGGCTGGGGGCTCGACGAGGCGTTGCGTCGCGCCGAGGCCTATGCCGCCGCCGGGGCCGATGCGATCCTGATGCACAGCGCCAAATCGAGCGCCGATGAGGTGCTGGCGTTCCTCGATGCGTGGGGCGGCCGCGCGCCGGTGATCCTGGTGCCGACCAAATATTACACCACGCCGACGGAGATATTCCGCGCCCACGGCGCGTCGGTGGTGATCTGGGCCAACCACATTGTTCGGGCCTCGATCGCGGCGATGCAGAAAGCGGCGACGGATATCCGCGATGCCGACAGCGTGCTCGGGATCGAGGATACGATCGTGCCGGTTTCCGAGGTTTTCCGTCTCCAAGGCGCGGCCGAACTCGAGCAGGCGGAACAACTCTATCTGCCGGCCGAACGCACTGTCGGCGCGGTGGTGCTCGCCGCCTCGCAAGGACGTGAACTTGGCGCTCTCACCGACCAGGTGCCCAAGGCGATGCTCGAAGTGGCCGGCAAACCATTGCTTGGCCATATCGTCGACACCTACCGGCGAGCGGGTGTCAAGGACATCACCGTGGTTCGCGGGTTCGCCAAGCAGAGCGTCGCGATTTCCGGCATCGCCACTGCCGATAACGACGATTTCGAGTCCAGCCAGGAGGTCACCTCGCTCGCCTGCGCGCTGCGCGACCGCCAGTGGGATGGCGATTTGCTGATCTCCTACGGCGATGTCTTGTTCCGCCGCCATATTCTCGAAATGCTCGCCGACGCCTTGCCGAGGGGCGATACGCCGGACGGACCAATTGCCGCGATCGTGATCGATACCAATTGGCGCGACAGCCGCAATCGCAGTGCCGAGCGTCTTACCGACCTGGTCAGTTGTTCGCTCGGCTATGGCCGAGAAGCATTCAGCGGCGACGTGTCGTTGGTCGAAATGATTCACCAGCCCGCCGGTCGCATCGATGGCGAGTGGATGGGGGTGGTGCGGTTTACCGCCGCCGGCGGGTCAATTCTGCGCGACAGCGTGGCGCGCTGGCTGGCCGACGACGCCCAAGGATTCGCCGCCGCGCGGATGAACGATCTGTTCAACCGCCTGATCGCCGAGGGCCATACGATCAAGGTGGTCTACACCACCGGCCACTGGATCGATATCGACCATGTCGACGATTTAGTCTTCGCCGCGAGCTTCGTGTGATCGAGGCCGAGGCGTTCACGGCGGCGGCACTGGCGCGCGGGTTCGATACCTATAGTGGCGTGCCGTGCTCCTATTTGACCCCGTTCATCAATTACGCGATTCAGTCGGACTCGCTGCGTTATATCGGCGCGGCGAACGAAGGCGACGCGGTGGCGATCGCCGCCGGTGCCACGCTCGGCGGGCATCGCGCGGTGGCGATGTTTCAGAACTCCGGCCTCGGCAACGCCGTCAGTCCTCTCACCTCGTTGACCTGGACCTTCCGTATTCCGATTCTGCTCATCGTCAGCTGGCGTGGTCAGCCGGGTGGGCCCGAGGACGAGCCTCAACACGAGCTGATGGGCGCGGTCACGCCCGAGCAACTCGAACTGATGGACATTTCCTGGCGCTCGTTCCCGGATAACGCGGCCGCGATCGCACCCGCGCTCGCTACCGCGGAGGCGCACATGGCGGAGACCGGGCGGCCTTTCGCGCTGGTCATGTCGAAGGGGGCGGTGGCACCGGGGCGGCTGGTCGAATCGCCGGAAGTCCCACCGCACGCTCCGGCACGTCCTCCGGCGCTTTCGTCGAGCCCGCCCGATTGGACGCGGCGCGACGCCTTGGCGGCGCTGCAAGCCGCGGTCGGACCCGAGACCGTGGTTATCGCCTCCACCGGGTTCGCCGGACGCGAACTTTACGCCCTCGATGACCGCGACAATCAGCTCTACATGGTCGGCTCGATGGGGTGCGCGTCGAGCCTCGGGCTCGGCCTCGCCTTGGCCCGCCCCGATCGCCAGGTCGTGGTGGTCGACGGCGACGGCGCGGCGCTGATGCGGCTCGGCGCGATGGCCACCATCGGTGCCGAGGCGCCGGCCAATTTGTGTCACCTGTTGATCGATAATGGCATGCACGAATCGACCGGCGGCCAGGCGACGGCTTCGGCGACCACCGATTTCTGTGCCGTCGCGGCGGCTTGTGGCTACCCGCGGGTGGGGCGCGCCGTCGATGCGCCTGGGTTGACCGAGCTACTCGCGCCGATCGCCGCGGGTCCGCGGTTCATCCATCTGCCGGTGAAGCCGGGAACTCCAGACAATTTGCCGCGCCCCACCGTGTCGCCGGAGGCGGTAGCGCAGCGGTTTCGCGACCATCTTGGCGCCGTGCCGGAGCGCCGGCCGGCGGCGTGACCGGGGTCGATCCTTCGGACGGCGGCCTGTTCGGACGGATTTCCGCGTGGTGTGTCGAACGGGTGCAGCGGGCGCCGGCGCTGGTCGCCGCACTCGCGCTTCTGCTGGCGGCGGCGGCGTTGTGGCTCTGCGTAACCGGCCTCGGCATCAACACCTCGACGTCGGACATGATCGCGCCCGATGCGCCCTTCAAGGTCACCTACCAGGCGGTGAAATCGCGCTTTCCCGAGCGCAACGACAACATTACGATTCTGATCGAGGCCGATACGCCCGACCGCGCCCGCGACGCGGCCAAAGTTCTTGCCGTGTCGCTGCGCGGTGATCCGGCGCTGTTCCCGCATGTATTCGAGCCTGGCGGCGGGGCGCATTTCGCCCGCAATGGCCTGCTTTATCTCGATCGCGAGGCGCTGCTCGATCTGTTCGACGCGCTCGCCGACGCCTCGCCCTTGTTACAACGCCTGCGCGCCGATACGACATTGCGTGGTTTGTTCGCCGTGGTCGGTCTCGGGGTCACTGATGCCACGCTCGGCGAGGGCAGCCTGGACGATCTCGACTGGTTGTTGGGACGCATGGCGCGGGCGATCGACGCGGCGCTCGCCGGCGCGCCGGCGCAACTGTCGTGGCAAGAGATCCTGTATGGCCGCGAGGCCGAGGCCGGCGATCGTCTGGCGGTCATTATCGTGCGTCCCAATGTGCTCGACTACGACACTTTGCTGCCCGGTTCGACCGCGCTGTCGCGGATCCGCGCGCTCGCGCGGGACGCCGGCCTGACGATCGACAACGGTGTGCGGGTTTCGCTGACCGGTGGCCCGGCTTTGCAGAACGATGAGCTTGCGACGGTGCAGCGCGTCATGGTGTTGGTTGGCGCCCTGTCGCTGGTGTTGATCTCGGGAATATTGTGGTGGGCGCTCGGCTCGCTGCGCCTCGTCGTCTTGGCGCTTGTAACCTTACTGGTCGGGCTCGCGTGGACCGCCGGATTCGCCGCACTGGCGGTCGGCCATCTCAACCTGATTTCAATCGCTTTCGCCGTTTTGTTCGTCAGCTTAGGGATAGATTTCAGCATTCATCTTTGCCTCGCGGCGCGCGAGGCGGCGGCGGACGGCGCTCCGGCACGGGGCGCGGTGCTGAAGGCCACCCGGTTGGTTGGTGGATCTCTTACCCTTTGCGCGGTTTCCACCGCGGTCGGGTTCTACGCGTTTCTGCCGACCGCGTATCGCGGGGTGTCCGAGTTGGGACTGATCGCCGGCACCGGCATGCTGCTCGGCCTGGTCGCCAATCTCACCCTGCTTCCGGCCCTGCTCACGCTGTGGCCAGGGCGCGAAGTCGGACCGGTCGGGGTCGCCCTGCCGCGCCTTCGCGGATTCGGTCGTCGCACGGTGCTCGGCGGCGCGGCGATCATCGCCGTGGCGGCGGCGCTGGCGCTGCCCGGCAGTCGGTTCGACGTCAATCCGCTCGATCTTAAGGACCAGACGTCCGAGTCGGTGCGGGCGATCCATGTGCTGACCGCGGACGGCAATGGCGATCTCTGGTCCGCCGCCGCGGTCGCGCCCGATTTCGCGAGCGCGGTGGTCCGCGCGGCGCGCTTCGAAGCGCTTCCCGAGGTCGATCACGTGGTGTCGCTGGCCGCATTGGTGCCGTCCCATCAAGCCGAACGGCTCGACATCATCGCCGACATCGCCTTCGCGCTCGAGCCGGGTCCGTTCGCCAGCCGCTTCGCGCCGCCGAGCATGGCCGAGCAGCGCACCGCCATCCAGGCGCTGGCCCAAGCGTTCGATAAAGCGGCGGAGAATACGAGTCTTCCGGACGGCGCGGCGGCGATGGCCGCGTCGCTCCACCGTCTTGCCGGCGCGGCCGATACCGACCTGGCGGCGGCCGAGGCGGCGCTGATCGGCGGTCTGCCCGGACGCCTCGACGCCCTCGACACCGCGCTCACCGCCCAGGCGTTCGGCGTCGACGATCTGCCGGCCGAGCTGGTCGCGCGCTATCGCGGGCCCGACGGGGCCTATCGTCTCGATATCTATCCCGCCGAGGACATCATCGCCGACAATCGGACCCTGGCGCGCTTTGTCGCCGCGCTCCGCACCGTCGACCCCAATGTCACCGACGATCCGGTACTGGTTCTCGAGGCGGGACAGGTGGTCATCGGCGCCTTCGGCCAAGCGCTCCTTTCGGCGCTGGCGATGGTCGCCGCGTTGCTGTATGCGGTGACCCGGCGCCTGCGCGACGTGGCGGTGATCTTGGCGCCGCTCTGTCTCGCGGCACTGGTAACCGGCGCGCTGACGCGCCTATTCGGGATCGGATTCAATTTCGCCAACATCATTGTCTTGCCGCTGCTATTCGGGATCGGCGTGGATAGTGCGATCCATCTCGCGCACCGCCTCAAGCGGACTCCGGAGCGCCGCGTGTTCGAAACCTCGACCGGCCGTGCCGTGCTGTTCAGCGCTTTGACGACGATGGCGGGGTTTGGCAGTCTGGCGCTTTCCGGCCATCCCGGGACCGCGAGCATGGGCCTTCTGTTGCTGCTCGGGGTGGCGGTAACCGCGCTCTCGACCTTGGCTCTGATTCCGGCGCTTCTTGCTCGCCCCGCCAAGGCGGAGAGCGGGCCATGAAGGTGGTTCTCGCCATTTTCGGCCTCGCCGGACTGGCGTTCGCCACCGGCCTCATCATGTGGCAGGGAACCGGCGCCGTTGTCGATGCCACCCTAGTGATCGGCTGGGGCCTGCTCGCGGTGATCGCGTGGGAGGCGGTGCCATTGACCCTCGACGCGTTTGCCTGGGGATTTCTTTTGCCACCCGGCGAGCGGCTGCGGCTCAGGGATATGGTTTGGGCACGCTGGATCCGTCAATCAGCCAGCCAGCTGTTGCCGCTCATGCAAGTCGGCGGTGATGCCGTGGGTGCGCGGATGCTCTATTTGCGCGGCGTTCCCGGCCATCTCGCCGGCGGCGCGGTGGTTGTCGATTTGACCCTCGGCGCGACCGCCCAGGTCTTCTACGCCCTGGCCGGTTTGCTGTTGCTGTTCTTTCGCGGCGATTCGGATCAGCTGATTATTCCACTATTGATCGGTATTTTGCTGCTTTTGGCCGGGATCGCCGGTTTCGTCATTGTCCAGCATCGCGGCCTATTCAGCTATCTCGCCAAGCGCGCGGGCTCGATCACCGGCGGATTGGCGAGTTTTGCCGGCGGCGCGGACCGGCTCGATGCCGCGGTTCGCGATGTCTATCGGCGCCGCGGCGACGTCGCGCGAAACATGGCCTGGCAACTGGTTTCCTGGACCTCGGGCACCGGCGAGGTGTGGATCGCCTGTTGGTTCCTCGGCCATCCGATCGGTTTCGCCGACGCCTTGATATTGCAGAGCCTGAGCCGCGCGGCACGCGCCGCGGCGTTCATGGTACCCGGCGGCATTGGCGTACAAGAGGGGGGAATTCTATTGTTCGCCTCGATTTTGGGCATCCCCCCTGATACCGCGCTGGCACTGGCGCTGGTCAAGCGGGTGCGCGAGGTCGCGGTCGGCACCCCAGCGCTGATCGCCTGGCAGGCGGCGGAGACCGGCCGACTGTGGAAGCGACGTCTCGACACCTCCACCGCCGCCGCCTCCGCCGACGCCAACCGGCCGGATTCGGGGTGAACGACCATGCGCGCGATCCTTTATGCCGCCGGGGTTGGCAATCGTCTTTCGGCGGTGAGTGAGGGATTTCCGAAGGTTTTGCTGCGGTTTGGCGGCCGGAGCCTACTCGAGCGGCATTTGCGTATTCTCGCTGCCGCATCGGTGACAGAGGTGGTGGTCGTGACCGGCCATGGCGCCGAAGCGATTGCCGACGAAGTGGCGCGGATCGACAGCGCTGTTCCGGTTCGCTTGGTGCACAATCCGGAGTACCGCGCCGGCAGCATCGTCACCCAATGGGTGGCGCGCGAGGCGATCGGCGCCGGCGGTACGGTGCTTCTGATGGACGCCGACGTGCTTTACGATCAGGGTCTCATGGCGCGCCTGATCGATTCGGCCCATGCCGACTGTTTTCTGCTCGACCGCGATATCGAGGCCGGTGAGGAGCCGGTAAAATTGTGCATTCGCGACGATTGTCTGGTGGATTTTCGCAAACGTCCCGATCAGCCGTATGATTGGGCCGGTGAATCGGTGGGCTTCTTCAAGATCGCCGAGAGGAATGCCGCCAGACTGATCGACGCGACCCGCGCCTACATCGAAAGCGGGCGCACCGAGGACTACTATGACGAAGCGTTGAGAGATCTGCTTTTGGCTGACCCGCCCGGGAGCTTCGGCTGGGAGGACATAACCGGCATGCCGTGGTGCGAAATCGATTTTCCCGACGACGTGGTGATCGCGGAGCGCGATATTTTGCCGCGCCTGGCACCGCTGCCAAGCGGCGAGAGCGATCGATGAGTCACCATACCTGGGCCCATCGCTTGGTAACGATCGCGGTGCGACCGCTGGCCCGAACCTCGGTCACGCCCAACCAAATCACCACCCTTCGCCTGGTCTCGGGTCTTCTCGCGGCGGCGGCGTTCGCCACCGGCAATGGGTTCCTGGTCGATATCGGTGGCGGCCTGTGGGTGCTGTCGATGCTGTGTGATCGGGCCGACGGCGTGTTGGCGCGGATGACCGGACAGTCGAGCCCGGCGGGGCATGTCTACGATCTTATTTGCGATTTCGTGGTCACCACGGTGCTGTTCGTCGCTGTCGGCGTCGGTATCGAGGGCGGCTTGATCGGCGGCCTATCGGTCTGGCTCGGGCTGCTCGCGGGGGCCTCGGTGGGGCTGATGTTCTGGTTGCTTTACCGCATCGAACGACTGATGCCGGATGACAAGGCCGCGAGCCCGACAAGAGCGGGTTTCGATCCCGACGACACGCTGTTCATTGTCGCGCCACTAGCCTGGCTTGGCTGGATGCCGGAGTTTCTCCTGGTATCCGCGATCGGCGCGCCAATCGCCGCGGCGATCGTGATCGGCGCGTATTTTCGGGCACGAAGACGCGTCGATGTCAGCGATCGAAAACCGTTGTCGGAATCGAATAGTTGAGAATGATGAATTCCTCGCCCGGGTTCGAATCGTAAATGCTGGTGTTCGACAGATGGCCGATCTGTACGCCGAGTCGCGAGGCATTGTCGAACCGGTAGGCGAGTTCGATGGCGGAGCGGAACTCGAGCGCGCCGCCGAGATCCTTGCCATCGCCCTCGTGGAAGCCGCCGAAGCTGAAACTCGGACTGAGAACCACGCGCTTGCCGAAATAGAAATCGGTGTAGAGTCCGATATAGGCGTAGAACGCGGAGTCGGTGGTTACGAACAGGCCGACTTGCGGACGGAATATCCATAGCCGGGTATTGAGGCGGAATTCGGCGCCAAACTGACCCGCGGTCATGTCGTCGTTGACGTCGAATCCGCCAGCGCTGATGGTGACAAAATCGGGCTCGCGAAACGGCTCGTCGGCGGCGGCGATGCCGGTGCTCGCCAGGAGCAGCAGGACGGCCATTATACCAAGGGTGGATAATAATGACCCATTTGACCGCTCGATTTTCGCCGCTGGGTAGGAGCGGGACGCGCCGTCGTGTGACCCCACTGACCTGCGCCCCAAGGCCCCCGCATTCATAAGGAGAGTCCTGTTTCTGCATAGCGCATTGTTGATGGGTTGGCACGCGCGCCGTGCGTGGAGCCCTCAAGTCGCTCAAGCGCGCGGCGCGCATTTGCGGGCGTGTCT
>JAKZSU010000140.1:0-35028 GCA_047517485.1 Alphaproteobacteria bacterium
GCTCGTGGCCTGCTTTTCTTCCGACTGCTCCAGCAGGCGGTGCAGCACGAGCCGGTCCCCTACAAGGGCCTAGTCGGCGGTCATCGCAGCCTCGGAAACCAAATGTAGGGGATACGAGAGCGAAGTGGATACCCAGTTGCGCGAAAATGCCAGCAGGCGATGGGTCAAATCCGCCCCGAGCCGGGTGGTGGTGATGATGTCGTCCACGATCGGCATCAAGTCGTCACGACCCTCGAGATATCGTTCCAGCAACTGCGCGTTGATCAGGGTCGCGGCGAGCAAATTGTTGAAATCGTGGGCGATACCGCCGGTCAGCTGGCCGACCGCTTGCATCTTTTGGGCTTGGCGCAACTGGTCCTCGGTCGCCTTGCGCTGCGAGACGTCGATGGTGGCCGAGAGCACCGCGGGACCGCCCTTCCAGGTAATCTTCTGGGCCCGGTTCTCGAGCCATACCAGCGAGCCATCCTTGCGCTGCCCCCGAAATTCGTAAAACGTCGGCGCCGCGTCGTCCCGGTCCCGCGATTGCGAGATCGAGGCCATTCGGTCGCCTTCTCCAGGCGCCCACAATCGTTTGACCGAGGTCAAGGCGAGCACTTCGTCCGCGTCGTCGTAGCCGAACAGGTCGGCGAAAGCCTGGTTGGTGTAGACCAATTTCGCGCCTTGGCGGATCGCGATACCCTGATTGGAGTCTTCCAGCATGCCGCGAAATTGTTCTTCGCTCCGGCGCAGTGCCTGCTCGGTGTTCTTGAGATCCGTGATGTCGGTGCGGATACCGATCGTCCCGCCGCTTGGTGTTTTGTGTTTTCGCGACTGGATCCAACGGCCGTCGTTCAGGCGAATTTCCAGACTCCCTTCGCCTTTGCGGTGGTGCGCCAATCGGGCATGAATGTAGGCCTCTGGGTCGCCGCCCGGGACTTCGAACAAGCCGCGATTTACCGCGGCTCTGAGGAGGTCCTCGTACGGCACGCCGGGGCGGATCAGATCCGCCGTGCCTTTCACCGCCCCGTCGAGAAATTTACTGTTGTAGGCAGTCAAATTGTCGTCGGCGTCATAGACCGCGAAGCCATCGGGAAAGCTCTCCATGGCTTCCATCAAATTCTTCAGATTGGTTTTCGCGATCTCATGTAGGTCGGTAATATCTTGCAGGACAACGACAGCGCCGATGACCTTTTCGTCTTCGAGTAGCGGTGACGAAGATACACGTACGTCCAAAACGACGCCGTCGCGGCGCAACAGTTTCCCTTCCTGGTGCTGGAAACTTTCCCGCTTGTGGATGCAAGCCTCGATCGGGCACAGGCGCCGACATTTGGCTTCTGGGTCGCCGAACACGTCGTAACACGGGCGCGTCAGGGCTTCGTCCAGCCGCCATCCGGTGAGCCGCTCGGCGGCGCGGTTGATGTAGAGGATGGTGTAATCGAGCCCGCGAACGTAAACCGCGTCGTTCATGCAATCGAGAACGGCGCCCGAATGAAATTTCGGCCGCGTGGCGGATTTCTCATCGGTCGCCTGGCGCGTCATGACTCCATCCAGACTTCGGTTTCCGACCCGCCCGAAGCGTACCATCGAACGCTTTCCGTGACGAATCGAGGCGCGACGGATTGGCTAAATTCCTGGCGCCAAATGGCCAGAAGTGACGCCGCAAGACTCGTAATCTCGCAGCAGCCTCGTTGTCCGCGCGCAGGTTTTGAAAGGTCGGTCTTGGAGGAAGAGAAATGAGTCATTATCGGTATCTGGTTGTACCCTTGTTCATTCTCGCGTGCGTATCGGGCGCATCAGCCGCCTCGATCGGCGAGCCTGGTCGCGGTGACAAAGGACCCAACCTGCTGAAAAATGTCTCCTTCGGCGAGCAGCATTTGCATACGCAGGACTCGCCCGACGCTTTCTCCATGGGCACGCGCAATACCCAGGACGACGCGTTCAACTTCCGCAAGGGCAAAGCCATCAAGAAGATCACCCGCGGCCAGAAGGGCATCACGGTGCGGAAGAAAACGCCCTACGACTGGTGTGCCGTGACCGATCATGCGCTGCTGATGGGCCTGCTTCCGCTGACACTCGATTCCAGCAATCCTCTTTCGAAAACGGAAATCGCCAAATTGATCGAGATCGGTACGCCCGAAAATATGGATCGGGTGTTTGGGATCATGATGGGGGTGCTCCAAAAAGGCCGCCCGCCGGCGGGTTTTGACAACAAGGATCTGCAGCGCTCGGCCTGGGCGAACCAGATCAAGATCACCAACAAGCACAATGATCCGGGAAAATTTACTACCCTGATCGCCGTCGAATGGAGCTCGATCCCGTACCGACAGAACCTGCACCGCAACGTCTTTTACAGCGATGACGTGGGTCCCGGGATAGTCTTCTCGACCTTGGATTCGGACCGGCCCGAGGACCTCTGGACTTATCTCGAGACCCAACGCGGTGTTGGTCACGAGGTGTTCGCGATTCCGCACAACTCGAATGTCAGCAACAGTCATATGTTTTCGCCGGTCAATTCCTACGCAACCCCGATCAACGTGGATTGGATCAGGCGCCGCGCCAAAAACGAAGTCGCGGTCGAGATCCTCCAGACCAAGGGAACATCCGACACCCACCCGGCGCGGTCGCCCAACGGCGAGTTCGCCGACTTCGAATCGGGTTTTAAGGCGATGCCGGGAGCGCGCCTGGTCCTCACCGATTTGGTACACGCCCGACCCGGCCCTCGTCACCAAGCCGATTTCGTATCCCGGCCTGCGCAACTATTAGTCAGAATAAGGAAGATGGAGCCGCGTTCGAGACTTCGGGCGGGAGGTGCTCAGGTGCCTCCTCCATTGTTGCGGCACTCCGTATCGAGAAAGTGCCCATGCGTAACCGTGTAATTCGGTTGGTTCGGGAGCCGCTGCTCCAATTCCTGGTCATCGGTGCCTGCATTTACGGCGCCTATGCGCTGTATGGCACGCCGGCCGAGACGATCGACGACCGGACCGTCCGGGTCGATGCCAATCGCATCGCCGCGTTTGTCGGCGAGTGGGAAATGCGCTGGAGTCGCCCGCCGACCCGCGACGAACTCAACCGCGTGACCGACAGCTATGTCCGAGAGGATATTCTCTATCGTCAGGCGGTGGCGATCGGGCTCGCCGAGGATGATCCGATTACCCGGCGGCGGGTCGCGCAAAAGCTCGAGTTCCTCACCAGCGACATCGCGCTCTCGAAGCAGCCGGAACCTGGCGAACTCGAACGCTATTTCGCCGACAATCTCAATCTGTTTCGTCAACCCGATCAGATCACTTTCAGTCATGCCTTCCTCGATCCCGACCGGCGCGGCGACGCAACTCTCGGCGACGCGGATCTTCTGCTCGCGCACCTCCAGGCGGCGGGCGAGCCGGATCCGGCGATACCGCCCGCCGGTGATCGGTTCATGCAGCAGGCGCATTATCCGCTGGCGACTGAACAGGAAGTCCGGCGTCAGATGGGCAGCGGCTTCGCCGCCACCGTCATGCGGCTCGCGCCCGGGCAATGGCATGGCCCGGTCCTGTCCGGATTCGGCGTCCACCTGGTCTATGTCCATGACCTGAGACAAACCCCGGCGCCGGACTTCGCCGAGGTCAGTGATACCGTGCGCAAGGCCTGGACGGTGGAGCAGCAGGAACAGTTCAACGAAGACTTTTTCGCCAGTCTCAAGAGCACTTACAACATCGAGATATCGGCAATTCCCGAGGATCGCATTCTCGATGGCGAAACCAACGCGGCCACCGAGTCGGTTGCCGATTCATCGCTATGACGCCGGTGTTCATGGGCCATTGGCGGAACATCGCCGCGTGCCTGCTGCTCGCGGTGATAGTGCACCCCGCCGCCGTATCGGCCGATGAATTCAGTCCCGCGCTGCTCGACATCACCGAACGCGACGGCGGCTGGGTGGATGTGATTTGGAAGGTGCCGACGCGCGCCGGCCGGGCGGTCGCCTTGACCCCCAAATTGCCGGACTTTTTCGTGCCGTTCGGCACCGGCTCGGCGCGCGAGGTCCCCGGCGCCTGGCTCGAGATCGCGACCTATCGCACCGCCGGCCAGGCGCTGACCGGCGCCGCGCTGACAATCGACGGCCTCGCCGGCGTGCCGACCGATGTCCTGGTCCGTATCTCGCTGGCCGACGGTACCGAGCATTCGGCGATCCTGCGCGGCGGCACCAACGCCTTCATCATTCCCCAGCAGGCGACCCGCGCCGAGCTCGCGGTGTCGTATTGGCGGATGGGCACCATCCATATATTGGAGGGCTTCGATCACCTGCTGTTTCTGCTCGCCCTGTTGCTCATCGTCACCGGTCTCTGGCCGCTGTTGAAGACCGTCACCGCGTTCACCGTGGCGCACAGCCTGACCTTGGCGCTCGCCACCCTCGGGCTGGTCACCATCCCGCCGGCGCCGACCGAGGCGGTGATCTCTCTCAGCATCGTCTTCTTGGCGATCGAAGTGGTGCGCAAGGGGGCGGGCGAAATCACTCTGACCGAGCGCTATCCCTGGCTCGTCGCGTTCACCTTCGGCCTGGTGCATGGGCTCGGTTTCGCCGGCGCTCTGTCGGAGATCGGCGTACCCCAGAACGAGGTGCCACTGGCGCTGCTGACTTTCAATCTCGGGGTCGAGACCGGCCAGGTGCTGTTCGTGGTCGCGGTCTCGCTGGGCCTCGTCTTGCTTCACAAAGCGCACGGCAGGTCGGCGCTGACGATGGTGCGCGCGGCACCCTACGCGATCGGCGGCGTGGCCGCGTTCTGGACCCTGCAGCGATTGGTCAGCTCGTTCGCGGCGTAGCGACTCGAACCGCCTCCGCTCTTCTTCCGACGGCTGCTTCAGGCTACCGTTCATCGTACCGAACGAGTAGTCTGGCGCCGTCGTTAAACGCCAAAGTGGAGCGGGCCATCATCGATTTGACCGAGAACCGGGCGCGCCGACTTTCAGGCCGACGCCCGATGCGGCTGGCACGCACGGGGATCGTCGCCTTATGCCTCGCGGCCGCGATCCCGCAATTCGCCCCGGCGGCCGAGGCCGGCGACCGCGATCTCAACGGCGTCTGGCAGGTGCTGAATACCGCCAACTTCGATCTCGAGGCGCATCACGCGCGCCACGCACTGCAGGTGCGCAAAGGGCCGATGGGGCCGGTACCCGACGCCCGCGTCGTCGCCCTCGGCGCGGTCGGCGCGGTCCCGGCCGGGCCCGGCGTGGTCGACGGTGGCGCGATCCCCTACACGCCGGAAGCGCGGGCGGTGCGCGACGACAATCGCGCCCATTGGGTCGAGCGCGATCCCGAGATCAAATGCTATCTCCCCGGCGTGCCGCGAGCGACCTATATGCCCTACGCCTTCCAGATCCTGCAGAACGACGACGCGGTGCTGTTCGCCTACGAATACGCCGGTGCGGTCCGCAATATCTATTTGACCGATCCCGGCGAAGCGCCGGTGGACTCGTGGATGGGGCAGTCCTATGGCACCTGGGACGGCGACACCTTCGTCGTCGAGGTCACCGCGCAGAACGGCCAGACCTGGCTCGACCGCGCCGGCAATCACGCCTCCAGCCAGCTCACTGTGACCGAGCGCTATACCAAGATCGGCCCCGATCACATCGACTATTCCGCTACCCTCGACGACCCGGCGACGTTCACCGCGCCATGGACCATAAGTATGATCCTCTATCGCCGTATCGGGCCGGATGCGGAGCTGATGGAATTCAATTGCGTCGAATTCGTCGAGGAACTCATCTACGGCCATTTGCGCAAGGAGCCGCTCGAATGATCAGAACCCTCGTTGCCGCATCTCTATGCCTCTTATTGTCCGCGGCCGGCGGTCCGGCCCGGGCTTGGGATGACGATTATGAGCCACCGCGGATGGCCGACGGCACGCCCGACATGCAGGGCATCTGGACCAATGCCTCGGTCACCGCGCTCGAACGCCCGTCTCATCTCAGCACCCTGGTGATCAGCCGGGCGCAGGCCGAGTCCTGGGAACGCGGTGCCCTGGCGGGCTCGAAGGCCGATGCCCAGCCCACCGATCCCGACAATCCGGCGTTGCCGCGGGGCTCGGCGGACGGGGTCGGCGGCTACAATCGTTTCTGGATCGATTTCGGCACCAAGGCGGCGGAAATCGATGGCGAACTGCGCAGCGCCTGGATCGTCGAGCCGGCGGGCGGGCGGCTGCCCTGGTCGTCGTCGGGCGGCACCAAGTCGCGCCAGGCGGTCGGGCGCGCCTACACCACCGCCGACAATCCCGAAGTCCGCTCGCCCGGCGAGCGCTGCATCATCGGCTACGGCGGCAGCGGCGGGCCGCCGATGATGAACGTGCTCTACAACAACAATTATCAGATCGTGCAAACCCCGGGCACGGTGGCGATCCTCGTCGAGATGGCGCACAACGCGCGGCTGATTCGGATCGACGGCCAACATCGCCCGCAGTCGATGCGCGCCTGGCTCGGCGACAGCGTCGGCCGTTGGGAGGGCGACACCTTGGTCGTCGATACGGTCAATTTCCACCCCGGCGCCAGCATGCGCACCGGCCTGCGCAACCGCTTCTACCTATCGCCCAATGCCAAGGTAGAGGAACGCTTCACCCGCGTTTCCGACGGCGAAATCTTTTATCAATTCACCGTCGACGATCTCGAGATCTACACCCAGCCGTGGCGCGCCGAGATGGTGCTGCGCCAGACCGAGGGACCGATCTTTGAGTATGCCTGTCACGAGGCGAACTACTCGATGTTCGGCATTCTCGCCGGCGCTCGGATCAGAGAAGGCAAGACCCTAAAGGAAAGCCGATGACTAAAATATTTCTCACTCTTGCTGGTGTCGCGCTCCTCGGCCTCGCGACCGGACCCGCCAACGCGCACCACGCCTTCTCCGCCGAGTTCGATGCCAATGCCCCGGTCCTGCTGCGCGGCAAGGTGACCAAAATGGAATGGGTCAATCCGCACACCTGGGTGCATCTCGAGGTCGTCGACGAGGATGGCGCCGTCACCCGCTGGATGGTCGAGGGCGGCACGCCCAATACGCTGCTCCGTGTCGGGGTCGATCGGCACAGCTTGCAGCCCGGCACCGAGATCATCGTTCGCGGCTACCAAAGCAAGGACAAGATCTGCGTTCCCGCATGCAAGGCCAACGGCCGCGACATCACCTTTACCGACGGCCGCAAGATTTTCATGGGATCATCCGGCACCGGTGCGCCGCGCGACGGCGCCGACCCGCGCGAGGCCGAATAACCAACCTGCAAAGCGTTGCAGGTTGGCAAGCGCGACCGCGCGCCCGAGCTTATGCGAGGCCAGCCTGCGTGGCGCTTGAACGCGCTACAAACCGCGATGAGTAATTCTCATCGCGGTTTGGTATGAACTAGTAAAACGCGATCCAGCGTCCGGCGGTGGCAACGGTCACCCACATCGCCAGGGTTATCACGGAAGCGGCTTTCGTGAGGCCGGGAGTTGTTGTCTCAGGCTCGCGTCGCTTGCCCAACCAGGCGAACACCATCAGGCCGACCAGCAGGATCGCCATCGCGGTTCGCGCTGTCGAATCCGACAGATATAGAAACACGCCCGCCCACAGCGCGATCGACCCGACTGCCAAGACCCACCCCAAAACCGGCAGGCGCCCAGCGCCCGCGATCAGCCGGTTGCGCACGCCGAAGGTAAATATCAGCACCGCGGCGAGCGCCGCCATCTTCACCCAATAGGGTGGGCTGTAATAGATATTCATCAGCTCGGCCGACGCCAGGGTCATTCCCGAAAGAATCGCCAACGCCAGCGCAAACAGAGTCAGCGGCCGAGCCATGCGATAGATCCTGGCCGGGGTCTGCGATGTCAGGCCGGCGCCGAGCACCCGCATATCGACGATCAGGATCGCCCCGCCGAGCAGGCCGAGGGCGAGCAAGTGCACCGCGCCGGCCCACGGCACGATCCACGTCGATGCCTTGACCCACGCGGCCAGCGCCGACTGATCGAGCCCGTTATAAATCGGATAGACGAAATCCCTGGCGAACTCTGACACGCGGGTCACGCCGCCGGGCAACTCGCCAGCATGCTAAGCATCCCGTCCGGCGAGAGTTTTTCGCAGTTGAACCAGTCATAGGCGATCATCCGCCCGGTGATCACGATGGCGATCCAGGCGCCGAGCGAGAGCGCCGCCGACGCCTTCACCCCGGCCGGCGGCACCGCGCGATCCCAGGCCGCGCCATCGCGCCGCACCCGGCGGTGAAACAGCACGATGTTGGCCAGCGCCGCCACCAGGACGACCATCTTCAAGCGAAAAAACAGACTGTAAAAATAAACCTCGGGCTTGGCGTAGAACAGCAGCGCGCCGGTGATCGCCATCAGCGCGAAGCCGGCGACTGTCCACGGCAGGATCCGCGCGGTCATTTCCGAGACCGCGACATCGCGAAGCGTCACCCCGAGCAAGCGCAGATCGACGATGATGATGGTGCCGACGAACAGCATGATCGTCACCACATGGGTCGCCTCGATCACCGGCCAAACGAACAACGATTCGCGAAGCGCAATGCTCCAGGCGGTCTCGTTCAGCCAGCCGATAACGTCGCTCATTCCAGTTCAGGCTCGCCGATCATGTGCCGTTCATGGCAGGCGACGCAGACTTGGTACAAATGCCCGCCGCTGTCGAACAAGCCGGCCTTGTCGTGGCGCTCGGCATCGCGCTTGGCGGTGCGCGCGATAATTTCCAACTGCGCCGATATCTCGGCCCATTGCGCCAGCCCCTCGGCATAGTGCGGTGCTGCCAGCACCCGGCTGATCTCGGCGATGCGGTCCGCACCGCCGGCGACCCCCGCCCAACCGGCGTCGGTGGTCGGCCACAGCTCTTCCTCGCCCGCCGCGGTGGTGATCCACCCCGCCGAATCCCAAATCACCTCCGCCGCCGGCTCGAGATCCTCCGCCATCAGATCATGCACGCTCTTGATATCCGCCGCCCCGGCGTTTCCGGCCAAGGCCGCGCCGATCAGCGCCAAGGCGAAGCGTGACGTTTTCCACAACCGCATGCCATTGGTCTCCCGTGTTTCTATCGCTCGCATCGTCCGGCGGCCTATTATCGCCGCGTTCGGACAATCACGCCGACGATCGTCTCCTCGCCGAGCGACCGGCAGGCTTCCAGCCGCTGCAGCCCCTCGACCAACACCAGCCGCTCGCCGTCGCGCCGCACCAGGATCGGCGTTCTTTGACCCTCTTCCAGCATACTCTCGGCGATCCCGTTCACCACCGACAAATCAAGCGACGACCGCCGCGCCATCGGCACGTAGATATCGGCGATCTTGAACGTCTCATCTTCCATCGGCTCTCCCGTTTTGACGCTTCGACGCTCGACCGCCTCCTTCCGCCTATTCTATTTCACTTTATTGCAACTGGCTCATCCGGGACGTCGAGCCCGGCCAGCCTCAGCCCTTCGACGGTGGCCTTGATAAAATCGTCGCCGAAGTTCCAGTCCCTGAGATAGGTCCACAGGTCGTCCTGATAGTCGGGATAGAGCGCCAACATCTTGGCAACCGCGTCGCGCGCCTCGTCCAGCCTTCCGAGATGGGCATAGGCGACCGCGCGCGAGCGCCATGTGGGAAAATACTCCGGCAAGTCGATGCGCAGATAGGCGGCCAGCGCCTTGTCCGTCTCGCCCTTGCGCAAATGGTTGTGGCCAATGGCGAAATAGTGCACTGGCGACATCAGGGGATCGAGGAATTTGGCCTGCTCAATCATCGCGATCCCGCGGTCCCAATCGCCGGCGTAGGCGATGAACAGGCCGAGGTTGTCGAGAAAAGTGGCGTCGTTGGGGCTGAGCGACAGCGCCTGCTCGGCCTCGGTGAAAAACAAGTCGAGATCGTGGGCGAAGAAATGGATGATGGCGAGCACGGAATGGGCCTCGGCGTTGGTGGGGTCGCGACGCACCGCCTCGCGCGCGGCTGCCAAGACGAGATCCAGCGGATCGGGGCGCGGGTTGTAGCGGTTCATGTGCTCATCGAGATAGACCGTGGCCAACCACACCCGGGCTTGGACGTAATCGGGCTCGCTTTCGACGATGCGCTCCAGGCAATCGCGCGCGGTGGCGTGCATTTCCGCGTCAATGTGGTCGAGATAGGATTGTGCGAACAACACGCATTCATACGCCGCGAGGCTTTCCGGCGGGGTGCGCCGGGCGCGCTCCTGGCCTTCGCGGGCGATCGCGCCACGGTTGTGGCCAATGGCGGTGGCAATGCGGCCGCTGATCCGTTCCTGGATGGCGAAAATATTGGACGGGTTCAGCGCCTCCTCATAAGTTTCGGCCCACAGATGTTCGCCGGTCTCTGCCGCCAACAGCTGCGCGGTGACCTTGACCGTTTCGCCGGCGCGCCGCACGCTGCCCTCGACCACATGGCTCGCGCCGAGCTCGCGCGCGACCACGCGCACGTCCACCGCCTCGCCCTTGTAGCGAAACGTCGAATTGCGCGCGATCACCAGCATACGCCGGCGCTGCAACTCGGTGATCAAGTCCTCGGTGATGCCGTCGGCGAAATACTCTTGTTCCGGGTCACCGGACATATTGTCGAACGGGAGCACGGCGATGACCGGGCGGGAGGACTCGGCCGGCGCGTCGGGCACGCCGGCCTTGCGAAGGCCCTCGACTCGATGCTCGATATGGCTCTCGGTAAAGTTCCAAAAGCGCATCTCGTCCCGCGCGACTTCGAGGTTGAAGTCGGGATAGAGGCGCATGAGATCCTTGACCGCCTGTTTCGCCTCGGCGGCGCGGCCCAACTGGCCATAGATTTCGGCGAACACGATATGGGTCCAGTAGAATCCTGGCAGGTTGAGTTCCAACTCCGCGTCCAAGGCTTTGTCGTATTCGCCCATGTGATAGTAGTAATTGGAGTATCCGTAATGGAGCGCGCCCGGCAAGTACGGATTGAGCGCACGCGCCTTGTTGAGTAGGGCGATGCCGCGTTCCCATTTTCCCGCGTAGATCATGTGTAGAGCGTAGGCTCCGATCAAAAATCCGTTGTTTGGATTGAGGCTGATCGCCTTTTCGCCAATAGAAAAATACTCCGGTAATTCATGGCGCAAGAAGTGAATTCGCGAAAGATCAAATAGGGCGCTTGGACTATCCGGGTCGAGTTCGATCGCGCGCTGAACGGATTTCAGAGCAAGATCGAGCGGTGGCGGGCCGTCGGGCCGAGGATTTAATCCGCAACAGTGCTCATCGGCATATATCCGCGCCAGCATATCCCAAGCCTCCCCATAATCGGGGTCGATCTCGATAGCCCGCTCCAAGCACGTCCGGGCCTCGAGGTGATGCTCGGGGGTAATGGCATATAAGTAGGCTCGTGCCCGCAGTACGCAATCGAAGGCGTCCAGACTATCGGTCGTTCGGCTCGCCAATCGACTCATCCGGGCGCGGGCGATAACGCCGTAATTTTCGGCGAGCACGCTCACCACCTTTGCGGAAATCTCGTCCTGGAGCGCGAAGATATTGTCCGCTGTCAGAGCGCGCTCGTAATCTTCCGCCCAGAGATGGCCGCCCGTATCCGCATCGAGAAGCTGGGCGGTGATGCGGATCGTCGTGCCGGCTTGGCGCACGCTGCCTTCAAGCACGTAAGCGACACCGAGATCGCGCCCGACCTCGCGCACGTCAACCGCCTGACCTTTGTAGCGGAATGTGGAGTTGCGCGCGATCACGAACAGGTCTTCGAAGAAGGTCAGTTCGGTAATGATTTGTTCGGTCAACCCATCGACGAAATAATCTTGTTCGGGATCGCCGGAAAGATTGTCGAACGGCAAAACCGCGATCGACGGACCGGTCGGTAACGCCAGCACCGGATCGTCGGTCGCCGCCCCGTCCGCCGTCACCGTGGGTGGCGCTTCGTCGCGGACCAGCCACCAGCCGCCGCCGATCAGGGCCAGCAGGATAATACCGGTGGCGACGGCCAATCCGGTTCGCGCTTTACGAACCTGTCGCACCGGGTCCGAACCATCCAGCAACACCCGATAAGCCCGCACCGGTTCGGCGATGTTCTTGACGTCGTGTTTGCCCGCGTCGGCGAAATCGTAGGCGACTTTGGCCGCGACATATTTGTGGACGTCTTCCGCGACCATCACTCCGCCCGCCGCCGCGAGACTCTCCAGCCGCGCCGCCACGTTCACCCCATCACCGTAGATCGTGCCGTCGTCGCGGATGATGATATCGCCGAGATTGATGCCGATGCGGAAATGCATCCGCCGATGATCGTCGAGGCCGGCGTTGCTCTCGCCCAGCGCGCGCTGAATCTCGACCGCCGCCTCGACCGCCTCGACGACACTGTCGAATGTCGCCAGCACGCTGTCGCCGGCGGTATCGACGATCCGCCCATCATGGCTTTCCACATGCGCGGCAAAGACGTCGCGATATTGGGTGAGCGTGGCCACGGTGGCGCGCTCGTCGTCGGCCATCAGCCGGCTGTAGCCGGCGACGTCGGCGGCGAGAATTGTCGTCAGGCGTCTGCGTCCCTCGTCAGCGGCCATGCCACCCCCACAAACTCTTCAGGCAAGGCTACGCCGAAGCGTGAGAGTTGCAAAGCCTTGCCGCACCGCGCGCGGGCGCCGCCGAAGCCGTGATTGTGTTTGAGCCCGCGTCCCAGTTTCGTATTCTGCTAGCGAATAGTGCCCAACGCCGCGAAAGGCATGCCATGACCACCGAACCCACACCCACCGGCCCCTTCCGCCTGTTCTATCACCCGGCGAGCAGCGCCTCGATGCGGGTGACGCTGTACTTGCGCTGTCGCGGCGTGCCGCCGTCGCTGGTCGAGCTAGTCAGCACCGGCCTGGCCACCGATCATCGCGGCATTCTCGTCTTCACCATGCCCGAGGGCGATCCCGAGACCGACCGGGTCGGCACCACCGATTTAACCGCCTTCAACCCGGAGGGCCGGGTGCCCATCCTGCTGCGCCGCGACGGCACCAAAATGACCCAATCGGGTCCGATCATCGACTATATCGAGGCGTGCCTCCCGCCTGGCCACGGTACCCCGCTACTGCCGTCCGACCCGTGGTCGCGCGCCGAGGCGCGGCGCATCATGTGGATCATCGCCTCCGACATCCAGCCCTACCAGAACATCCCGTTCATCATTCAGGCGATGGGCGAATGGGGCATGGTCAAGGCGCCGCCGCCGACCCACCCGCTGCGCCTCCATTTCATCCGCCGCGAATTCGCCGCGCTCGAGTTAATCATGGCCGACTGCGCCGGCACCTTCGCCGTCGGCGACGCGATCAGCCACGCCGACTGCTTCCTGGTGCCGCAAATCCGCAACGCCCTACTCGCCGGCATCGACCTATCTGGCGAATTCCCCACCCTGTCGCGGGTCTGGCAAAACATGCTCGACGTGCCCGAAGTCCAAGCCGTCCTCGAAGACGCCGGCGGCATCGTCCAACCGCTCGCCTTCGACGCCGAAAAATTCGAAGTCTACGCAACGGCGGCGGCGGCGACCCCGCCGCGGGGGGAATAGGGCGGCAAGCGCGACCGCGCGCCCGAGCTTATGCGAGGCCAGCTTGGCCGGCGCTTGAACGCACACCAAACCGCGATGAGTCTTGCTCATCGCGGTTTGCTACTACTCCGCCGGCTCTTCCGCGTCGTCGTCCTTGACCGCGTGTTTGGTGATCAGCGGCACCAGGGTCAGGCTGAACACCAAGGTCAGCGGCATGATGCCGAATAGTTTGAAATTGATCCACATCTCGGTGGTCTGGGTCCGCCAGACGATCTCGTTGAGTACCGCGAGGACGACGAAGAACAGCGCCCAGCGCACGGTAAGAAGGCGCCAGCCGCGTTCGGTCAAGTTGAACACCGGGCCGAACAGTTTTTGCAGCAGCGGCAGGCGGAAGATCAGCCCGCCGGTCAGAATCGCCGCGAACAGCAGGTTGACGATGGTCGGCTTGAGCTTGATGAACATTTCGTCGTCGAGCAACAGGGTGAGGCCGCCGAAGCCGAGCACGAACACACCCGAGACCAGCGGCATCACCGGCAGGCGGCGGGTCAGCATCCACGCCGTCGGGACCGCCACCGCGGTCGCGACCATGAAGGCGGCGGTCGCCGGCATCAGCCCCCAGCGTGCGTTGGCGATGAAGAATATCACCAGTGGGCCGATTTCGCAGGCGAACTTAAGAAATGGTTTCATCGGTTAAGTCTCTAATCCCAATAAGCTTTTGGCAAAACTCTCGGCCTCGAACGGGCGCAGATCGTCGATGTCCTCGCCGACGCCGACCGCGTGCACCGGCAAGCCGAACCGCTCCGCCAGCGCCACCACGACGCCGCCGCGCGCGCTGCCGTCGAGCTTGGTGACGATCAATCCGGTCAAATCGGCGATATCGCGAAACACCTCTACCTGACGGTGCGCGTTCTGGCCCACGGTGGCGTCGAGCACCAGGACCACGCTATGCGGCGCGGTGGCATCGAGCTTTTTCACCACCCGCACCAGTTTGGCCAACTCTTCCATCAGATCGGCTTTGTTCTGCAGGCGACCCGCGGTATCGACGATCAGCACGTCGCAAGCCTCGGCACGGGCGCGGGCGAGCGCATCATAGGCGAGCCCCGCCGGATCACCGCCGGCCTTGCCGGTCACCACCGGTGCGCTGGATCGCGCGCCCCACACCTGCAATTGTTCGACCGCGGCGGCACGAAACGTATCGGCGGCGGCCAGCATCACGGCCAAGCCTTGGCCGGTCCAATGATGAGCAAGCTTGCCAATCGTGGTGGTCTTGCCGGTGCCGTTGACCCCAACCATCAGCACCACATGCGGGGTGTTCGCGGGGTCGGGGATCAGCGGCACGGCGAGCGGTTCGAGCAGGGTCGCGATGTCCGCCGCCAACGCGCCTTGGACCTCGCCCGGAGTCACGTCCTTGTCGAATTTCGTCGCCGCCAGATTGGCGCTGAAGCGCGCCGCGCACGCGGTGCCGAGGTCGGCGGCGATCAGCAGCTCTTCGAGTTCCTCGATCGCCGCGGCGTCGAGTTTGCGGCTGGTGAAAATCGCGCCGATGCCGTCGCCGAGCGCCTTTGCCGAGCGCCCGAGCCCGGCCTTGAGCCGGCCGAGCCAACCGCCGCGCGACGCCGCCGCGAGATCGCTCACGCCGCCTCCGCGACGAGGTGCGCGCCGTCGATGCCGGTCACCCGCGCCGCGACGATACTCCCGGGCACTTGGTCGCTGGCAAGACGCGCGGAAGCAAAAGTCTCGGTGCGCCCGGTGGCGCCGGTTTCCATTAGAACCGCTTCGGTCCGTCCGACGCGACTTTTCAGGTGCCGCGCCAAGGCCGCTTCACCGGCCGCCCGCAGCGCCGCCGCGCGCGCCTTGCGCACCGCTGGTGCGACCTGCGGCATCCGCGCCGCCGGCGTGCCCTCGCGCGGCGAATAGGGGAATACGTGAAGGTGTGCCAAGTCCGCTGCCTCGACCATCGCCAGCGTATTCTCAAAATTCGAGTCGGTCTCGGTCGGAAAGCCGGCGATCAGATCGGCGCCGAGCGCGATCCCGGGGCGCAAGCCGCGCACCGTCTCGCAGAACCGCAGCGCTTGGTCGCGGCTATGGCGCCGCTTCATCCGCTTTAAGATCATATCGTCGCCGGCTTGCAGGCTGAGGTGGAGATGCGGCATCAGGCGCGGCTCGTCGCCGATCAAGCCGAGCAAGGTGTCGTCGATTTCCGCGACGTCGATCGACGACAACCGCAAGCGCTCGAGCCCGGGCACCGCGGCAAGCAGGCGGCGGACCGCCTGACCGAGGCTCGGCCGCCCCGGCAGATCGGCGCCGTACGACGTAATATCGACCCCGCTCAACACCACCTCGCGGGTGCCGTTGGCGACCACCAGCCGCACCTGGTCGGCGATCGCGCCGAGCGGCACGCTGCGGCTGTTGCCGCGGCCATACGGGATAATGCAAAACGTGCAGCGGTGATCGCAGCCGTTCTGCACCGCCACGAAGGCGCGGGTCCGCTGGTCGAAGCCGGCGATCAAATGATGCGCGGTCTCACGCACCGCCATGATGTCGTCGACCGCGACGCGCGTGGTTTCACGCCGGCCAAATTGAAAAAAGTCCAGTTTTTCTTGGTTGCCGATTACCCGATCGACCTCGGGCATTTCGGCAAAACGCTCAGGGCTAATCTGCGCCGCGCAGCCGGTGACGATAATCCGCGCCTCGGGGCGCCGCCGCCGTGCCTTGCGGATCGCCTGGCGTGCCTGGCGTTCGGCTTCCGCGGTGACCGCGCAGGTATTGACGATCACCGTATCCGACAGGTCCAGATGCTCGCCGTGGCCGCGCATCACTTCGGATTCGTACGCATTCAGCCGACAGCCGAAGGTCAAGATCTCTGGGCTGCTCACGACAAGTTCTCGATATCGACCTCGCCGCGAAACGCTGTCGCGGTCGGTCCGGTCATCAGCACGTGGCCATCATCCTGCCAGTCGATCGCCAGCGTTCCACCGTCGAGCGTCACCGCTGTCGCGCGCCCGGTCAGGCCACGCCGGTGCGCCGCTACCCCGGTCGCGCACGCGCCGGTGCCGCACGCCCGGGTGATGCCGACGCCGCGTTCCCACACCCGCAGGCGGATCGCGTCCGGCCCCGTCACCTGGGCCACGGAAATATTCGCGCGCTCGGGAAATAGCGGGTTGTGCTCGAGCCCCGATCCCAGTCCGGCGAGATCCACCGCTTCCGCGTCGTCGACGAAAAAGATCGCGTGCGGATTGCCGATATTGACCGCCACAGGATCCGACAACGGGCCGTGCGCCAAATCCAAATGCAGCGTGTCGCACTCCTCGGCGAGGGGAATCTCGTTCCAGTCGAGCCGCGCCGCGCCCATGTCGACGGCGACCCGCCCGGCGCCCGCGTCGCGCGCCACCAGGACTCCGGATGCGGTCTCGATCAGCACCGTGTCGGCCTCTTTTTCTTCCATTTCCAGCCGCGCCACGCAGCGCGCCGCGTTGCCGCACGCCTCGACCTCGCCGCCGTCATGATTGCGAATGCGCATGAAGAAGTCCGCCGTCCGTGAAGGCTCCAGGGTGATCAGCTGATCGCAGCCGACCCCGGTGCGCCGATCGGCGATCGCACGCGCCCGATCGTCGGTCATCGCGATCGGCGCGGCGCGCGCATCTAGCACGACAAAATCATTGCCGATCCCGTGCATCTTGGTGAAGCGAAAAGCGGTCATGGCCGGGTTATATGGGGGGCAGCCAAGCCTCGTCCAATCAATTTGTTGGTGAAACGCGGACGCCGGTCAAGGTCGACTTATCGCGCCGATCTGCGTTGCGCCTCGACAAATGACCGAAGTACCGCATTCATCCGGCCCTGATAGCCGCGGCCCTGACTTTTAAACCAACTCACAACGTCGGCATCGAACTTGGCGGTGATCTGGGTTTTCCGCCGCGACTCGGGCATCACCACGCGGGCGTCTTTCCAGAATTTTTCGTCGAATTCTGGGATGTCGGAGGTATCGATCGCATCGTCCGGCAAAGCGGCGAGTTCGTCAGCCGTCAGTTCGGTTTTGTATTTCCCGGTCATAGATCCTCCTTTCAGAGCGCTTCGCGGGTCTGGCCGATATAATTCGTGTCACGCCGTCTCGGTCTGTATGCACAACGACTAAAAACAGTATGTCTTCGATCACTCCCAGGCTGATGACCCTCGCTTCGCCGTAATCCTCTCGATCATCAATTCGATCATCGGTAGGACCATCAATTATACGAGCCGCTCTCTCGAAACCGATGCCGTGCTTCGCGATGTTGATTCGGTTCTTGTCTTCGTCCCACTCGAAGTCCATACACGCCCCTCAACCCACCGGGTTATAATAATTATTTTTATAATGTTTTTCAAGCTGTGGAGACAAGAAAACCTCGTTTAAGCCGAACCCTCCCCCTCACCTTGACTTACCCCCGCGATTGACGATTATGGCGCCTCTCGTTTTCCGGGGGCCGACCACGTTCGGCGCCCCGTTATTACTTGGGTAATCGCCATGTTCGACACCCTCGCCGACCGTTTCGGCGACATATTCGATCGTCTGAAAAAGCGCGGCGCGTTGAGCGAGGCCGACGTGACGGCGGCGCTACGCGAGGTGCGCGTGGCGTTGCTCGAGGCCGATGTCGCGCTGCCGGTGGTCAAGACCTTCATCGACGGGGTGCGGACACGTGCCACCGGCGCGGAGGTGCTGAATAGCGTCACTCCGGGCCAGATGGTGGTCAAGATCGTCAACGATCACCTGATCGAGATGCTCGGCGGCGAGCCGGTGCCCCTCGATCTCGCGGCGACCCCGCCGGTGGCGATCATGATGGTCGGCCTGCAGGGCTCGGGCAAGACCACCAGCACCGCCAAATTGGCGATGAGTCTGACCAAGCGCGAGCGCAAGAAAGTCATGGTCGCCTCGCTCGATGTCCAGCGCCCCGCCGCCCAGGAGCAGCTCCGGGTGCTTGCCGAACAAGCCGAGGTCGCCAGTCTGCCGATCGTCGCCGGCCAGCAGCCGGTCGATATCGCCAATCGCGCGATGCAAGCCGCGCGCCTCGGCGGCTATGACGTGATTTTGTTGGATACCGCCGGCCGCCTCCATGTCGACGAAGCCCTGATGGCCGAGCTCGCCGCGGTCCAGGCGGCGGCGATGCCGGTCGAGACCCTGCTCGTCGCCGACGCGCTGACCGGCCAGGACGCGGTCACCATCGCCGCTACTTTCAAGCAACGCGCCAATATCACCGGCATTATGCTCACCCGGATCGACGGCGACGGTCGCGGCGGCGCGGCGCTCAGCATGCGCAGCGTCACCGGCTGTCCGATTAAGCTGGTCGGCACCGGCGAAAAGCTCGACGCGCTCGAGGCGTTCCACCCGGATCGCATCGCATCGCGCATTCTCGGCATGGGCGACGTCGTCTCGCTGGTCGAGAAGGCCGCCGAGACCATTGAGCAGGACGAGGCCGAGAAACTCGCCGCCAAGGTCGCCAAGGGGAAGTTCGACCTCGACGATCTCGCCGCGCAATTGCGCCAGGTCCGCCGCATGGGCGGCATGGAAGGGCTGATGGGCATGTTGCCCGGCATCGCCAAGGTCAAGAAGCAAATGGCCGGCGCCAATGTCGATGAAAAAATGATCGGCCGGCAAGAGGCGATCATCTCGTCGATGACGCCCAAGGAACGCCGCAACGTCAAACTGTTGAACGGCTCCCGCAAGCGGCGCATCGCGTCGGGATCGGGAACCACCGTGCAAGACGTTAACCGACTGCTCAAGCAGTTCAAGGACATGAACCTGATGATGAAGCGGGTCAAGAAGATGGGCAAAAAGGGCATGATGCGTCACGGCATGGCCGGCATGATGCCGCCCGGATTTCCCACCCGTTGAGTTACCGAGCCAATTCTTATATGAGTCTGCGCGCGGACGGTGGTGCACCGCTTCGCGTTTACCAAGGAGAATGACTTCATGGCGCTAAAAATTCGTTTGGCGCGCGCCGGCGCCAAGAAACGACCGCACTACCGTATCGTCGTCGCCGATTCGCGTAGCCCGCGCGACGGCCGCTTCGTCGAGAAAGTCGGCATTTACGATCCGTTGCAGCCGAAAGGCAGTCCCGAGCGCGTGAAGCTCAACGAAGAGCGGATCAAATATTGGCTCGGCCATGGCGCCACGCCGTCCGACCGGGTCGGTCGCTTCCTCGGCGCGGCGGAGATCATCGCCATGCCGGCGCAGCGCAACAATCCGCAAAAAGCCAAGCCCAAGGCGAAGGCCGTTGAGCGTCTCGAGGCGGAAAAGGCGGCGGCTGAAGCTGCCACGGCGGCACCGCCCGAGGAAGCGCCGGCCGA
Source organism: Alphaproteobacteria bacterium (assembly GCA_047517485.1). GTDB lineage: Bacteria > Pseudomonadota > Alphaproteobacteria > UBA7887 > UBA7887 > JAKZSU01. The sequence goes on from JAKZSU010000140.1 coordinate 19,740, forward strand.
GGAAGCGCCGGCCGAGGAAGCGCCGGCCGAGGAAGCGCCGGCTGAAGAGGCGCCGGCTGAAGAGGCCGCCGCCGAGGAAGCGCCCGCCGAGGAGGCCCCCGCTGAGGAGGCATCGGCTGAAGAAGCGCCCGCCGAGGAAGCTCCCGCTGAAGAGGCATCGGCCGAAGAAGCCCCGGCCGAAGAAGCCCGCGCTGAAATTGCGCCGGCTGAAGAAGCCCCAGCCGAGGAAGCTCCGGCGGAAGAAGCCGCCGCCGAGGAGGCTCCCGCTGACGAAGCGCCAGCTGAACAAGCCCCTGCCGAGGAAGCTCCGGCGGAAGAAGCCGCCACTGAGAAGGCTCCCGCTGACGAAGCCCCGTCTGACGAGGCCCCGGCTGACGAAGCTTCCGCCGACGACGCAGGCGAAGAGAAAAAAGAAGAATAGGGACACCGGTGACGAACGGCGGCGAACAGGAGCCCGTCCAAACCATTTGTGTCGCGGCGATCGCCGGCGCGCAGGGGGTGCGCGGCGCCGTCCGCATCAAGAGTTTTACCGAGGATCCGGCGTCGATCGGCGCCCTAGCCGGGCTTGCCGACGAACACGGCCGCCCGGTCCGCTTGACCGTGTCGGAGACCCGCGGCGATCGCGTGATCGCGCGCATCGAGGGGGTTGGTGACCGCGATTCCGCGCAAGCACTCAAGGGCACCCGGCTGTACATTCCCCGCGCCGCCTTGCCCGACGCTGCCGAAGATGAGTATTACCATGCCGATTTGATCGGCCTCGCGGTCGAAACCTTGGACGGCGCGGCGCTTGGCACGGTTAAGGCGATGCACGATTTCGGCGCCGGCGATATTGTTGAGATTGACGGCGATGGGGCTGCTTTCCTGATGCCGTTCAACGGCGCCACCGTGCCCCATGTCGATCTCGGCGGGCGCCGCATGGTGGTCGATCCGCCGCCCGGTCTTCCCGGGTTCCCCGGGGACAAAGACGGTGACGAGGGCGGCCAATGACCGCCGTGAAACCCTGGACGGCGCGGGTGCTGACCCTCTATCCGAGTATGTTCCCCGGCCCGCTCGCCCACGCGCTCGCCGGCAAGGCGCTCGAAGACGGTCTATGGGCGCTGGAAACGGTGGACATTCGCGACTTTGCGCGCGATAAACACCGCTCCGTCGATGATACGCCGTTCGGCGGCGGCCCCGGCATGGTGATGCGCGCGGATGTGTTGGCGGCGGCGGTCGATGCCGCGGCCGCCTCTGGGGGGGCGGATCAGGCGCGACTTTGCCTGACGCCCCGCGGTGCGCCGTTGTCCCAGGCACGGGTCCGCGGCCTATCGCGCACGGCCGATATCATGGTGGTGTGCGGCCGGTTCGAGGGGATCGACCAGCGGGTCATTGAGGCGCGCGATCTCGAGGAGGTCAGCCTCGGCGACTTTGTCCTGTCTGGGGGCGAAGTGGCGGCGATGGCATTGATCGACGCCTGTGTCCGTTTGTTGCCGGGCGTTGTCGGGGGCGCGGAAGTGCTGGAGGAAGAAAGTTTCGACGCGGGCCTTTTGGAATACCCGCACTACACACGGCCCCGGGATTGGGACGGTCGCGCGGTGCCCGGCGTTTTGCTAAGCGGCCATCACGCGGATATCCAGACCTGGCGGCAAGCAGAGCGCGAACGCGCGACGCGAGTCCGACGACCGGACCTGTGGCGCCGCTACCGCGATACAGAGATCGACGAGACAGACTAGTTTTTTGCAATAGGATGACGGCTATGAACATCATTGAAGAGCTCGAACAAGAGCAGATAGCGCGTTTGAGCGAGGGCCGCGAAGTGCCTAAGTTCGGTGCCGGCGACACGCTGCGGGTCAGCGTCCGCGTGGTCGAGGGCAGTCGCTCGCGCCTGCAGGCGTTCGAGGGCGTGTGCATCGCCCGCGCCAACAAGGGCGTGAATTCCAACTTCACCGTTCGCAAGCTGTCGTATGGCGAAGGTGTCGAACGCGTCTTTCCGCTCTATTCGCCGTTGGTCGAGAAGATCGAGGTGATGCGCCGGGGCGCTGTGCGTCGCGCCAAGCTCTATTATCTGCGCGGGCGGACCGGCAAGGCGGCGCGAATTTCCGAGAAGCGCGAGGAACGCGCGCCGAAGGCCGCCAAGAAACCCGCGTCCGGGGCCTGACCGAGCCGGTCATGGCCGCGCCGCGCACGCTCTTCGACAAGATTTGGGACGCCCACCTGGTCGAGACCCAGGACGACGGCACGGCGCTGATTTACGTCGACCGCCATCTGGTCCACGAAGTGACCAGCCCGCAAGCCTTCGAGGGTCTGCGTCTTTCGGGACGCACGGTGCGCCGGCCCGAGGCCAATCTCGCGGTCGCCGATCATAATATTCCCACTGTCGCCGCCGAGCGCGCCGCCGGGATCGCCGACGAGACCTCGCGCATTCAGGTCGAGACCCTGATCGCGAACTGCGCCGAATTCGGCGTGCCCTATTTCGCGGTCGACGATATTCGCCAAGGCATCGTCCACATCATCGGGCCGGAACAGGGCTTCACCCTGCCCGGCACCACCATCGTCTGCGGCGATAGCCACACCGCGACCCACGGCGCCTTCGGCGCGCTCGCCTTCGGTATCGGCACCAGCGAGGTCGAGCATGTGCTCGCCACCCAGACGCTGATCCAGCAGCGGCCGCGTAACATGCGGATCACCGTCGACGGCGCGCTGCCGGCGGGGATCACCGCCAAGGACGTCATCCTCAGCATCATCGGCCGCATAGGCACCGCCGGCGGTACCGGCAAGGTCATCGAATACGCCGGCGAGGCGATCCGAGCCCTGTCGATGGAAGGCCGCATGACGGTCTGCAACATGTCGATCGAGGCCGGCGCGCGTGCCGGCTTGATCGCGCCCGACGACACCACGTTCGATTATCTCAAGGGCCGCCCGATGGCGCCCAAGGCCGGCGCCTGGGAGCAGGCCGAGACTTATTGGCGCACCTTGGGCACCGACGACGGCGCGACTTTCGACGAAGAGATCCGCCTCGACGCGGCGGCCTTGGTGCCGCACGTCACCTGGGGCACCAGCCCGCAGGACGTCCTCCCGGTGACCGGCGCGGTGCCTGATCCAGCCGACGAGGCCGATCCCGGCCGCCGCGCGTCGATCGAGCGCAGCCTGGCGTATATGGCGCTCACCCCCGGCACGCCGCTGCGTGATCTCGCAATCGACCGGGTTTTTATCGGCTCGTGCACCAATGGACGGATCGAGGATTTGCGTGCCGCGGCGGAAATCGCGCGCGGGCGAAAAGTGGCCGCAACCGTCGGCGCGATGATTGTGCCCGGCTCCGGCTTGGTCAAATATCAGGCGGAGGAAGAAGGCCTCGACAAGGTTTTCCTCGCCGCCGGTTTCGAGTGGCGCGAGCCCGGCTGTTCGATGTGTCTGGCGATGAACGCCGACCAGTTGGAACCCGGTGAACGCTGCGCATCGACATCCAACCGTAATTTCGAGGGGCGCCAGGGACGGGGCGGGCGCACCCATTTGGTCAGCCCGGCGATGGCCGTGGCGGCGGCGGTGATGGGCCACATCGCCGATGTCCGCGATCTCGACTGAGGAAGAGCGATGGAACCGTTCCGCAAATTGACCGGCGTTGCCGCGCCGTTGCCGATGATCAATGTCGATACCGACAAGATCATTCCCAAGCAGTTTCTCAAGACCATCAAGCGCACCGGCCTCGGCGCTCACCTGTTCGACGAGATGCGCTTTACTCCCGATGGCGCCGAGATCCCGGACTTCGTGCTCAACAAGCCGGCGTACCGGGCCGCCGAAGTGCTGATCGCCGGCGATAATTTCGGCTGCGGCTCGAGCCGCGAGCACGCGCCCTGGGCGTTGCTCGATTTCGGCATCCGCTGCGTCATCGCGCCGAGCTACGCCGATATCTTCTACAACAATTGTTTCAAGAACGGCATCTTGCCGATCATCCTGCCGAAACAGCAGGTCGAGGCCTTGATGGGCCAAGCGGAGCAAGGCTCGAACACCCGCTTCACCGTCGATCTGGAAGCCAACGAAATCATCGCGCCCGATGGCGCCAGGATCGCTTTCGAGATCGATCCATTCCGTCGTCAGTGCCTATTGGATGGGCTCGACGATATCGGCCTCACGCTTGAGCGTGAGACCTCGATCACCGGATTCGAGGATAAACACCGGACCAGTCAACCCTGGCTTTGATCCGACCGATAATTCGCTAACCATACGACGACGAAAAGAGGTGAACATGGCCCGCAACAAGAAATTGTTGCTCCTGCCCGGTGATGGTATCGGGCCCGAGGTGATGGGGGAAGTACGTCGCGTGATCGAATGGTTCGACAAACGCGACGCGCTCAGTTTCGACATCGAGGAAGGTCTCGCCGGCGGTGCGTCCTACGACCAGCACGGCACGCCGTTGACCGACGAGACGATGGCGCTGGCGCTCGACTGCGACGCCACCCTTTTCGGCGCGGTCGGCGGCCCGAAATGGGACGAGCTCGACTTCTCGCTCAAACCCGAACGCGGTCTGTTGCGCTTGCGCAAGGACATGGACCTGTTCGCCAATTTGCGCCCGGCGGTGGTCTTCGATCCGCTGGTCGAGGCCTCGACCCTGAAGCCCGAGATCATCCGCGGTCTCGACATCATGATCGTCCGCGAGCTCACCGGCGGGATCTATTTCGGCGAACCGCGTGGCATCGAGACGCTTCCCGACGGCACCCGTCGCGGGGTCAACACCGATGTCTACACCACGCCCGAGATCGAGCGCGTCGGCCGGGTCGCGTTTGAACTCGCCAAAAAACGCCGTGGCCTGGTGCACTCGATCGACAAAGCCAACGTCATGGAAAGCGGCCTGATGTGGCGCGAGGACATGCAGGCGCTGCACGACAAGGAATACGCCGGCATCGAGCTGCGCCACATGTACGCCGACAACGCGGCGATGCAATTGGTGCGCGACCCGCAACAGTTCGACGTCATGGTCGCCAGCAATCTGTTCGGCGACATTCTGTCGGATTGCGCCGCCATGCTCACCGGCTCGCTCGGCATGCTGCCGTCGGCGAGCTTGGGCGCGGCCGACGAGACCGGCCGGCGTCGCGCTCTCTATGAGCCGGTGCACGGCTCGGCGCCCGATATCGCCGGCCAGGGCAAGGCCAATCCGATCGCCATGCTGACCAGCTACGCGATGATGTTACGCTATTCGTTCGATCTCGAGGCCGAGGCGGCGATGATCGAGGCGGCGATCGACAAGGTGCTCGCCGGCGGCCTGCGCACCACCGATATCATGCAGCCCGGCAAGGCCCGGGTCTCGACTCAAGTCATGGGTGAGGCAATCGTTGCCGCACTCAACAAACAATCGGAATAGAGCAAGCCATGGGTTACAGGGTAGCGGTCGCTGGCGCGACCGGGAATGTCGGCCGCGAGATTCTCAATATATTGGCGGAACGGAATTTCCCCGCCGACGAGGTGATCGCGCTCGCCTCCGAGCGTTCGAAAGGCCGCGAGGTCTCCTACGGCGATGAACGCGTGCTCGACGTGCGCGACCTCGCCGACTTCGATTTCGAAGGCGTCGATATCGGCTTGTTTTCGCCGGGCTCCGCGGTCTCCGCCGAGCACGCGCCGCGCGCCGCCGCCTCGGGCTGCGTGGTTGTCGATAATACCTCGTGCTTTCGCATGGACCCCGACGTGCCGCTGGTGGTGCCCGAGGTCAATCGCGGGGCGCTCGCCGGGTTTCGCGAGCGTAACATCGTCGCCAATCCCAATTGTTCGACCATCCAGATGGTGGTGGCGCTCAAGCCGCTGCACGATATCGCCCGCATCAAGCGCGTCGTGGTCTCGACCTATCAGTCGGTCTCCGGCGCCGGCAAGGCGGCGATGGACGAGCTGTTCGACCAGACCCGTAAGGTCTATTTCCAGGAACCGCACGAGCCGGTTCAGTTCACCAAGCGCATCGCATTCAACGCGATTCCCCATATTGACGCGTTCGAGCCCGACGGCTCGACCCGCGAAGAGCTCAAGATGGCCAACGAGACCAAGAAGATCCTCGATCCCGAGATCGAGGTCAGCGCGACCTGTGTCCGCGTGCCGGTCTTCGTCGGCCATGCCGAGGCGGTCAATGTCGAATTCGAGGAACCGATCGACGTCGAGTCGGCGCGCGAGGCGTTGTGGAACGCGCCCGGATTGCAGTTGATCGACGATCCCGAGGAGAATCTCTACATCACGCCGATCGATTGTGTCGGCGAGTTCGATATATTCGTCAGTCGCCTGCGCGAGGATGCGACCGTCCCTTACGGTCTCAACATGTGGGTGGTCGGCGACAATCTGCGCAAGGGCGCGGCGCTTAATACGGTCCAAATCGCCGAGGCGCTGATCGAGGAGTATTTGTAGCGCGGAGACCGCGATGCGCGTCAAGGCGATGCGGTGCCATGCCTTCGGGCCGCCCGAAAGTCTGGTGTTCGAGGACATCGACTTGCCCGCACCCGGCCCCGGCGAGGCCTTGGTGCGCGTCGAACGCATCGGTGTCAATTTTCCCGACGGCCTGATCGTCGAAGGCGGCTACCAGCTCAAACCGCCGCTTCCTTTCACCCCCGGAACCGAAGTCGCCGGCGAGATCATCGAAGCGCGGCCGGCCAAAGGCGACTCGCTGCCCCAATTCGTCCGCTCCGGCGAACCGGTGATCGCGGGCATGCGGACCGGCGCCTATGCCGAGGCGGCGATCGTGCCGCTCGAGGGCGTGCGCCCCATCCCCCAAGGCTTCACCATGAGCGAGGCCGCCGGCTTTCGCGTCGCCGCGCAGACCGCCCATGTCGGCCTGGTCGAATGCGGCCACCTTCAAGCAGGTGAGGCCGTGCTCGTGCTCGGCGCCGGCGGCGGTGTCGGTCGTGCCGCGGTTCAGCTCGGCCATGCGCTCGGCGCGACGGTGATCGCCACCGCCAGCACGGCGGCCAAACGCGAGGCCGCGACCGAGGCCGGCGCCGTGCACGCCATCGCAGCCACCGCCGATCTCAAGGCCGATGTCGGCACGCTCACCGCCGGCCGCGGTGTCGATATGGTCTACGACCCGGTCGGCGGCGACGTCTTCGACCAAGCTATCCGCACCCTGGTGTGGGGCGGCCGCTATCTGGTGGTCGGCTTCGCCTCGGGCCGCATTCCGACCCTCGCGGTCAACCGCGCGCTGATCAAGGGGTTGTCGGTGATCGGCGTCCGCGCCGGCGAATACGTCCGCCAAAAGCCGGACGCCGGCCGGCGTATTCAAGATGCCATCGAGGTGCTGGCGGCGGGCGGCCATTTGACCCCGCGAATCCACGCCGAACTCCCCCTCGCCGACGCCGCCCGCGCGCTGCGCATGCTCGGCGATCGCTCGGTGGTCGGTAAGCTGGTATTGGTGCCCTGAGACCGCCAAGACTCCCCGCCAACCGCTCTTTGCGTTTCGATTGCGGTTACGGCGGGCCATAATATCGGTATAACCAGACCGTCCCGGTACGTTCGGGGCCAGCTGCGCCGAGTATGGGCGAGATGAAATCCAGCCAAGCCACCATCCTCAAGGACCTCGTACTCGTCGGCGGCGGGCACAGTCATGTGATCGTGCTCAAGAAGTTCGCCATGAAGCCGCTGCCCGGCGTCCGCCTCACGGTTATAGCGCGCGACGTGCATACGCCGTATTCGGGCATGCTGCCGGGTTATCTGGCCGGCCACTATGAGTCCGACGAGGTGCATATCGATCTCCGCCCGCTGTGCCAGTTCGCCGGCGCGCGGCTCTACCATGACGAAGCGACCGCGCTCGATCTCGAAGACAAACGCATCGTCTGCAAGGGGCGCCCGGCGGTGCCCTACGATGTGGTTTCGATCAATATCGGCTCGACGCCGCGGTTCGACGGCGTCTCGGGGGCCGAGGATTTTGCCACACCAGTCAAACCGATCAACAATTTCGCCGATCGCTGGGACCGCTTGGTCGCCCGTGTCCTCGGCAGTCCGGGCCCGCATCGGATCGGCGTCGTCGGCGCCGGGGCGGGCGGCACCGAGCTGTTGCTCGCGATCCAGTTCCGCCTCGCCAAGCTGCTTGCCGAACAGGGCCAGGGGACCGACGATCTCGAGTTCCACCTGATCTCCCGGTCGGCGACCATCCTGCCGAACTTCAGCGCCGGCGTGCGCCGCCGCTTCGAGCGAATTCTGACGGCGCGCGGCGTGCACGTCCACGCCGGCGCGGAAGCGGCGGAAGTGACGGACGGCGCGATCGTGTTAGCCGCTGGCAAGACCATCGATTTGGACGAGATTCTCTGGGTCACCGCGGCCGGCGCGCCGGCGTGGCTCGGCGAGTCGGGCCTCGCTGTCGATGACGCCGGGTTCGTCCAGGTCCACGACACCCTGCAATCGACCTCCCATGCCGATGTCTTCGCTGCTGGCGATATCGCCGCGGTGATCGATCATCCGCGGCCCAAGGCGGGCGTCTTCGCGGTGCGTCAAGGCCCGCCGCTGACCGAAAATCTGCGCCGCGTCCTGGTTGGCCGGCCGGCCCGGCCGTTTGCCCCGCAGCAGGCGTTCCTGGTGCTGATCAGCACCGGCGACAAACATGCGGTGGCCGCCAAGTGGGGCTGGTCGGTGCAAGGCCGGTGGGTCTGGCAATGGAAAAACTGGATCGACCAGCGCTTCATGCGCAAGTTCAACGAACTGCCCGAGATGGCCGCCGAGGCGGCGGTGGCGGTCAATCCCGGCCTCGCCGATCCGGCCACGCTCAGCGATATTTCGGCGTTTGCCATGCGTTGCGGTGGGTGCGGCGCCAAGGTCGGCGCCGATATTCTGACCCGGGCACTGGCCGATTTGCAGCCGGCCGCCAACGAAGACGTCCTAGCCGGCCTTCACGCCGCCGACGATGCCGCCGTGGTGCGGATTCCCGACGGCAAGGTGATGGTCCATACGGTCGACTACTTCCGCGCCTTCATCGACGACGCCTACGTGTTCGGTCAGGTCGCCGCCAATCACGCCTTGAGCGACATCTTCGCGATGGGGGCGGAAGCGCAATCGGCGCTCGCCATCGCCACCGTTCCCTATGGCCTGGAAGCCAAGGTCGAGACGTCGATCCGCGAAATGATGGCTGGCGCGCTGGATATTCTCGACGCCGCCGGCGCCACCCTGGTCGGCGGCCACACCAGCGAAGGGCCGGAATTGGCGCTCGGCTTCGCGGTCAACGGCCTCGCCGACCGCGATACCATTCTGCGCAAGGGCGGCATGGCCGCCGGCGATGCCTTGATTCTCACCAAACCGCTCGGCACCGGCACATTATTCGCCGCCGACATGCAGCAGAAAGCCAAGGGTCGGTGGATCGAGGGGGCGCTAAAGTCGATGGTCCAATCGAACCGCCAGGCGGCACAATGTGTTTACCAGCACGGCGCCAACGCGTGCACCGATATCACCGGTTTCGGCCTGTTGGGCCATACCGTGGAGATGACCAAGGCCTCGGGGGTCGACGTCGAAATCGATCTCGACATCCTGCCGATTCTCGACGGCGCCGAGGAGACGCTGCGACTCGGAATTTTGAGCTCCCTGCAACCCGCGAACGTCCGGCTGCGCCGCGCGATCCGCGACCTCAACGGCGCCCAGCAGCACCCGCGTTATCCGCTGGTATTCGATCCCCAAACCTCGGGCGGCCTGCTCGCCAGTATGCCACCGGATCGCGCTCAAGCCTGTGTCGCGGCGCTGCATGATCTCGGCTACGCGCATGCCGCCATCATCGGCCGGGTAACCGCCGAAAGCGACAATCTCGAGGCGATCACGCTTATTTAGCGACCGAATTGACGATTTGGCACAGCGCCGCCTGCTCGTGTTCGGGCCGGAATTGCGGTTCGAGCGTCCGGCCATGGCGCGCCACCGCCGCGAGGAACGCCGGCTCGGTCTCGGCGCGCTCCAGCACGCCCGCCAGCGCCGCCGCGTCGCCGACCGGGAAGGTGCCGGGATAGTCGCGCCCCAGCAGCCCGACGTTGCCGGCGATATCACTGGCGATCACCGGCACCCCGGCGACAATCGCCTCGGAGACCACATTGGCGCCGCCCTCCTGGGTGGAACTGATCACCATTAAATGGGTTTTGGCCAGCTCGCGGCGCACCCGCCAGCCGGGGACCTCGCCGAGCCACCGATAGCGCGGGTTCGCCGCCATCTCGGCGACGGCTTGGGCGGCGAAGTCGGCGGTGTGGGCCTTGCCCAGATGAATCACCCGCAGGCGCGATTCGGGCGGCAGACGGCGCGCCGCCAGGGCTGTCCGGAACGGGTCTTTCTCGTCGCGCAAATGGCCAATGACACAGATGTCGAACGATCGCTTGGCCGGGCGCCGCGGGCCGGGCAGTGGCAGCGCCGATTGGCGCACCACATGGAGCTTGGTTCGCAAGCGCGCCGGCAGCGCCTCGCCGATCAGGTCATGCAGGCAGATCAAAGCGTCCGCCATTTCCATCGAGCGCAACGTGGTTTCCGGCTCCGTTTGCAGGAACGTATTGACGTCGGTGCCGCCGAGCCCGATCACCAGCGGCCCGTCGGGGTAGCGGTCGCGATAGCGCATGATCGCGGCGGCGCTTCGCCACGCGTGGATGGCGATCATCAGATCGGTCGCCTCGCCGCCATAGTCGAGATCGATACGCACGCGGTGCCCCGCCACGCGCAACATCCGTGCCCACCGCAGCGCCGTCGTTCGGTTGCCGCTTTTTGAATGCTTTTTTGCCGGCGTGATTAGGCTAATACCAAGGGTCATTGATAATGGCTCATTTGATGGCCCAAATCGGTGCGCCGGGTAGGCGCGTCGCGCCGCGCGATGGGTGTCCATCGGGCAAGCGGCGCAACGCATCCGGCGCACCGAGGTGGGCCACCGGAGGCCGGATTGCCCAAGGAGCAAATGTTGTCGCCGGCGGCGTCGCGGGCCGCTTGACGTGGGGCTGCACGACGGCGCGCCCCGCTCCTATCCGGCGGCAAAATTCATCGCGGTCAAATGGGTCATTATCAATTACCCTTGGTATTGTCTTCACCCGATTTCTCCAAACCCGGATACGCCGATGACAGCGCTCGTCAGTACCGCATATTTGATCGAGACCATGCAAGACGCCCGCGACCGGACCTTGGAGCTGGTGCGCGATCTCGACGACGAGCAGCTGATGGGCCCCCGCTTGGCGACGGTCAACCCGTTGCGTTGGGAAATCGCCCACGTCGCCTATTTCTACGAATTTTTTATCCTTCGCCAACTTTACGGGGAGCCGTCCGTCCTCGGCGATCGCGCCGACCAACTCTACGATTCGATCGCCATTCATCATGACGTCCGATGGGATCTGGCGTTGCTCAACCGCGCCGAGACCTTGTCCTACCTGCGGACGGTCCTCGACCGACTGGCCGAGCGCCTCGACAAGGGCACGGCGAGCGAGCAGGACAGCTTTATCTATCAGTTCGGCATTTTTCACGAGGATATGCACACCGAAGCCTTTGTCTGGGCGCGCCAGACCCTGGCCTATCCGACGCCTGCCTTGGCCGTGGCCGCTGATGTCTCGGCCGAGCGGGCGGCGGGGCCGCACCCCGGGTGGGCCGAGATCCCGGGTGGTACGTTCTCGCAGGGCGCGCCCCAGACCGCGCCGTTTCTGTTCGACAATGAGAAATGGGCCCATCCGGTGACCGTGGCACCTTTCGAGATCGCCAAGGCGCCGGTCACCAATGAGCAGTTTCAGGCCTTCGTCGACGACGGCGGCTACGATCGCGAAGCGAACTGGGACGCCGCTGGCTGGACATGGCGCTGCCAAGAGGGCGCGGCGCATCCGGTCTATTGGCGGGCGGACGGGCCGGGCAAATGGCTGCTCCGACGCTTCGAGCGGACACTGCCACTGCCGCCCGACGAGCCGGTGATTCACGTCACCTGGTACGAAGCCGACGCCTACTGCCGCTGGGCCGGGCAGCGCTTGCCGAGCGAAGTCGAATGGGAAACGGCGGCGCTCGGCGAGGTCGCCGCCGACGGCACCCTGGCGGCGACCAAGCGGCGCTACCCTTGGGGCGAGACCGCGCCCGATCCCACCCGCGCCAACCTCGATGGTCGCGCGCTCGGGCCGATCGATGTCGCCGCCTTGGCGGCGGGCGACAGCGCCTTCGGCTGCCGCCAGATGCTCGGCAACGTCTGGGAATGGACCGCCGACACCTTCACCGCCTATCCCGGCTTCTCGGCCGACGCCTACAAGGAATATTCGGCCATGCTGTTCGGCGATACCAAGGTGCTGCGCGGCGGCGCATGGACCACCCGCGGGCGAATGATCCACGGCACCTATCGCAATTATTTCGAAGCCCACCGTTGCGACGTGTTCGCCGGCTTTCGCACCTGTCGGGCCTAGTGGAAAAATATTCGGGGGAGCAGAACGATGGCGATAGAAGTCGAACGCGTTGGCGCAACCAAGGACCGCCTCGGCGAAGGCCCGTTATGGGACGTCGCGGAGGCCGCGCTCTTCTGGGTCGACTCGCTGGGAAAAACGATTCATCGCCTCGACCCGGCGACCGGAATGCTCACCGAATGGGCGGTTCCCGGGGTCATCGGATCGCTGGCGTTGCGAGCTGGCGGCGGCGCGGTGATCGCGCTCGAGTCCGGCCTTCATACCTTCGATTTCACCACCGGCGAGTCGCGGCCTCTCGTCAACCCTGAGGCCGCTCAGCCGCTCACTCGCTTCAATGACGGCAAGGTCGACCGCCAGGGCCGCCTCATCGTCGGCAGCATGGTGCGCGACCGCGACAAGCGCGAGCTGGCGCTCGGGTCGCTCTACCGTCTGGATCCCGATCATGCGCTCAGCGTGCTCGACACCGGCATCATGGTTGCCAACGGCCCGTGCTTCAGCCCCGACGGCGCGACGCTCTATTTCTCCGACAGCCCGCGGCGCAAGATCTTTGCTTATCCGTATGAGGCCGCCACCGGCACCGTCGGCGAGCGCCGCGTGTTCGTCGATACCGAACCGCTGGACACCGCGCCCGACGGCGGCACCGTCGATTCGCAAGGCTTCGTCTGGTCGGCGCTGGTGCGCTCGGGTCAGGTTGGCCGCTTCGCCCCCGACGGCACCCTCGACCGACTGATCGAGATCCCGGCGCGCCATCCCTCCAGCGTAATGTTCGGCGGCGCCGATCTCGATGTCCTCTATGTGACGTCGATAAGCGAGCCCTTGAGCGACGATGACCCCGGCGCGCTAGCAGGCGCGTTGTTTGCGATCCTCGGGCTTGGTATCAAGGGTCTTCCAGAACCACGATTTGCGGGATAATCCTCCAATGTATTTGACCCAGGGTCTCAAACGCTCGATCCAGATCAAACCGAACGTGCGCGCCACCCTCGACGGCGGGCGCGAACACACCTGGCGCGAAATCGGCGACCGTATCGCCAGGCTCGCCGCGGCGATGCACGGGCTCGGCCTCGAGACCGGCGACCGTGCCGCGGTCCTCGCGCTCAACAGCGATCGCTATTTCGAGTTTCTCTATGCCACGGTGTGGGCCGGCGGCGTTTTCGTTCCCGTCAACACCCGCCTGGCGGCGCCCGAGGTCGCGTTCTGGCTTAAGGACAGCGAGAGCACCCTGCTTTTCGTCGACGCCAATTTTGCTCCCATGGTCGCCGAGCTCGCCGCCGCCGGCCAGATCCCCGCGGTCACCCAGATCGTCTACATGGGCGACGACGCACCGCCCGACGGCCTGCACGACTATGAAGCTCTATTGACCGCGGCGGCGGCCGCCGCCGATGCCGAGCGTGGGTATGAGGATCTCGCCGGTATCTTTTACACCGGCGGCACCACCGGGCGCTCGAAGGGGGTCATGCTCAGCCATCGCAATCTGGTGTTCAACGGCTTCAACTGCATACCGGCGCTCGATTTTCGCGAGGACGCGCTTTGGCTGCACGCCGCGCCGATGTTCCATATCGCCGATTGCCTGGCGATCTTCGGCCTCACCCAGGTCGCGGCGACGCACATCTTCATCCCTGGCTTCAGCCCCGATGGCGTGCTCGACGCGATCGAGACCCATCGCATCACCGATACCCTACTGGTGCCGACGATGGTCAACATGGTGGTCAATCATCCGGGGATCGAGACCCGCGATCTGTCGAGCCTGCGCAACATCGCCTATGGCGCCTCGCCGATGCCCGAGGCGGTGGTCATGCGCGCGCTGCAGGTCATCCCGCAATGCAAGTTCCGCCACGCCTACGGCCAGACCGAATGCGCGCCGCTGTCGACTCTCAACGGCCCCGAGGCCCACGTCGTCGAGGGCCCGATGGCGTTCAAGTTCCGCTCCGCCGGGCGTGCCGCGCTCGGGGTCGAGATCCGCATCGTCGACGAGGACGGGGTTGAAGTGCCGCGCGGCGAGGTCGGCGAGATCGCGGTCCGCGGCCCCAACGTCATGCAGGGCTATTGGCGCCAGCCCGAGCTTACCGCGGCGGCGCTGCGCGACGGCTGGATGCATTCCGGCGATGGCGGGCGGATGGACGAGGACGGCTATGTCTATATCGTCGACCGGATGAAGGACATGATCATCTCGGGCGGCGAGAATGTCTATTCGGCCGAGGTCGAGGACGCGGTGCACGGCCACGCCGCGGTCGCCGAATGCGCCGTCATCGGCATTCCCGACGACAAATGGGGCGAGCGCGTCCACGCCATCGTCCGCCTCAAGGATGGCGCCGAAGCCAACGCCGACGACATCATGACCCACTGCCACACCCTGATCGCCGGCTTCAAATGCCCGCGCAGCGTCGATTTCCGCACCGACCCACTCCCGCTGTCGGGCGCCGGCAAGATCCTCAAAACCGATCTGCGAAAACCGTATTGGCAAGGCCACGACAAGCAAGTGAGCTGAGGGCGGCGGCGCGCGCCCGAGCTTATGCGAGGCCAGCCTGCGTGGCGCCTGAACGCCCTTAAGAAACCAGAACCCAGTCTCCCACACCATCCAGCCCGCACCACCGCCCGGGAGCTTCGCTCACGGCAAGCGCGACCGCGCGCCCGAGCTTATGCGAGGCAGCCTGCGTGGCGCGTGAACGCCCTTTAAAACAAGAGAACCCAGTCTCCCACACCATCCAGCTCGCACCACCGCCCGTGAGCTTCGCTCACGGCAAGCGCGACCGCGCGCCCGAGCTAATGCGAGGCAGCCTGCGTGGCGCGTGAACGCCCTTTAAAACAAGAGATCCCAGTCTCCCACACCATCCAGTCCGCACCGCCGCCCGTGAGCTTCGCTCACGGCAAGCGCGACCGCGCGCCCGAGCTTATGCGAGGCAGCCTGCGTGGCGCTTTGAGCTGGTCCTGGAAAATCGGACAGGTTGCTAAGGTGTATTCCGCCAGATAATGGAGGAGTA
>JAKZSU010000141.1:0-6573 GCA_047517485.1 Alphaproteobacteria bacterium
GTGTTCATGAGCATCTCCTCGGAGAAACTCCGAAAAGTGCTCCATCCAATTCAAATCGACACCATGCATTTTCGCTTCAAACCCCGCAGAAATCCTGGCTCTCAAAGCCAGCACCGCTCAGTTAACCGGACAGCAGTGCGATCGCATTCATTTTCAACTTATGCCAAGATCCCTCACAAGGACGGCATAATTCGCTCACTGCTGTTGTTCACTTCAACACGCTTGCTAGTTTTAGTGACTGAATGATTATTTATTAAATGGGAAAATGGCAATGGCTGGTTCGGAAGCGAAGCTGGCGACGGCGCGAACGAGCCGGCGCGCGAAACAGGTGGCGGAAACCCGTGCCAAACTGACTTCGGCCGGTGCGCGAATGTTCGCCGCGTCGGGCTTTCACGGCGCTTCGATGGCCGACGTGGCGGGCGCGGCGGGACTGTCCCAGGGCGCGGCGTATAATCATTTCACCGGCAAGGATGCGTTTTTCGCGGCTGCATTCGACGCCGATGAGCCCTTTGCCGCGCTGATCGAGGCGATTGTGGGCGGTGAGGCGGGCGGCGACGAAGTTTTTCTCGACCAGCGGCTATTGCGGGCAAGCCAGAAACTGGCGCGGGGCCCGGCGCGTGGTTGGTTCGATCTGCTGCTCATCGACATGGTGGAGTTCGACGGGCGGCACTGGCGCAAATTGTACCAACGGCACAGAAGCGGGTTCGCCCGTGCCGCCGGCAAGATCGAATCGACCGGGCGGTTGACCACGGTCGGCGGGTCGGCCGTGCTCCGCGCCCTCATCGCCGCGGCGCTCGGCCAGACCCTGGTCGCCCGGTTGCTTGCCGCCGGCGAGGACGGGGTCTCGGATCTCGACCAGACGGGTTCGGCGATCACGCTTCTTCTCAAGGGCGCGTTGGCTACCGACTGAGAAAATTTCCTTTTCGCGCAATCAAACCGCGCCCCCGTTCGTTTACCACACACACGGAGTCGTCCGGCGTGTCGTCCGACTGCCCGGCCCGTGTGCGCGCCATGGAAAGCGAAGGGAAGTCTCTCGATAAAATCGCAGCCAATACCCCGGCCCCAAATCCGCCGCGGCCAACCGTTAATCGCCCTGGCGGTTTCGTTAATGACCGTCACCAGCCCAGTCGTGGCCGACGACTCGGCCTACGACCGGTACCGCGAAGCGCTGGCGGCGATCCCCGCCTTGCCACCGATCCCGGCCGACAATTCGATTACCGACGATCGGGTGGCGTTAGGGCAAATGCTGTATTGGGACCGGAGAAACTCGAAGACCGGCCAAACCAGCTGCGGCTTTTGCCACCACCCCGCCTATTACGGCGCCGAACCGATGGATCGGTCGGTCGGTGTCTATGGCGAGGTCCATGCCGCCAATGCCCACACTGTTCTCAATGCCGCCTTCCATCCCGCGCAATTCTTCAACGGCTCCGCCGCGACCCTGGAGGCCCAGGCACTCGGCGCGGTTCGCTCCCACGTCGCATCGCGCAGTTGGCCGGAGGAAGTCGCCGAGCGCCTCAATCGGGTGCCGGGATATCGCGCGCTGTCAGAAACGGCTTATGGCGCCCCACTCAGCGAAGAGATTATCGGCAAGGCGATCGCCAGTTTCGTGCGCACGCTGATAACTCCGGATTATCCCCTGGCGCGCTGGCTGAACGGCGACGAGGCGGCGATGTCGGCGTCGCAAAAGCGCGGCATGGCGCTGTTCGTCGATCACGGCTGCGTCGCCGGCCACGCTTCGCCGTATTTTTCGAATTTCACTTATCAGATGTTCGAAATCGAAGGCGGCATGCACCATCCGGGGCGCTACAAAGTGACAAAGGACGAAGCCGACAGGTACGCCTACAAAGTCCCCTCGTTGCTCAACGTGGCGATGACACCGCCTTATACCCATGCCGACGTGATCAAGGATTTGCCGACCATGGTGCGGGTCATGGGCGATAAAATGCTCGGCATCGATATTCCCGATACCGAGGTTGGCGATATCGTGGCCTTTCTGGGCGCGTTGACCGGCAAAATGCCGGCGCACTTCATGACCGTCCCGGTGCTGCCGATCGGCGGCGGCGAGGGCGACTTTGGTCCCGCCTTGACGCCATCGACAAAGGAGTAACCGGGCCACGGCTGGCCGCGCGTGTTACAATCGTTCGTCCGCCGGGGTGGGTGATTTATTGATCGAGATCCGAGCGTGCCATGAATGACAAGGACTTGCTGCAAGCCGGTTACCGGTATGCGCTGTCGCTGCGGGCTTCGACGTCGGACGCCGAGGACGTGGTGCAAGAAGCCTAGTACCGGCTGTATCGCCATCACGGCCGGGTGGCGGGCAAGGGGTATCTGTTTACCGCGATCAGATACATCTTTGTCGATCGCTACCGGCGCGAGCAGATGGTAGTGATCGAGCCCCTCGATGCCGTGATCGAGCCCGCCGACGAGGCTGCCGATCCGATCGCGGCGCGTCTGGCGGCGCGCGACCTGGAAGCGCCTCTGGCCGGTCTCGGCGCAGCCGAACGCGAAGCGCTGTTTCTCAATGTCGTGGAAGGCTATACGGCGCGGGAGATTGGCGCATTTACCGGGCGCCCGCGCGGCACCGCGCTGAGTTTGATCCACCGGGCCAAGCGCAAATTGCGCGGCGCCATCGAGGCGCAAGCCGGCGGCGATGCCGCATCGGGTGTTGGAGGATCGAGTCGATGAGCGATCTAGAACGATTGACGCAAGAGTATTACGCCGGGGAGAGGCTGTCCGACGACCGGCTCGAGGCAATTCTGCAAGGGGCGCCGCCGCGGACCTCCTCGGCGCGAACTTGGTATATGCGTCTGGGTGCCATCGCCGCGACCTTGATTGTCGGCTTCGCTGTTCTGCACACCTATCTCGTCGAACGAGACACCGCGACACGGGTGCTCGACGAGATCGCCATGAACCACCGCAAACAACTTGCCGTCGAAGTCGTGGCGACCGATTTCGAAACACTTGGCCGCGCTCTCGACCGGCTCGATTTTCCGGTCGCGGCACCGCGCGAGATCGCCGCGCAATTCGATCTGTTGGGCGGGCGGTATTGCTCGATTCAGGGCGGTATCGCGGCGCAGGTCAAATTGCGCGACCGCGAATCGGGTGCGGTGCGAACGCTCTATGCCACCAAGCTCAAGCCGGCTTTGTCGGGAATCGCCGAGTCGAACTCGATCCATGGCGATGTGGCGATCAGCCTGTGGCAGGACGACGGAATATTTTTCGGACTCGCCAGCGACACCGCCTAGAGCGCGTCCTTTCCCCATGGAATCGGTTTGACCGCACGCCCGTGCGCCGTGGTTAGGCGCGCGCCGCCGCGCGATGTGGGGGCGCACGCTAAGGCGCGCAACGATGCCACGGCGCACGGGCGTGCGGCCTTCGGTGGGGCAGATTGGCCTTTCGGATGCGTTGCGCCGCTCGGCCGATGCACCCACATCGCCCGTCGCGCCGCGCCACCCCG
Source organism: Alphaproteobacteria bacterium (assembly GCA_047517485.1). Classification (GTDB taxonomy): domain Bacteria; phylum Pseudomonadota; class Alphaproteobacteria; order UBA7887; family UBA7887; genus JAKZSU01. The sequence continues at coordinate 3,458 of JAKZSU010000141.1, forward strand.
AAATGCCGATCTGCCCCATCAAACCGCTTCCATCGGGAAAGGACGCGCTCTAATTCGATCGCTCGAGATAGCGCGCCATGACCTGCTCCATGCTGGTTCGGTTGATACCCAACTTGACCAGATTGTACGGTGTCACATTGACCGCCTTGATCAGGCGACGGACGATCTCGCCGTCTTGCAAATCGATATCGATGATATTCAGGCAGCCCATGTCCTGCTCGAAACTCGCCACCGCCGAAAGCCCGGCGCCGCAGGTCCAGCCGAGAAGAATCCGATTGACCGCGTCATGGGCGACGACCAGCATTGTCGTCCAGTCGGGCTCGGCGAGCAGGCCGACAAAGGCCTCGACCACCCGGCGCTCGAAATCGACGATCAGTTCGCCGCGGGCAAATCGGGCACCCGGTTGATCGGCGGTATCGAAGCCGTAGATGATCTCGGCCTCGACGCGTTCGCGTGGAATGTCGGAAAAACGACCGCCTCTGAGTTCCTTTAGACCCGGCTCGTCGATCAGAGTCAGGTCGCGACCTTCGGTCGCCAACGCCGCGGTCTGTTGGGTTCGCGGCAAGCCCGAGCAGACCACGCGATCGATCGGCACGTCTTTCAAGGCGGCGCCGGCGGCGCGGGCTTGGTCCTGACCTTTATCGGTCAGGCTTACCATGGCGGGGTTGCGCGCCGCGCCCTGAGCATCGAAATAACTGACCTCGCCGTGTCGCATCAAGTATATGCGATGCCTGCATTTGGTGCCGGGGAGAGCCATGTCGGATGCCTCGCTTTCGCAGTCGGTTTTCAGCGCGGCCATTTCTATGGCACGCGTGTCCGGTCGTCGAGTGGTGGAAATTGCCACGCTCGGCGTTAGGTTGATGGGGGCGCGCGGCCGCCGCGCTTGGAATTTCGCCACGGAGATATGTTTTTGAAGCAAAAGGATAGCGTGCCGGGTTGGCCATTGATCGCGTTTACGATCCTGCTCGCGACATCCGTGGGCATTGTCGGCTGCACATCGTCTAGTCGGATGGACTCCTCCGAAGCCGGCCAGGACGAGGCGCAAATCCGCGAAACGCTCGGGCCAAAATATGCATCATTCAGCGGTACCCGTCCGCCGACACAAGACTATGTTAATTGCGTACCGAGTTGAAAATCTCGGCCGATCCGAATGTTCGCAGGCCGAGGATTAGGGGCGAAATGCAAAGTGACGCCAGTACCACGTTGACGCGCTCTCTTGATACGATAAAGCTTTTTTCCGACCTGACTCCAGAATTGCTTAGCGCGATTGAAGACCGGTGTCGGTGGACGACAGCGCGCCGCGATCAGGTTGTTCTCGCGCGTGACGACCGCTCGCGCAACGTCTATTTTGTCGCCTCCGGCACGGTTCGCGTTACCGGATTCGGCGAGGAAGGTGGCGAACATGCGCTCGGCGATGTCGCGGCGGGAGAAGTGTTTGGCGAGCTGACGGCGGTTGATTGCGTCGATTGCTCGGCCCAGGTCGTGGGTGACGAGGACTGCACCATCGGCATTCTCTCGGGGCAGGATTTTCGCGCCATCTTGGCGGAATTGCCTCAGGTTACCTTGCGCCTGCTCGAGGAGCTGGCGAATTTTGTCCGCAGCGCCGGGGCGGCGAAAAGCGCCGCGCCCATGGTGTCGCCGCGCCAGCGGGTCTTCGCCGAATTGATCGAGCTCGCGGTGCCCAGTCCGATCGGCGATGGTAGCTGGCTGATCGACACCATGCCCAATCATGACGAGCTTGCCGGACGATCGAATACCGAAAAGACCGAAGTCGCGATGGCTATCGGCACGTTAGCGCGGGACGGCATCATAGAACGCAAACACAGAACGCTGGTTATCCGCGATCACCCTCGCCTGCGTATGCTCGCAAACATGTGATCTGATTTCGCACGCCTTGACCGCGCACTTTGACCCAAGATGTCCCGGCGGCACGCTGTTACGCGACGCTAATCCAGAATGACGAATTTCGAACACGCCGTGCAGGTGATCGCGGTGGCGGTTTTCATCGCCGCCATGTTGCATGGCGCGGCGACGGATCTGGCGCGCTACGAGATTTCCGACTGGACGTCGATCGCGATCGTCGTGGCCTTTCCGTTTGCCGCCTGGGCCGGCGGCCTGGATTTCGTCGATGGTCTGATTGGTGTCGCGGTCGGTGCGCTATGCCTGATGGTGGGGATTGGACTATTCGCTCTCAACATGTTTGGCGGCGGCGACGTCAAATTGATGGCGGCCGGTGCGATCTGGGCCGGGTGGGGTGGATTGCCGTCCTATCTTTTCCTGATCGCGATTGCCGGTGGTGTACTGTCGTTGTTATTGCTAATTTTTCGCCGCCTGCCCTTGCCGCGCGGATTACAGGCCGTGGGCTGGATTGAATCGCTTCATAATGGCGGCAAGAATGTACCCTATGGCGTCGCGATTACATTCGGGGCGCTAATTTTGTTGCCGTCATTGCCGGTCGCTAAGCCACTCTTTGCGGTGTAAATCATTCCGGTTTTGACATAATTGCCAGGGCTGTTGCGAATATGTCACGGTTATCTTGGACTTCGTGTTCGGCTCGGGCGCAAGAAGAAAAATATTGAAATCCATGCCGTCGTCGCGATATGGCGCAGAAATCCGGGCGTCTCGAGGCCAAGCGCCGGTTGATTCGACATCCAACTGAGCCAAAGGCCAGTGTTATATAGGCTCTGAGTTATCGCGGCTTTGGCCCCTTGAGCGCCAAACTCGATCGTAATAAAATAACTTCGAATCAATGATTTATGTAAACAATCGCAACCGTAAACGGGAATATAGTCCTGCTTCTTTCGACTCTCCGGCGAAGTTGTTTTCTTCACGACCTCGTCAGGCGAGCAAGGTGGCATAGATATTTCATTAGGGCGCGCGATTGTGATCATCAGGCGACGACGATATGGACGTTTGGTGGTTTAATGGTGGACGGATCCGAGCCTCGCGTCCGGGAGGCGACCTGGATCGTGCGACGAGCTATTGTCAAAAGTTGGTGACGCGGGTTTCAGGCGGCGCGTTCGGTTAGCTTTTCTCCGTCCTTGAATTTGACACCTTGAATGATCGCGGCGATGTGGTGCGAGCCATTCAGGCGGCGCCACTTCTTGCTGGCCGAC
>JAKZSU010000142.1:0-3635 GCA_047517485.1 Alphaproteobacteria bacterium
CCAGCAGCCGCGGCGCCGCCTTGAACTGCCGGTTCGCGGTGAACGGCAGCCACAAGGCGTCGAGATTGTTCGGCGTCCGGGTCGCGTAATCGTCCGAATGGTCGTCCACGCGCGGGTTCATCGGCTGGCTCCAAGGGTTCGAGGATGAGTACTAATTCAGCTTGGCAATACCGCAACCGAGCTGTCGATTTCCAATCAAATTTTGTGTCTTGTCGGTGATCCATTGGCGAATGGTAAGTAAAAGTTTGCATATAAAATTTTGGTATGATAAAAATCCGCCACCAAAATTTATTCTCGAGGATGTCCAAGTGAGCCTACAAGCACGACCGCTCAGGTCGGCCGGCCAATGGCGCTCGGATCGCGAAATGCCGTCCGAAGATCCCGGCGGCGAAAATTTTCTCGGTGCCGCGGTCAAGGAGCTGCGCAAGGCGCGCGCGCTGACCCTCAAGGATCTTGCCGCGGGGTCGGGGCTTTCGATCGGCTACCTGAGCCAGATCGAGCGCGATTTGGCGACCCCCTCGATCAAGGCGCTGCACGACATCGCCCGCGTGCTCGGCGTCACCATAAGTTGGTTCTTCCCGCCGACCGATCACGGCACCGAGGGCGAGCGCCGCTACATCGTCCGCGCCGATCGCCGTCGCGCGCTCAACTTTGGCTCCGGCATCACCGATCATCTGCTGTGCCCGTCGCTCGCCGGCGACCTCGAGCTGCTGAGCAGCACCTTCGCGCCCGGCGCGTCGAGTGGCGAGGACCCCTACACCCATCGCGGCGAAGAGGCCGGGGTGGTGATCTCCGGCGAACTCGACCTGTGGATCGACGCGGAAGAGTTTCACCTCAGCGCCGGCGACAGCTTCAATTTTCCCAGCACCACGCCGCACCGCTATCGCAATCCCGGCGCCACCGAGACCGTGGTGATCTGGGCAATCACCCCTCCGACCTATTGAGGAGCGACAGTATCGTGGCCGCAACATTTCCCACCCAGTCACAAGTCGTCATCGTCGGCGGCGGTATCATCGGCTGTTCGATCGCCTATCATCTCGCCAAGTTGGGCTGGACCGACGTCGTCGTTCTCGAGCGCGGCGAACTCACCTGCGGCACCACCTGGCATGCCGCCGGGCTGGTCACCCAGCTGCGCGCCACCCACACGATGACCGAGCTGTGCCGCTATGGCCCGGTCCTCTACGGGGCGTTGAAGGAGGAGACCGGACAGGACACCGGCTTCAAGCAAAACGGCTCGCTGCAGGTCGCGCGCACCCCCGAGCGATTGACCGAAATCGCCCGGATGATCTCGCTCGGCAAGGTCTTCGATGTCGAGGCGCGGATGGTCGACCCCGCCGAGGCCAAGGCGCTCTATCCGCTGCTCGACGAGAGCAGGGTTCTCGGCGGCGGCTTCATCCCCGGCGACGGCCAGACCAATCCGATCGACACCACCATGGCGCTGGCCAAGGGCGCGCGCGCGGGTGGGGTCCGCATCATCGAGCGGGTCAGCGTCACCGGGTTCCAGACCACCAACGGCGCGGTGACCGCGGTCGAGACCGATCGCGGCACCATAGCCTGCCAGGTCGCGGTCAATTGTGCCGGCATCTGGTCGCGCGAGATCGGCGCCATGGCCGGGGTCAACGTGCCGCTGTATGCCGCCGAGCATATGTATGTCACCACCGAGCCCGATCCCGCGATCACCCCCGATCTGCCGGTCCTGCGCGACACCGACGGCTATGTCTATGTCAAGGAAGACGCCGGCAAGTTGCTGGTCGGTGCGTTCGAGCCCGACGCCAAGTCTTTGCCATTGCACGCGCTGCCGGAGAAATTCGAGTTCGGCGAACTGCAAGAGGATTGGGACCAGTTCGAACTGCCGATGACCAAGGCGATGGAAATGATCCCGCTGCTCGAGAACGCCGGCATCCGCCATTTCATGAACGGGCCTGAAAGTTTCACCCCGGACAATCGCTTCATCATCGGCGAAGCGCCCGAGCTGCGGAATTTCTTCGTCGGCGCCGGGTTCAACTCGCAAGGCATTCTCAGTGGCGCCGGGGTCGGCTGCGCCCTCGCCGAATGGATCGTCGAGGGCCAGCCGACGATGGACCTGTCGGAAATCGACATCGCCCGGTTCCAGCGTTTCCAGGTCAACCGGCGCTACTTGCATGACCGCATTTCCGAAAGTCTCGGTCTTTTGTATGCCATGCATTGGCCGCATCGCCAGGTCGAGACCGCGCGCGGGGTGCGCGAGACGCCGTTGCACGGTCGCTTGGTTAAGCACAACGCCTGTTTCGGCGAGGCCGCTGGCTGGGAGCGCGCCAACTGGTACGCGCCCGAAGGGGTCGACACCGCCTATCAGTACTCCTACGGCCGGCAAAACTGGTTCGACCATGTGGCCGCGGAACACCGCGCGGTGCGCGAGACTGTCGGCCTGTTCGACCTGTCGTCATTCGGCAAGGCGGTGGTCCAGGGGCGCGACGCCGAAGCCCAGTTGCAGCGGATCTGCGCCGCCGACATGGCGGTGCCGGTCGGCAAGGTGGTCTACACCCAGTTTCTTAATCAGCGCGGCGGCATCGAGGCCGATCTGACGGTGACCCGGCTGGCCGAGGACAAATATATCGTCGTCACCGCGGCGGTCTCGCAAGCCCGCGACTTCAGCTGGATCCGCCGCCATCTCGACGACGGTGCCATGGTGACCCTGGAAGACGTCACCTCGGGCTACGGCGTGCTCTCGGTGATGGGGCCCAATTCCCGGGCCTTGTTGTCGCGCCTGTCGGACACCGATTTCTCCACCGCCGCCTTCCCGTTCGGCACCGCTCGGGAAATCGAGATCGGCTACGCCAAGGCTCACGCGCTGCGCATCACCTACGTCGGCGAGCTCGGGTGGGAGCTCTATCTGCCGACCGAATTCACCGGCCCGGTGTTCGATCTTCTGGTCGCCGAGGGCGCCGATCTGGGGCTTCGCCTCGCCGGCTACCATGCGCTCGATTCGCTGCGCAGCGAAAAAGCGTATCGCCATTGGGGGCACGATATTACCCCCGCCGACACGCCGCTCGAGGCGGGCCTGGGCTTCGCCGTCTCGTTCAAGAAGAACGCCGACTTTATTGGCCGCAAGGCGTTGGAAAAGCACAAGGAGGAAGGTTTGAGCCGACGCCTGATACATTTCCTGATGGACGATCCCGAACCGATCCTGCTGCACGACGAGACGATCTTCCGCGACGGCGAACTGGTGGGCATGACGACATCGGGCTCCTACGGCTATACCCTCGGCCGGTCGGTGGGCATGGGCTACGTCGCCATGCCCGAAGGCGCGAAAAAACCCTGGTTCGAGGAGGCGTCCTATACCATCGAACTCGGCGGCAGCCGGTTCGCCGCGAAGGCCAGCGTCCGGCCGTTCTACGACCCGGCGCACGAGCGGGTAAAAAGCTGAGCAAACGCGACCGCGCCGCCGGTCAGGATAGGGTATGATAGCGCCGGCCGTGCGCGACGCGGCCGAGGAATTATTATCCACCCTTGGTATAACAGCCCGTTGACGAAGTCGGCACTGGACACAAGCGGCCTGGTCTGATTCTTTGACGTTCTGATTTGACCGGGGGATTCGCTGATGACGATGGGACAGCAGAAGGATCGTCAGGGGGACTTGATGGTAGGCTGGGCGG
>JAKZSU010000143.1:0-6904 GCA_047517485.1 Alphaproteobacteria bacterium
GTGTTCATGAGCATCTCCTCGGAGAAACTCCGAAAAGTGCTCCATCCAATTCAAATCGACACCATGCATTTTCGCTTCAAACCCCGCAGAAATCCTGGCTCTCAAAGCCAGCACCGCTCAGTTAACCGGACAGCAGTGACAGCGGGCAGAATACTGATAATAATCGCTAAAAAATGTTCAGAATGCACAATCGCTTAATATGATGGACTATCATACCAACGCACTTAACGAGGCCGTCCGGCGCTTGATCGACGGACCGTTCCCGCCGGCGGCTATCCGGCGTTTGAAAGATCGTTTAGCCGCCACCAATGACGAATTGAACAATACGGTTCTTGCCGAAATTCCGGCTTTTTCCGAGTCCAGGAATCCAGACGTGCTTCCCGATCTGGCGCGACACGGTCGCGAACACACCAGTGAAATAATACGATTGTTAAGCGGCGGTCCGGTCGATGACTTTGCGTTCGTCCGCGACTATGCCCGGCGGCGCACCGAGCAGCATTTTCCGTTGGAATCCACTCTGCATGCTTATCGCTGTTGTCACAAAGTTTTTGCGCGCTGGGTGAGCGAGGCAACATTGTCGGTCGTATCGTCGCCGGAAGACGCGCGCCAAATTGTCGCCGCGGTTTCGGAATTTACGATGGAATACACGGATGCGATCAGTACCATCGCATCCAGCATGTATGTTTCGCGAACGCGGTTACTGGCTGATGTCGCGGGTGACCAGCGGGCCGAGCTACTCACTATTTTACTCGACGGCTACGACGAGTCCGATGGCCGCGTCGCGGAAATATTGCGCAACGCAGGGTATCTCGATGGCCGTCGGTCGTTCTGCGTTGCGTTGGCCCAGTCGATAGACCCCGCGGAAATGTTGAATCCAGCACGCGCCCGCCGGCTGGCCGATTCAATTGATGAGATATTTATCGGAAAAGCTGTGCGCCACCTCATCGATTTGCGCGACAATATGGTCACCATCGTTTTTTCCGATGTTTGCCGCATATCCGGTTGGACGGTATCGCGGATCGACTTGGCCAAACGGCTCACGTCCGATCTCGCGGTGGTCGGCACCGCGGCCCTCATCGGGGTCAGCAATGACGCGCCCTCGACATCGCGGATCCCGATCGCCCATCGGCAAGCTCGGCTCGCCCTCGAATTCGCCGACATCACGCATCGTGTCACGCAATTTTCCGAGATTTCGCCTCAACGTTTGATCTTGCATTTCGCCGGCGAGGAGTTCCAGCGCGTCTTACCGGCCTGGACCGGCGAATTCTTTCGGGCTGACGACAAAGCCCGCGGCGCTTTGGTCGCGACACTACGCGCCTACGCGAACGCGAATATGAACGCCTTGCAAGCCGCCGAAAAGCTAAAGGTACATCCCAATACGATCTATTCCCGATGGCAAAAAATTGCCGATATCACCGGCTTGGAGGCAAGATCCTATCACGCCTTGACCGAGTTGCTTCTGGTTGCCGATTGCATGCGTCGTTAGAATTCCGGCAAGAACGAGTGCGGCATTGGCACAGTCTGAAGCCCAATGGCCAACGCCCCGCGGCGGGCCGTACGGGCAACAGCCGACTTTTCCTTTTGACACCGCGAACGGCCGCTCGTGATACGGCTTACGGCTTCCGGCTCCGGCATCATAAGAGTCTTTCCGGGCTTAATTGAATCGGATTGACCGCACTCCCGCGGCCCCTGGCTAGGCGCGCGGTGCCGCGCGATGTGGGTGCGCACGCGAAGCCGCGCAACGACGCCAGGGGCCGTGGGAGTGCGGCCTGCGGTGGGCCAAATTGGCATTTCGCGCAGCTGGCGACGCTCGGCCGATGCGCCGCATCGCCCGTCGCGCCGCGCCACCTCGAAAAACCAATGTGGCCCATCAATCTGTTTCAATTAAATCCAGAAGGACTCTAAGTGCCAAAATGCCGTGTCACAAGACGAGCTGCGAGGTCTGTCGGAAAATGTCGGCGAAGTGAAGGTCGAGGCCGACGAGATCCGCCGCTTGACCGCCGATCTGGAAGCGATTGTTCACCGCCTCCCGTTCCGCGATGCCGCCTTGTCCGAACGTCTGGTGCGTGGCTTGCGCCAGGCCGGGTTCGACCTTGCCGACCCGCCAGCGACGGGCGGCTGGCCCGCCAACGACGGGCGGCTGGCCCGCCAACGACGGGTGGCTGACCCGGGCGTTTACTCCCGTGCGGACCGCGCCGCATCGTGATCGATGGCACAGACTCGTTCGCCGCCGCGCGGCGTGACCGCACTTGGTGACACCGCGCACAGCGTCCCGGTCGCCCGCTCTCTACTTCATCCCCGGTCGGTGTCCACCGCTGTCCCGTGGCGGGCGCCAAAGTGAATGTGTAGATCGAGGATTTCATTATGGATGCGAAAAATTTTGGCCGGGCTTTCACCACTACCACGGCAGCTCTCTGTGCGTTGACGCTGGCAATGCCGGCGGGCGCGGTGGACATTTGGACGATCGGCACCGCCGACAACGCCGATACTGAGTTTCTTGTCTTGCCGACCGCCGGCGCGGCCATCGACGGGCCGTATCTTTTCGACGTCGATGTCGATATCGCGCCCGACGATTTCGTCCGCCTTCTCGCCGGTATGGACGAAGATCCCGCGGGCGACGTGCAGCCCGACGACTTCAGTCCGCTGACCATCGCCTATACCACCGACTGCGATCTGTTACCCGGCTCGGAGGCGGAACTCGCGATCGATGTTGCCAGTCTCCACAATGTCGTCGACGATCCGCTCGGCAATGACGGCGAGCTCGCCTGGTCGGTCGATATCGGCGGCGCGGTGACCGCGATCAGTTTCGCCGCCATCGACACCCCTGGCGGCGCGATGTCGCCCGGCGCGCTCGGGGTTGGCGAGGTCCATACTTTCGCGGTCACCCAGGATCAGCTCGGCGCCGACATTATCGTGTCGATGGATGATGGCTGGCGCCTCTCGTTCGATGCCTTGGCACTGACCGGCGATTGCGTCGATGACAGCGCCAAGATCAGCGGCAAGATCGGCACCGGCAACGGCAAGGGCCGCGGCCGTGGCGCGCCGACCCACACTTTCGCCGGCGCGGTGGGAACCGACACCGATGGCGGCACGGTGGGCGAAATCACCGTCAATTACCGCCCGGCCGGCGAGACCCCGTCGACCTGCACCTACACGCCGGTCGGCGCTCTCGTCTATAACATCGTCGACGACCTCGACGTCGCGATGATCGACACGGACTACGAGTGTATTGGTGGCATCTACCACGACTATGCCGGCGCCGCGTCGATACTCTTGACCGCCCGCGACAAGGGCAACGATCGAGGCACGGTCGTGATTGTTGCCGACCACGGCCTACTCGACATTGAGGATTCGCTGGAGACGGGTAACGTCATCATCGCGCCGCCGGTGATCTAGACTCTGTTGGATGGGGAGTCGGAGCGGGAGGGACATCGCGCCTTTCCGCTCCGAGCGTTTGCCGTCAATCCCCCGGCCACACACCGGCGGTCATCGCGCGTTGCCGCGCCAGGCCGTAGACAAAGTCGATCGCCGGCGTCGGCACCTCGATCATCCGTCCCAGCTCCGCCACCGCGCCGATCAGCGCCGGCAACTCGACCATCTGACCGGCCTCGAAATCCTGCAAGGTCGAGGTCTTGTGATCGCCGACCTCGCCGCCGCCCTTGAGCCGCCGGTCGACGTCGATCGGGAATTTGACCCCGAGCTTTTCGCCGATCGCCTTGGCCTCGATCATCATCGCGCGCACCGTCGGGCGCACCCCCTCGTCGTCGGCGATCTTGGCCAGGGTCGCGCCGGTTAGCATGCTCACCGGGTTGAAGGCGACGTTGCCCCACAGCTTGATCCAGATTTCGTCGCGGATGCGCGGTCGCACCGGTGATTTCATGCCGGCTCGAATCATCGCCTGGCTCAACGCCGTGGCGCGTTCCGAGCGCGCGCCGTCGGGCTCGCCGATCGGCACCCGGTCGAGCGCGATATGGCGCACCACCCCGGGCTCGATCACTTCCGCCGCCGGATAGACCACGCAGCCGATCACCCGCTCGGGCCCGATATGGGTCCACTGCACGTCGCCGGGATCGACGGTCGCGATCCGCTGGTCGCGCCACGGACCGTCGAGCTGGTAAAAATACCACCACGGCACGCCGTTGACCGCCGGCACCACCGCCGTTTTGGGCCCAAGCAGCGGCGCCATCTTGGCCGCGATGGCGGGGATCTGGTGCGCCTTCATCGCGATGATGACGTAGTCCTGCGGTCCTACCTCTTGCGGGTCCTCGACGCAGGTCGGCCGGGTGACGATATCGCCGGTCCCGCTGAGTAAGCGCAATCCGTGCCGGTTGATCGCCTCGAGCTTGGCGCCGCGCGCGATCACCGTGACGTCCTCGCCGGCATTGGCCAGGCGCGCCGCCAGATAGCCGCCGATCGCCCCCGCGCCATAGACGCAGATTTTCACGACGCGCCGCCGAGCCCGAGCTTCTCCGCCAAACCGATGCGTTGCAGCTTGCCGGTCGCGCCCTTGGGAATTTCGGCGACGAACAGCACTTTGCGCGGCACCTTGAAGTCGGCGAGACGCACCGCCGCGAAGTCGCGGATCTCGCGCTCCCCGGCGCTCGCGCCGTCGCGCAGCACCACCGCCGCCGCGACCTCCTCGCCGAGCTTGGGGTGTGGCATCGCGAAGGTCACCACCTGGGCCACCGCCGGGTGATCCATCAGCACTTCGTCGACCTCCTTCGGGCTCACCTTCTCGCCGCCGCGGTTGATGATCTCCTTGAGCCGGCCGGTGATCGTCAGATAACCCTCGTCGTCGAGCACCCCCTGATCGCCGGTACGGAACCAGCCCTCGGCATACCCCGCCGCATTGGCCTCCGGATTATTTTCATAGCCCAAGGTCACATTGGCGCCGCGGATCACCACCTCGCCGGTCACCCCCGGCGCGGTGGTCGCGGCGCCGCCCGGCGCCATGATCTGGACCTCGGGGCCGGCGGCGATCCCCACCGAGCCCGGTTTGCGCGGCGCCGGCGGCAGCGGATTGCTCGCCATCTGATGCGCCGCCTCGGTCATGCCGTAGGATTCGATCACCGGCGCGCCGAAAGTATCCTCGAGTTCGGCCATCACCTGCGGCGGTAGCGACGCCGACGACGAGCGGATCAGCCGCAAGTCGCTGCGCTCGACGATTTCGGTATTGCGGGGGGCGCGCGCGAGGATGGTCTGATGCATGGTCGGCACCGCGGTGTACCAAGTGGGCTTATATTCATCGAGCCAGGCGAAGAAGCGCAGCGCGTTGAACCCCGGCGTACACACCACCGACGCGCCGCCGGCGATCGACGACAGCACCGCGGCAATCAGTCCGTGAATATGAAACAGCGGCATCACGTTGAGACAGCGGTCGCCCGGCGCGAGTGCCAGGGTGGCGCCGATATGACGCGCCGAGGCGCACAGATTGGCATGGCTCAACGGCACGATCTTGGGCCGCGACGTGGTGCCCGAGGTATGCAGCACCAGCGCGATATCGGCCGCGCCGGCGGCACCGGTTATTGGGGTGCGGTCCTGGGCCGGGCCGGATAGCCCAAATTCACCCGCCGCGCCGTCGCCCGCGCTCAGTTCATAAACCGGTATGCCCCGCGCCTCGGCCGCGCCGCGCGCCGGGGTGTCGTCACCGGCCATCACCACCAGGGCGCGGGCATTGAGATCCGAGAGGTAAAAATCGAACTCTTCCGCGCGATACGCCGGATTCAACGGTGCCGTTGTCGCGGCACAGGCGATGGTCAGGAACGCGCTCGCCATCTCCGGGCCATTGGGCAGCACGATCGCCACCCGGTCGTTGCGGCCGATGCCGTGGCGGTTGAGGGTTTCGATCACCGCATCGGTCTGGCGCGCCAGACCGGCATGGGTCAGCGACGCCCGCTCGGGCGCGGCGATGGCTTCGGCCTCCTGGGCACCAGCGCGCAGGAGGTCGTAAAGAGTGTCTGCATTGCTCATGATGGGGCGGTTTTACCCTGGAAATCGGCGCCAGCCAACCGTGCCGTTATCGTGGCCTAAACCGTGAGATCGATCCGCGTGACCAGTCCAGGCGACGCGCCGCCATCGCCTTGGACTCGGCGATAAGCCGCGTTGGGGAGATCCGGCTTGATGGTTTCCTCGCGCGCGCCGAATACCAGACGTTCCTGCGCGATCGCCTGGGCGAGAAATCCGATTGCGAAGCGCCGCGATGCCAGCCCGCGCCCGGCCTCGGTACGGCGTGAAACCTTGATTTCGATTTCCGTCGGAATTTTGGCCGGCGCTCGCGACCAATCGCGCCGAACCGACGGGCGCGCATGACGAGTGGCCTCTCCCGCTGGTAGCGGCAGCGCGCCCCACGCCCCGATCCTGCCCCCTTCGACTCCCGACATAGTAATCTAGATAGGCGAAATAGGGCCGGTCTGCCAGGGCTAGAGCACGTCCTTTCCTGATGGAAGCGGTTTGATGGGGCAGATTGGTTTTTCGGGGTGGCGCGGCGCGACGGGCGATGTGCGTGCATCGGCCGAGCGTCGCAACGCATTCGAAAGGCCAAAATGCCCCACCGAAGGCCGCACGCCCGTGCGCCGTGGCTTCGTTGCGCGCCTTGCCCGATGCCCCCACATCGCGCGGCGGCGCGCGCCTAGCCACGACGCACAGGCGTGCGGTCAAACCGCTTCCATCAGGAAAGGACGTGCTCTAAGCGCCAATCCGCGGCGTTTCCGCCTCACCCGCATTGTTTACCAAGTTGAAACTGATACGCTCTACAAAGGATGTCCGAACCCTTGGAGCCAGCCGATGAACCCGCGCGTGGACGACCATTCGGACGATTACGCGACCCGGACGCCGAACAATCTCGACGCCTTGTGGCTGCCGTTCACCGCGAACCGGCAGTTCAAGGCGGCGCCGCGGCTGCTGG
>JAKZSU010000144.1:0-4547 GCA_047517485.1 Alphaproteobacteria bacterium
GTTCATGAGCATCTCCTCGGAGAAACTCCGAAAAGTGCTCCATCCAATTCAAATCGACACCATGCATTTTCGCTTCAAACCCCGCAGAAATCCTGGCTCTCAAAGCCAGCACCGCTCAGTTAACCGGACAGCAGTGACCACTTCATTCTAGTAAGGCTAGAGCATTATCCGACCTAATGGGGTCGGTTGACCGCGCTCTCGCGGCCCGTGGCTAGGTGCGCGGTGCCGCGCAATGTGGGTGCATCGGGCAAGCCGCGCAGACGCCACCGGACGCGGGAGCGCGGCTTCCAATGGGACACCTTGCCATTTCGTGCAGCTGGCAACGCTCGGACGATACGCCGCATCGCCCGTCGCGCCGCGCCACCTCGAAATGACCATTTGTCCCATCAAACCGATCTCATTAGGTCGGAAAGTGCTCTAGGAAGGTATAGACGCCCACGCCAAGCGCCTCAAGCCACTCCGGCCTGGTCGCTTTGTCCCGTACGAGGCCTATATTTTGCTCAATTCCGTAAAACGGGCCACCGGGGGCGGCGGCCGCTTTATCGCGGGAGATTGGAAAATGGGGCCTACGGCGAAATGCTAGAGACCTATAATCTCGCGAAACTCGACATCGTGTGCGTCGATAACAATCGCAATATGCACCAGATCTTGCGGACGTTTTTGTCGGCGATGCAGATCGACGCGACGCGGTTTTGCGTCGATGCCGCCGATGCGTTCTCCAAGATGCAAGAGCGCATGCCCAATATCGTCATTACCGAGCTCGAGATGGAACCTCTCGACGGGTTCGATTTCATCAAACTCATCCGTCGCGGCGATGACAGTCCGGATATTTACGTTCCGATTCTCGTGCTCACCGCGCATACCGAATTAAATCATATCATCCGTGCACGCAACGCCGGTGCCACCGAAAACCTGGCCAAGCCGGTCTCGGTGGATTCGCTTTATGGCCGGCTCACCTGGATGGTGGATAATCCGCGCCCGTTCATCGTCGCCGAGGGTTTTGTCGGCCCTGATCGCCGTCGCGCGATGCGCGGTTACGAAGGTTTGGAAAAGCGCGAGAACGACGAAGAATCGGGTACCATCGAGCACCAGCCTGAGGCCGCGCCGCAAGGAGACCCGGTGTGAAAGTCGAGAAGAAGCAGAATTACGAAATTCATCACCCGCCAGAGCGCTTGGCGGAGCTGGTCGACAAGCAAGGCGGGCGACCGCTCGAAGACATGATCGCCGACGCCTCTGAAGGCTTGGCGCGGCTGTCGGAACACTTTCCCGAAATTGTCGGCCAGTCGGTCGCCAAGATGCGAGACGGCCTTGCCTTGATCGAAACCGGCGATGCGGCTGGTCTTCGCACGATCTTCAAGGAAGCGTTTAACATCAAGGGCCAAGCGGCGATCTTCAACTATGCTTTCCTTGGCGACCTGGCAAAATCATTGTGCGAATTGACCGAAGAGCAGACGACACACGCGAGCCGACAGCACGACCTTATCAAGGTGCACATCGATGCGCTCGCGTGGGCTCTGGCCGGCCAGGTTCGCGACGGCGATGATCCAAGGGCGGTGGAGATAATCGTCAAATTGGAAGAGGCGCGCGACGGGCCCCAATAAGGCTAACGCAATAAAAACAGGGGCCCCGGCGGGGCCCCTGTTCGGACGGTGTGTGGAAGTTTCGAACTACAGGTTCAAACAGATATATCTAATTTCTCACCGCGCGGGCGCTCGTGCTCGGATGTCGTGTCCGCTGGGGGGTCGGACGCGACCACGGCCGATGTACCTTCACCCGACTCCGGCGCCGAAGCGGCGGAGACGTCGGCGACATCCGTGCTCGAGACCGCCGCGCTATTGGCGGTCGAAGCCTGCACTTCATCGCGTCCCTCTTGAACCGCTTTCTGAGTCGTTTGTGTCTGGGCATTGAC
Organism: Alphaproteobacteria bacterium; assembly: GCA_047517485.1. Lineage (GTDB taxonomy): Bacteria > Pseudomonadota > Alphaproteobacteria > UBA7887 > UBA7887 > JAKZSU01. Next base: position 1,910 of record JAKZSU010000144.1, read on the forward strand.
GGTAGCCGCCGTGCCGGCATAGGCGAAAGAGGATTGATTGACGTCCATAAGACCTCCAAAGGTCGTTGGTCGGGTTTCAGAGCCTGTCCCAGAACAATATGAGATGTTCCGCGAAGCCACCTGTGACGGTGCTCACACGATCACCCAGCGCGAGTGTAATGGCTGTCACACCGGCAGTATTTACCGCCCGAAATACGCAGATTCTGCCGCGCCAAGCGCAGGATGGCGCGAAGAAATTAACGATTCGTCAAGGATTTGTGCGGTCTCGGCCCGGAGTCACCGGTTGGCCCAATCCTTGCGGGACCTGGATCCGCGGTATCGCAAGCCGTACGGATCAATTTGGGATCGTCATAAGGCCCGACCATGGAACTCAGCGTTTTCGAGCATTTGGCATCGCCCGCCGCCCGTCCAAACGAGACGGCGGTGGTGGCGACGCGGGCCGACGACGGTGATTCCCAGTTCGATTCGTTGGTTCGCGCCGCCACCCAGGCCGCCGAACGCTCCCAGCACGACGATCGCCCGCGGCCCGATCAGAGCCAGTCCAATCATCAAGAGGCTGTCGCGGAACCGACCGAAACCGCTGAGCCGGTGGCCGCGGATACGACGTCCGAAGACCAGCCGACCCCACCGACCGAAAATTCGGTTGCGGAGGAGGGTAACGCAGCCGCGCCAGCTTCGGATGAGTCCGATTCGACTGACGTCGCTGTCGCCACCGTTGCCGCGGGCGAAGAGCCGTCCCCGGTAAATCCTCAATCATCCGGCGCGATCGTGGTTCCGTCGGGATCGGTGTTACTTCCCGACGCCGCCGTGGCGCATGCCCATGCTGCCACCGATTTGCCCGCGAAACCTTTAGCCCCGCCTACGCCCGACATCCCGGAACAAGCCTTGACCGCCCTGGCGGCGGCGAATCCGGTCGCGACGCCGGCGCCAGTTGCCGCGGCCCAACCGGTGCACGCCAATGCACCGACGGCGCCGCAAGCCAACCCGGCGGCCGCGCCAAGCGCCATGGTCTTGCCGGACTCTTCAGCGACGCCGAGCGCTACGCCAACACCCAACGCGACGCCCGCGACCGTCACACCCGCCCATCAGCCGATCGTCGCCGCGGTGTCGACGCCCTTGCCGGCGGCGGCAACAGTGGCGCCGACAGCACCGACAGCACCGCCCTCACCAGCGGCCGGTGGCGCGCAACCGGAGGCGCCGGAAACGGCTCATAACCGTCTGCCTGCCGCCGCGGCCGCGACCGCGGAATTGGTTCGCTCGGCGCACCAGGCCGGCGCGCCCAGCACCGACTCCGCCGATGATGGGGGCGAAGAGATCAGACCCGACTTGCCGCAGAACGCCGCGGCGGCGGCGCTCGCCGCGCGCGCCAAAAGCGCCCAATCGAACCGCCCGGCCTGGGCTCGGGCTGGATCGCGCCCGGTCGGCGCTTCGCCGTCCGCGACCCCTCCTGGCGCCGCTCAGAGCACGACGAGCCAGCCGACCGCCGCGTTTGGCGCGTCCCCGGTCCGCGACATCGCGATCACCATCGCTCCCGATCATCACGCACCGGGTCAAGCGGTCCGGCTCGATGGCGGCGCCCCGGATCTCGCGGCCTTCCGTGAAACCCTGTCGACGGTGCTTCCCGAAACGGCCTCCGGCGCCGCGCTCGAGGGCATCAGGACGACCGGGCGCGCCCTTGGCGCCGAGCTCGCGGCCCGCGCTCAACATCATATTCCGACCGTGCCCGAGCAAATCTCGATCCGCATTCGCCAAGCCGCGACCGCGGGCGAGAGCGAAATCCGACTTCAGTTGCAGCCTAAGGAGCTCGGCCGGATCGATGTGCGGATCGACGTCTCCGAGGGCGGCCGAGTCAGCGCCCATGTGGTCGCCGATCGCGCCGACACGCTGGAGCTGCTGCTGCGCGATCAGCGGGGTCTCGAACGCGCTTTGCAGCAGGCGGGATTCGACACCGACCCGGACAGCCTGGAATTCAGTTTGCGCGACCCCGACGACGAGGGCTTCGAGACCGCGGATGACGGGTCGGACGGACCCGAGACCGAGGCCGAAGACTTTGTCGAGACCGCGCTCGATATACCCACGACAGGGATCATTGGCGATCCGACGCGCGATGGCGTCGATATTCGCGTCTGATCCAGAATTCGATAGGAAAGCATTATGGAAATCGCCGCCGCCGCCACATCACCAGCCCAACAAGCATCCAGCCTTGCAGGCGGGAATCTGGCGCAAAATTTCGACGATTTCATAATGCTTCTGGTCGCCCAGTTGAAGAACCAGGACCCACTCGACCCGATAAGCACAAACGAATTTACCAACCAGATCGTCCAGTTTGCCAGCGTCGAGCAAGCGATCGCGACCAATACCAATCTCGAAAGAATGATCGCGCTGCAACGGTCGAATCAAATCACATCCGCCGTCGGCTATCTCGGCAAACGCATCGAAGCCGAGGGCGATACGACAGCGCTTGCCGACGGCATCGCGGAGTGGAATTACAGTTTGCCCGAAACTGGGTATCCACTTCGCTCTCGTATCCCCTACATTTGGTTTCCGAGGCTGCGATGACCGCCGACTAGGCCCTTGTAGGGGACCGGCTCGTGCTGCACCGCCTGCTGGAGCAGTCGGAAGAAAAGCAGGCCACGAG
>JAKZSU010000145.1:0-21308 GCA_047517485.1 Alphaproteobacteria bacterium
CCCAGGCGGCGGTCGTAGAGACCGTCGGCTCCCTCCGCCTCGTAGCGGTCGCGCCAGCGCCGGAAGGTGCGCTCCGAGACACCCAGAACCTCCGCCGCCTCCGCCTGGCTCAAGCCACCCCGATGGGTGCGCCCGTAAACCACCTCGAACTCCATCAATATCAGTCCCTGTACCTGCTCCGTTCGACGCATCGCCTCCCTCCATGGCTTGGAAGCGTTCTAAAACCGGACAGATCATCTGGTACATAAACCGGACATATCGCGTGTTACCGACAGGGCATGTCCGTATGATTCGCCACCGCAATCATTTGATGATAGCTTTTTTAAATCACTGGAAATGGGGAACCGGAAAATCCCGGTTCGTCTACTTGTGGCAGTCGTTAGGGGTGGAACCGAACGGTGACGGCGGTGAGTTCGAGTGACTTTGTGTTGTCATCACCGCAACTTCTAAAGACGCTCTTACGGAACAGGGAGGATCCTTATATGAAATCCGTCAGATTGATAGGCGTAACCGCGGCAACGATTGGCGCGGCGATGCTTACAACCACGGCTTTTGCGGGCGACGTAACCCACGAACGCCTAGTCAACAGCGAAAACGAGCCAGGCAACTGGATCAATCATCACGGCAACTACGAGGCCCATCGTTTCTCCGGTCTCACTGAAATCAACAAAGACAATGTTAGCGGCCTCCATGTCGCCTTTACCTACGCCATGGGCGGTATCCAGGGCGGCGGAACCGATCCGATCGTGTTCCCCTTCTCCGGTCTAGAAGGCACGCCGATCGCGGAGGACGGTTTCCTTTACGTGACCACCGGTTGGGGTGTGGTCAGCAAGCTCGATGTCCGCGGTGGCAGGGCAAAGCTGATTTGGAAATCCGATCCCGAGGCCGACAAGGACTTTGCGCCGAGCGTAACCTGCTGCGGAATTAACAATCGCGGCGTGGCCCTGCATGGCAACAAAGTGTTGGCCAAGGTCATCGACGGCCGGATCCGCGCCTTGAACAAGACCGACGGCTCGCTGATTTGGGAGACCCAGATCGCCAAGCCCGAAATCGCCGAAGTCCTGACCGGTGCTCCGTTGGTCGTCAAGGACATGGTGCTCAGCGGCATGGCCGGCGCCGAGTTCGGCGTCCGTGGTTGGATCGCGGCGCTCGACGTCAATACCGGTGAAGAAATATGGCGAACCCACACCATTCCGGCGCCGGGCGAGCCAGGCAACGAAACCTGGAAAGACGATTACGGCGCATGGGAAACCGGCGGCGGCTCGACTTGGGTCACCGGTTCCTACGATCCCGAGCTGAACATTATTGTTTGGGGCACCGCCAATCCGGGTCCGGATTGGGATAATGCCTATCGTCCGGGCGACAATCTCTGGACCGACAGCACGATCGCTCTCGATGCCGACACCGGCAAGTTCCTCTGGGGCTTCCAGCATACGCCGAACGATCCGTACGATTATGACTCGATCGCGGAAAACACGTTCGTCGATGGCAACATCAATGGCCAATACGTGCGGGCAACTATTCACGCCAACCGTAATGGCTTCGTCTATGCGCTCGACCGTAGCAATGGCGAGTACATTTGGGGCACCCAGTTCGTCAAAAAGCTGAACTGGACGGATGGTCTTGACGAGAACGGCCGGCCAGCGTCCTACGATCCCAACAGCGACGTCCAAAGCTACAATCCCGGGACCGCCGCCCATCGTGGCGAGCAGACCGAGATTGGCGCGCGTGGCGACATCGAAGGCGTTTCCTGCCCCGCTCATACCGGCGGCAAGAATTGGCCCCCGACGGCGTACAGCCCGCACACGGGTCTGTACTACATCCCCACCATCGAGAGCTGCAACAAGGCCTTCGCGTCGGTTGCCGATCCTGATTGGGACCCCGCGATTCGTCAGTGGTTCCTCGGCGGTGCGCCGTTCTTCACGTTCGATGATCCCGCCTCCGGCCGGATCACCGGCAGCATAACCGCGATCGACATCTCGACTGGCGTCGTGCGCGGCAAATGGGAAACCAAATTCCCGATGCTGGGTGGCGTGTTGGCAACGGCTGGTGGGCTTGTCTTCACCGGCACCGCCGATGGCGCGGTCGTGGCGCTTGACGCCGATACCTTGCAAGAGCTGTGGCGGTTTGAGTCCGGCTCGGCGATCAATGCTCCGCCAATGTCCTATGAGGCCGATGGCAAGCAGTATATCGCCATCGAAATCGGTCTTGGTGGTGCGTGGCCGCAGTGGTTCACGGACTCCACGCCTGAGCTCAAGGGCGCGGTACCGAGTAACGTCTTGTACGTGTTCTCACTCTAGTACAAACGTGAAATTGGGGGTTCGGCTGATGCCGGACCCCCTTTTTTTTGCCACGATCCCGTCGTAGTATCCGCCCGCGATCGGCACCCGATCACTTGGCCCGGTCGCACCGTGGATGCTCCTGGAAGAAATTTGTAGATTTAACGACATGATGAAAATGATCAGACAACATCGCACTCTCGGCCGCTGGATTGTCGCCGCCGGCGCGGCACTCGTGCTGTCGTTCGTGGCCCCGACGGTCGCGCTCGCCGACGAAGAACCCAGCCTTACGCCGCGAGAGCACAAGGCCATCAGTGGTGAGTACATCATCTGCGCCGGCTGCCACAAAGCCGACGGCCGGGGCGGACCCGGGTACGGCGGCTATGCGGCCAACTTGCACGAGACCATTCTGACCCACGAAGAGCTGGTGGATCTCATCACCAAGGGCCGCCGCGATCGCGGCATGCCAACATTCAAGGGCGTGCTGAGCGAGAACCAGATCGAACTCATGGCGACCTTCATCGAGGTCGAGTTCAAGGGCAAGCCGGTCATCAAAAAAGAAAAGCCGTAAAGCCTACGGCTTTCCCGGCGCGCGCCGTAGCTACTCTTCGGCGCGCTCCGGCGCCTTGGCATCCGCCTCGGCGATCTGCTCGTCGGTCATCCGGTACTCCAGGCGTTTGCGCCACGGCACGAGATACTCGTCGCCGCCGTCGATGGCGCCGGTGAGCCAAACGTGCGCCTGCACATAGTCGTTATGGTGGCCGTCGCCGAGCTGCAGATAAACCATCTTGAGCAGCATCCGACCGCCGAGAAATCCTTCCTCCTTGGAGCGCGATGCCCAGAAGTACGCGTCCGACAAGTCGCCGGACTCCGCTTCCAGACTGTCGAGATAAAAGCGCCGCCCGACCATATACATCGCCCGCGGATCGCCGTTCTCCGCCTTGCATAAATTGCCCTCGGGCCCAACAGCGCAATCCGCCGCCGAGGCGGGCGCCGTGGCAACAATCATCGCCAGGGCAAAGCCAAGGCACGCGAGTTTCATGGTGGAATCCTCCTCAAGAACTTGATATCGACGACCGCCCCCATTATTGCCGAAGCACGGCGACGGTCAATGCGACTCTGACGCCGATGCCCTAGTTGGCGCCAATATCTCGCATAGGGACGGCGGAAACGAGCGCGCGAAACCCCAGGAGATTCGACCATGGCACGACCCGACCAAGTCTTTCATTTACGCGAGAAAGAGAAAGAACTCGGCTTTGCCCAGGCGGTGCGTTCGGGCGATACCCTGTTCGTCGCCGGCACTTGCAGCGTCGGTCTCGACAATCAGGTCGTCGCACCGGGCGACATGCGCGGCCAGATCGAGCACATCTACGGCATTATCGCCATGGCGCTCGCGGCCCACGGCGCGAGCTTCGTCAACGTGGTCAAGGAAATGATATTCGTCAGCGACATCGAGGCGCTGCGCGACGCGCTCCCGCTGCGCGCCCGCTTCTACCAAGGCGCGGCGCCGCCCGCCGCGACCTGGATTCAAGTGGCGGGCTTCATGCGCCCCGAATTCGTCGTCGAAATCGAGGTCACCGCGGAACTGCCGGCGGGCAAATGACGTTCAGTCCCACGCTCTCGGCGGTTATGTGAATGGACCGGCCGACTACGATCCGGACATCGGGAAAGCGATGAAGGCGACCCAGTATCAGCCCCACGGCGTAGCGAACTGTGTTCCATGCTCCGTTGCCGGCGAACAGACAGACGTGCAGATCCGGCGAGTCCAGATCTGCGTCGGGCGCGCAGATATATCGCCCGCCATAGTGCCGGCCGTTGGCGATCACCGCGGATGCGGCGGTATACGGCACGCCATCGATGTCGAGGCTGTAGCGCGCGCGAGAAAACCGAGAAAACCCGGTTACCGTCTGCCACACATAAGCCAGTTTTCCGAACCGCCGTTTGAGACCCGACGACGCGACCGCATCGACCACCCGGGCATCGAACCCGACCCCCGCCATCATCACGTAACGGCGCCCCTCGATGGCGGGAAAATGGAGCTGACGGACGCCACCTCGGGCGATCAGGCGCGCCGCCGCCGCGGCCGCCATCGGCAGGCCGAGCTCGAGGGCGAGAACATTGGCGGTCCCCAGCGGTAGAATACCGAGACTAGGGCTGTTCGGACCAAGTCCGTTGACGATTTCGTTGACCGTGCCGTCACCACCGGCGGCGACGATCGCATCCCACGCCTCGCCCCCGGCCGCGCGCGCGATCGCCGTCGCATCGCCGGGCCTCGCCGTCGCCCGCACCGCGACCTCGGCGCCGTCTTCGGTGAGCAGCTTCACAAAGCCACTGAGCTTGGATTGCGCGCGCGATCCGGCGGTCGGATTGTGGATCACCAAAATTCGCTGACGTGGCGTGTCGCCACCAATATCCCCCGTCACATCCACACCGCGTAAATGCAACTCATCGACGGAACCCTATGCAGCAACGGTAATTATCGGCTAGCCGCCTACCCCTCGTTCCCGCCACCAAACTTCGGCGCGCGTTTCTCTCGGAAGGCGGTGACCGCTTCCTGGTGATCGGGGTCGCTGTTGGTGAGGATTTCGTAGCCCACCGCGGCGTCGGTGATCTTCGCCGCCAATTCGCGCAGCGGAATATTGATCACGGTCTTGGTCCAGCGGATCGCCTTGGTGGCGCCGTTTGCAAGTTTGGCGACGATTTCGTCGCACTTGGCGTCGAGCTGATCGGCGGGCACAGCGTGATTGATCAGGCCCATCTGCGCCGCCTCCTTGGCGGTGATCATGGCGCCGGTAAGCAGCATTTCCTTGGCGCGGGCGTAGCCGATCAGCTGCGGCCAGATGATCGCGCCGCCGTCGCCGGCGACCAGGCCCATGGCGACGTGCGGGTCGCCGATTTTCGCGGTCTCGTCGGCGATGATGATGTCACAGAGCAGCGCGATGCTGGCGCCGAGCCCGGCGGCGGCGCCATTGAGCCGACAAACCAGCGGCTTTTCGAGCTCCAATAGGCCGAAGATGATCCGCTTGGCGTCGGGCACGATGGCCTCGAACATCGCCGGTCGGTCGATCATTTTCTGGAACCAGTCGATGTCGCCGCCGGCGCAAAACGCGCGGCCCGCGCCAGTGAGCACGATGACGTCGCTGTCCGGGTCGCGTTGCAGCTCGGGAAATACCCGCGCCAGTTCCTCGTGCAGCGCCTCGTCGACCGGGTTCATCGCGCCGTTGCCGTCGATGGTCACGCGTAAGACGCGGGCCTCGCGGGAGAATTTCAATGTGGTATAGCCGTCGAACGCCATTGGTATCCCGCCACGCCTATTTTTTCGCTTCTGCCTTGGCCAATTCCTTGGCCAATTCCTTGGCTTTTTCCTTGGCTTTTGCCTGCACCGTCTTGGCGCGGCGCGCCTTGGACCGGATGCTCTTCCAGGTCGCGCGCATCCACTCGGTGCATTCGACGGCTTGCTCGAACAGCGAATATTTACAGCCCTCTCCGTAGTCGAAATTGGGAATGAACTCGGTCGAGATCTGGCCGAGGGGGCTGCGCGGATCGGACGCATGGTAGGCCATCAATTTGCGCATCACCTGTTTCCACGGCTCGAGCGCCTCCTCATCCCACTTCGCGTGATAGGCGCCGCGCTTGGGCTTCTTGAAGGGGTATTGGATGCCGCGACCAGGATTTCCCGCCTCGTCCTGGGTGTCGATATTTTTCGGATTGTTGGGGATCGCTGAGCGCGCGTGACAGTGGCGTACCCACCCGGCGTCGATCCATTCGTCGCAGATATTGCGGGCTTGATAGGGGTCGAGCACCAGGCGCCCGGCCTCGACGTCGGCGCGAATATCGCCGACCTCCTGTTCTTCTGGATTGTCGATCTTGAAGATGACGTGGCTATGGTCGAGGGTCATGTTGAACGGCAGGCCCTTGGCCTCGACCGCGCGCGCGACCTTGGCGACGCGGCGGAAATCCTCCGACCACATGTTGACGTGGACCTCGAAACACGGGGTCACGCCATAGCGGTTGCCGAGCTCGTAAAATCGCAAATAGGCGTCCACCACCTCGTCATTGGTGACCGGTCGGCCGCTGGCATGCGCGGCCATGATCTGGGTATTGTGGACCACCGAGCCGAGACCGCGCGCCACCGCCAGATTTTTCTCGTACAAGGGCTCGTCGCGACCGAGCGTGTAGAACCATCCGCCGGCGCGGACCGGCAAGTCGTATTTGTCGCGCGCCGCGAGAAACTCCTCGACCTCGTGCGGCGCCGGTGTCTTATCGACATAATCGAACACGCCGGCGTCCTTGACCATCTTGAAGCGCGTGTCGATATCCGGCATCGGGTCGGCATGACGATGCTTGATGCCGTTGGTCTGGATGCCGAAATGTAGGTCGTCGGTCATAGAGCTGAGTTCCCCGCAAAGCTGTTCAACCGCTGTTATATCAGCTTGCGATGAATGGCGTCAGGGGGAAGTCATCATTGGATGGCACCGCACACATTGGCATCGGTGCGCGAATGCTATAGAAAACCCGGAGCCAAATCCGAGGCAACAAGGATACGAGATGCCCAAGCTGCTGTCGCAGGATCAGGTCGAGCAATACGAAAGAGACGGCTTGGTCTGGCCGATTCGGGTGTTTTCGGCTGATGTCGCCACCACTATTCGCACCAAGCTGGAGGCCGCGGAAGCCGCCGAGGGCGGGCCGCTTTCGGGGACCCTCCGCTTCAAGCCGCACCTGCTGTACACGTTTCTCGACGATATCATTCGCCACGCCAAGGTGCTCGACGCGGTCGAGGACGTCATCGGCGCCAATATCCTGTGCTGGAGTTCGGCCTTCTTCACCAAGGAGGCGCGTGATTCCGGGTTTGTCACGTGGCATCAGGATTCGACCTATTGGGGCCTCAGCGCACCCGATGTGACGACGGCTTGGGTCGCGCTGAGCGCCAGCACGCGGGCGAACGGCTGCATGCGGGCGATTCCGGGCACCCATACCAGCGACCAGATCGAACATATCGATACCCACGCGGCGGAGAACATGTTGACCCGAGGTCAGGTCGTCGACGTCGAGGTCGACGAGGCGCAAGCAGTCGATATCGAATTGCAGCCCGGTGAAATGTCGCTCCATCACGTCCGCCTGATCCACGGATCCGAAACCAACCCGTCCGACGACCGTCGTATTGGTTACGCGATCCGCTACATTCCGCCCGAGCTTCGCCAAATCAATGGCGCGCGCGACAGTGCCGGCCTGGTACGCGGCATCGACAGCTTCGGCCATTTCGAACACGAACCGAAACCGGCCGCCGATCGCCATCCCGACGCGGTCGAATGGCACGCCAAGGCGGCGGAGATACAGAGTCAATTGCTCTATCAGAAAACCGAGCGCCGACCGTTCTCCTGAGGCTTGCGCCAACGGCGACTCGCCGTAATACCAAGGGTGGATAATAATGACCCATTTGATGGCCCGAGGTGGTTTTCCGGGTAGGCGCGACGCGGCCTCCGCGATGGGTGTCCATCGGGCAAGCGGCGCAACGCCCCCGGAAAGCCACCTCGGGCCACCGAAGGCCGGTCGCTTTTCGCCGCTGGCGGCGTCGCGGGCCGCTTGACGTGGGGTCGCACGACGGCGCGCCCCGCTCCTACCCAGCGACGAAAATCGATCTGTCAAATGGGTCATTATTAGCCACTCTTGGTATAAGCCACCCGGGTACTCTACAATGAGCAAAAGGCCGGCGCGGTTCGGCTCGTTTCGTCAGGGAGGGAAGTATGAGGGGTCGCTTTTTGCGTGCCGCCGCGCTCGCATTCGCGTTGTCCGTCGTGGTCGGCGGCGCGGCCCAGGCAGAGCCGGAATTCCGCTGGAAGATGCAGTCCTTGTGGCAAGCCGGCAGCATCAACCAGAAAGTCTTCGAGACCTTCTGCACCCGAGTGGGCGAGATTACCGGTGGCCGGCTCGAGATCGTGCCGCTCCCGGTCGGCTCGGTGGTCGCCTATAACGAGACTCTCGACGCGGTCGCCGCCGGACTTCTCGAGGGCCAACATGGCGGCAGCGGCTATTTCGCCGGCAAGGACGCGGCGTTCGCCATTCTCGGCGATCTCAACGGCGGCTATGAGCATGTTCGCCAGCTTCACATGTGGCTCAATTACGGCGGCGGCATCGAACTGGCGCGCGAATTGTTCGCGCAACACGGCCTGTATTATGTCGGCGGGGTGTCGTGGGGCGCGGAATCGATTCCCGCCAAAAAGCCGATCCGCGGCATCGACGATTTCGCCGGGGTCAAACTGCGCGCGCCGGAGGGCATGTCGCAGGAGATCTTCAAGCGCATCGGCGCCGCGCCGGTCAATATTCCCGGCGCCGAAGTCTATACCGCGCTCGAACGCGGCGTCGTCGAGGCGGCGGATTGGGGGACGCTGGGGATGAACGACGATCTCGGCTATCACGCGATCGCGCCGTATCCGCTGTACCCCGGATTTCACTCGGCGCCGATGGCCGACGTCGCGGTCAACATGGACCGCTGGGACGCGCTTCCCGACGACATCAAGGCGCTGGTCGAGATGGCGGTGCGTGATTTCAACCGCGATATGGTCGAGCAGATCGCCATGCAGGACGCCGCGGTGGCCGCCACCGCCGCCGCCAATGGCATCGAGCTGATCAACTGGTCGAGCGAGGAACGCCGCAAATATCGCGAGGTGGCGGCGAGCATTTGGGCGGAGTACGCGACGCGCAGCCCGATGGCGCAGCGGATCTACGACTCGCACATCGCGTTTCTGACCCGCCTCGGCCTGCTCGGGACCGCCCAATGAGGGGGCGCGGCCGTCTGTTCGGGGCCGCCCTCGTCCTGGCGCTGCCAGGGTCCGCGATCGCCGCCGACCAGACCTGGACGGTGCAGACCGCGACCTCCGCCGGCGATGTCGCTTTCGCCATCACCCAGGATTTCGCCGACTCGATCGAGGTGCTTACCGGCGGGCGGCTCGGCATCCGCCTGATCCCGGTCGGCGCGGTGGTGCAATATAGCGAAACCCTGGACGCGGTCGCCGCCGGCATCCTCGACGGCCATATCACCGCCACGGTGTATTTCTCCGGCAAGGACCCGGGCTTCGCGCTGCTCGGCGATTTGATCGCCGCCTATGAGCACCCCGACCAAATGCTCGCTTTCATGCACCTCGGCGGCGGCGACGAACTGTTGCGCGACCTGTATGCACGGCACGGCGTCCACTATATCGGCGGCGCAACGACCGGTAAGGAGGCCTTCGTCTCGAAAATACCGATTTTGACGGTCGACGATTTCGCCGGCCTCAAACTGCGGGCGCCGGAGGGGATGGCGCAGGATATTTTTGAGCGTATCGGCGCCGCGCCGGTGAACCTGCCAGCAGCCGAGGTCTACACCGCGCTCGAACGCGGGGTCGTCGATGCCGCCGATTGGTCGACCTATTCGATGAACCACGCGCTCGGTTTTCATGAGATCGCCCGTTATCCGATCTATCCCGGCATTCATTCGATGCCGATTATCGATTTCACGGTCCATCCGGCGCGCTGGCAGGCGCTGCCCGAAGACATCAAGGCGATCCTCGAGATGGCGGCGCGCGAACTCGCCCGCGACATGACCCGACGGCTCGAGATCAAAGACCTCGACGATGTGCGGATGGCGGCGGAAAACGGCATCACGGTGATCGATTGGCCGGACGCGGAGCGGCAGAAATTGCGCGACGTCGCGATTGAGGTGTGGCGCGATTGGTCGGAACGCAGCCCGGCCGCGGAAAAGGCCTATCAGGCGCAGACCGCTTTCCTCCGTGCCATCGGCTTGTTGTCGGACGAATAGCCGGCGATGAGCGATCCGCCGACGCCCGAACCTCTGATCGACCGCATCGCCCGGCGCATCGGCGAAAGCTGCAGCTACCTGTTTCTCCTTTGCATGCTGATCATCGCCTACGAGGTATTCGCGCGGTACGCGCTCAATGCGCCGACAGTCTGGGCCCACGACCTCACCATTTCGTTGTGCGCCGTCGGCTTCCTGATGAGCGGGCTCTATACGCTGCGACGCGGCGCCCATATCCGCATCACGCTGGTCTACGACCGCTTGCCGGCGACGGTTCGCCGGGTCCTCGATGTGATCAACGGCGCGATCATGCTCGGCTTTCTCGGTCTGCTCGCCTATCAGACCGCGCAAAGCGCCTACAAGTCGGTCAGCATCATGGAGACCGCCGGCACCGCGTCGCGTATTCCCATCCCGGCGATCGCCAAGACCGCGCTGCTGGTCGCCTGCGTGACGATGTTCATCCTCGGCGCGGTACAAATCTGGCGCGCGGCGAATGGGCGGGAGATCGCCCCCGACCGGGACGATAATTCCGACCCATGAGCATCGAACTGATCACGCTGCTGATGGTCGGCTCGATCGCCGTCCTGCTGATCATGGGCTTGCCGTTGGCTTTCGTTACCGGCTTTGTCGCGCTCTCGTTCGCGGTCGGCAATTTCGGCTTGAACGGCATATTCCTGATCGAAAGCCGCATCGTCACCCTGGTTCGCGAATTCGTTCTGGTCGCGGTGCCGATGTTCATTCTGATGGCCTCGGTGTTGGAGCGTTCGGGGGTGGCGCGGGATCTTTACCGCGCGATGCACATATGGTCGGGCGGGCTGCGCGGCGGGCTGGCGATCCAGACCATGGTGGTGGCGGTACTGATGGCGGCGATGACCGGCATCATCGGCGGCGAGATCATTCTGCTCGGCCTGGTGGCGCTGCCCGAGATGCTGCGGCGCCACTACGACAAGGGCCTGGCGATCGGCACGATCTGCGCCGGCGGCTCGCTCGGCACGATGATCCCACCGTCGATCGTGCTGATCATCTATGGCCTGACCGCCAACGTCGATATTGGTCGACTGTTTCTCGCGACGGTGTTCCCGGGGCTTCTGCTCGCGAGCATCTACATCGCCTACATCGTCGTCCGCTGCCAGCGCGATCACACACTCGGCCCGCTGGCACCGCCAGAGGAACGCAATCTGCCGCGCGCCGAAAAGTTCCACCTTTTGCGCGGCCTCGTGCTTCCGCTCGGGGTCGCCGCCGGCGTCCTCGGTTCGATCTATATGGGCATCGCCAGCGTCAGCGAGGCCGCCGGCATGGGCGCGGTCGGCGCCATCGCCTCCGCCGCCGTTCGTCGCGAGCTCTCCTGGACCATGCTGCGCGGCGCGCTGTTCCAGACGATGAACACCTGCGGCATGCTGCTGTGGATCACCTTCGGCGCCACCGCCTTGATCGGCGTCTACAATCTGCTCGGCGGCGACACCTTCGTCAAAGGTCTGATCACCGGCCTGCCGTTGCCGCCGCTCGGCATCATCGTGGTGATGATGGCGGTGCTCATGGTGCTCGGCCTGTTCATGGATTGGATCGGCATTTGCCTGCTCACCATGCCGATCTTCGTGCCGGTGGTGATCGCGCTCGGCTATAGCCCGATCTGGTTCGGCATTCTGTTCTGCATGAACATGCAGATAAGCTATCTCACCCCGCCGTTCGGACCCGCCGCATTCTACCTCAAGGGGGTGGCGCCGGAGGGAATCACGCTCGGCGATATCTACCGCGCGCTGTGGCCGTTCATTGGCCTCCAGGCGATCGGTCTCGCGATCGTCCTGTTCTTTCCCGAAGTCGCGTTATGGCTGCCCGAGGTTTTGCGCAAATGATCGCCGCTATTCTATCGATCCGGGAATTCGTCTAAACTAGGACGATCAATCAGGCGCGGGGGGCGCGCGGCCTGGACGCGACAACAACCAAACCCGCTCATGACCGCCGGAATAACAGTGTCCTTGACCATTGAGGATGACCGGCGATCTGACGTTGCCCCACATCCCGGCGACCAGCCGGAACTGAACGATTAGGGAGGAGTTCCATGCGTACCAAGCATCTGTTAAGCACCGCGTCGGCGCTGTTGATCGGCCTCGCGGCCGCCGCCGTCCCGGCCCAGGCGCAATATTTCGAGGGCGTCGATTCCGGATTCCCGGCACCGACCGGCGACTCGGCCTTTATCCCCGCCGGCTCAAAGCTGATGCGCCTGTTCGACGGCGGCTGCATCCTGACCGAAGGCGTCGCCGCCGGCCATGACGGCTACATGTATTTCAGCGACATCACTTTCACCAAGTTCTGCCCCGATCCGTCCGGCCTGTTCACCCAGGCCGGCAATATCTGGAAGTACGATCCGAAGAGCGGCGACACCACCATCTTCCGCTCGCCGTCGGGCATGTCGAACGGCCTCAAATTCGACCGCGACGGCAATATGCTCGCCGCGCTCGGCGCCGACCATGGCGGCCGCATGCTGATCAAGACCGACATGTCGAACGGCATGAGCTACATCCTGTCGGGCACCTACAACGGCAGATCCTACAACGCGCTCAACGATATCTCGATCGACGAGCAGGGCCGGATCTACTTCTCCGATCCGCGCTATCTCGGTCATGAGCCGGTCTTCCAGCCCGGCTTCGCGGTCTATCGTCTGGACACCGACGGCAGCGTCGACCGCATCGTCACCAACGGCGGCAAGACCAACGGCGTGCTCGTCTCGCCCGACCAGAAGACGCTGTATGTGGTGAGCAATGACAATGGCTGGCTCGGCTTCATGCAACTCGACGACACCGACCAGGGTCCGACCGTGAGCCGGCATCTGCTGCAAGCCTACGACCTCAACGCCGACGGCACGGTGAGCAATCGCCGCGTGATCATCGATTATTCCGAGCTCTATCCCGGCCAACCGTGTAGCGGTCCCGACGGCATCGTCAACGATACCGAAGGCAACCTTTATATGGCCGAGCGCTGCGAGCACCGTCCGGGTATCGCCATCCGCGACGCAGATGGCAATGAAATCGGCTTCATTTCCACCGGCGAGGAAATGCCGACCAACGTCGGCTTCGGCCGCGGCGACGAGTCGAACGTGCTCTACGTCACTTCGGGCAAGAGCCTGTACAAGATCGCTCTGGCCAAAAGCGGCTATCAACTGCCGTAAGCGATCGTTATCGAACGCATTGGCGGCCGGCGTATACGCGTCGGCCGTTTTTTTTGGACCAAATTCGGCGAGATCGACCATGCATGTCTCATGTTGATTTCCCATTTAGGGAAATACTTGTTGTTCCCTTTTTGGGAATATTATAGAGTGCGCAAATGCGAATTATCGCGATAAGGATGTTGCGAGAATTCTGGCAGGAGCCGACCCGTGGCGACGCGGAACAGGCTTTGAAAGCTTGGTTCAGTTTCACATCGGCGGCCGATTGGAATACCCCAGCCGACGTGAAGCTCGATTATCGGAATGCCAGTATTCTCAAAATTCGCCGTGTGGTTTTCAATATTGCGGGAAACAAGTATCGGCTCGTCGTGTCAATCAATTATCCCTATCGCGTCGTGTACCTCCGATTTGTCGGGACGCATGCGCAATATGACCAGATCGACGCGGAAACAATATGAATGCACATAGCAGGTGAATGATCATGCGCATCAAACCGATCCGTACTGAGGCGGACTACGTCGCAGCACTTGCCACCGTCGACAAACTAATGGATGCTGACGCGGGATCAACACGCGGCGAGAAACTCGACGTGCTCACGACTCTGATCGAGGCCTATGAGAGCAAGAACTTCACGATCGAGGAAGCCGACCCTATCGAAGCGATCAAGCACCGCATGGAAGCGTTGGGGCTCGAACGCAAGGACTTGGCCGGGGTATTGGGAAGCGCCAGCAAGGTCTCGGAGGTGTTCGCGCGGAAGAGGTCGCTATCACTGACCATGATCCGTAATCTACACCAGACTTTGAATGTTCCACTTGAGTCGCTCGTGCGCAGCTATCCGCTGTCCGGGCGAGACATCAAGTCTGCGGCAACCCATTCGCCCGTCACCGCTCGTAAGGAGGACACGCCATGATCGACCCCCGTCTCGAAGGCAAGCCGGTGCCGCGTTATTCGGTTGCCGACATGGAGCGTGACAATGTCGCGCGGATCGATGCCATGAAGGGTTCGGATCTGGCGTTTCTCGACCAACGGATGCCCGGGCATGAGCGCGAAATCATCAATGTGATCGGCATGGGGGTGACCGAGAACATGGCGGAGTCCGCGTTGGCGCCGAAGATCGCCGCGCCGTGTCACGGCTTCGCGATCACCTATGTTCGCGCCGGCGACACCAAGGGCGCGGCGCTGCATCGTCATCCCACCGAGGAAGTGTTCGTGCCGATCAAGGGCACCTGGGACATCTACTGGCTCGAGGGCGACGACGAGCGCTCGGTGCGTCTGGAACCCGGCGACGTGGTCAATATCCCGATCGGCGTGTTTCGCGGCTTTCGCGGTGCGTCCGACGAACCCGACGCGCTGCTGATGGCGATTTTCGGCGGGCCGGACCCCGGCAAGGTCGATTGGCACCCGAGCGTGATCGAGAAGGCGCGTGCCACCGGTCTCGAAGTCGACGACGATGGCAACCTGCAAAAGCTCGACGACGCCGCCGAATGATTTAGTCGCCTAAGCAATTGTCGTAGTACGTCACCGTGCCCGGCCAGTCGGAGAACACGCCGATCACCCCGACGTCGCGGGCGAGCACGTCGAGGACACGCAGCATATCGCCGTCATCGTCGATGACCGGCGCGATGGTCTGGTAATACCAGCCGCCGCCAAGCCTGAGCGGCCCCGAGCGTTCCAGGGTCCAGGTGATGATCGAAAGTCCGGCGGCCTTCGCCGCGCGCGCGTAGACCGACGGCACGATATGGTCGCCGTCGAGCGCCAGCAACATCCACAGCGGCGGCGCGATGATACCGACGCCGATTTCGCGCAATGCGCCCATGCTCGGCCGCCAGGTCGCCGGGTCGGTATGATCAAACGCCGGATCTTCAAATCGGCCGTCGAGAAATACGGCTTGGGCGCCATAGTCGGTGTGGTCGATCCAGAACCGCACGGCGTCGAGATTGAACGATTGCGGCCACACGCGCTCGGGCGCGATGCCGGCCGACACATAGGCGTCGATCATCAGCCGCGCGTCGTCCGGGGTGGCGACATCGGACGCCTTCAGTTCGGGGGTGAATCCGACACCGAACCCGTCGAACAAGGCGATGCTCTCGGCGTGGCTCATCAGCGTGCCGCACGTCTCCCCGCCGTCGATGATGCCGCACAAAGACTTGAACTCGGACAAGGTGATGTCGCTGGTGCAGCAGCGTGCCTCTTCGTCCGGTCCCGGCGGCACCGCGCATGTGGCGGCGAGAATGGTCGCCAATATATTGGTGGTCGCGTGCAGATCGCATTGCGCATGCCGGCACACTTGCTGGCGGTCGCGGGTGAAGGTCACATCGCATTCGATGATCCCCGCCCCCATCTCCGCCGCCGCGACGTACGACTCGCGCGTATGCTCGGGATAGCCCAGCGGCGCGCCGCGATGCGCGATCGAGAACGCGGTTTTCACAAATGGGTCGTCCTGGCACGACAGCAGCCGGTCCTTGAGCGCGCCATCTTCCATCGCCTCGATCAATTCGAGCGGCCGGGCGCCCGGCTCGACGGCACCGGCCGCCGCCGCGCACACCATCGTCGCCAGAAAAGCTATCCATTTCACGCTGCCGTTCCTCCCCAACTTCGGCGATACTGCGCCGCCTAAATCGGGAGAAAACTATCATGGATTTCGACGCCGCTGTCTTGCACGAGATCGACGCGCCGCTGACCATCGAGCGGGTCACCATGCGCGACCTCCAGCCCGGCGACGTTCTGGTGCGGATCGAGGCCAGCGGGCTCTGCCACACCGATCTCGAAGTCATCCAGGGCAGCCTCGAATATCCCTTGCCGATCGTGCTCGGCCACGAAGGCGCCGGTGTCGTCGAGGCAGTCGGCGCCGGCGTCACCCTGGTCAAGCCCGGCGATCACGTGGTGTGTTCGTGGAATCCCAATTGCGGCCACTGCTTCTATTGCGACCGCGACCAGCCGATCCTGTGCGAGCCGTTCACCACCCATCAGCCGCGGGGTCACCTGCTCGACGGCACTTCGCGGCTCACCATCGGCGGCGACAAGCTGCACCATTTCTCGGTGATGTCGAGCCACGCGCAATATTGCGTGGTGCCCGAGTCCGGCGCGATTCCCGTGCCCGACGCGATTCCTTTTGATCGCGCCTGCCTGATCGGCTGCGGGGTGATGACCGGGGTCGGCGCGGTGCTCAATATCGCCGCCGCCAAGGTCGGCGACAGCGCGGTGATCCTGGGCTGCGGCGCGGTCGGCCTCAACGCCATCCAGGGCGCGCGCCTCGCCGGCTGCGACCCCATTATCGCGGTCGATGTCGCGCCCGAGAAACTGACGATCGCCGAGCGCTTCGGCGCGACGGTTACGCTCGATGCCCGCACCGCCGATGTCGCCGCCCGGGTCAAGGATCTGACTAGCGGGCGCGGCGCCGATCTGGTGATCGAGGCGGCGGGCATCGTCGGCACCCTGCAAAGCGCCTTCGACTGCGCGCGGCCCGGCGGCGACGTGGTGTTGCTCGGCAAGACCGCGGTCAACGCCCAGGTCGCGCTGCGCTGGGGCTCGATGATGGGCGAGCGCCACATGGTGCGCTCGTCCTACGGCGGCGCCCGGCCAAGACGAGACTTCCCGCTGCTCGCCCAGCTCTATCTCGACGGCAAGCTCAACCTCGACGACCTGATCACCAGGCGGCTATCGCTCGGCGAAATCAACTACGGCTTCGCCGCGATGGCTGAGAACAAACTGATCCGCGCGGTCATCGACATGACGCACTAAGCGCGCCGGGGCCGGCATCGCGCCAGCCCCGGACATGGTGATGAAATCAGTGCACCTCGAACAGGCCGGCGGCCCCCATGCCGCCGCCGATGCACATGGTGACGACGACATTCTTGGCGCCGCGCCGCTTGCCTTCGATCAGCGCGTGACCGACCAGGCGCGCGCCCGACATGCCGTAGGGGTGGCCGACCGAGATCGCGCCGCCGTCGACGTTGAGCACTTCGTTGGGAATACCCAATTTGTCGCGGCTGTAGAGCACTTGCACCGCGAACGCCTCGTTGAGTTCCCAGAGATCGATATCGTCCATGCCCAGGCCCTGGCGTTCGAGCAGACGCGGCACCGCATAGATCGGCCCGATCCCCATTTCGTCGGGCTCGAGCGCGGCGACGGTGAAGCCGCGGAACGTGCCGAGTGGGTCGAGGCCGCGGCTTTCGGCGAGCTTCGAATCCATCACCACGCAGGCGGACGCGCCGTCGGACAACTGGCTCGCGTTGCCGGCGGTGATGAAGCAGTCGTCGCCGAGCACCGGCGCGAGACCGGCCAGACCCTCCAGGGTCGTGCTCGGACGATTGCCCTCGTCCTGCTCCAAGGTCACGGTCTGTTCGGAGATTTCGCCGGTCTCCTTGTCCTTGACCAGCTTGACCGTCTCGAGCGGCACGATTTCGTCGTCGAACTTGCCGGCCTGCTGCGCCGCCGCGGTGCGCATCTGGCTTTGCAGCGCGAATTCGTCCTGATCCTCGCGGCTCACCCCATAGCGGGTGGAGACCGTCTCGGCGGTCTGCAGCATCGAGTCGTAGATCGCCGGTTTGTTGGCGTCGATCCAGTCCTCATGGCCGTAATGTTTGTTCTGATGGTCGTTCTGCACCAGGCTCACCGACTCGAGTCCGCCGGCGACCATCACCGGCACGTTGTCGACGATCACCCGTTGCGCGGCCATCGCGATCGCCTGCATGCCCGATGAGCAAAAGCGATTGATCGTCGCGCCGCTGGTGGTCACCGGAAGCCCGGCGCGGATCGCCGCTTGGCGGGCAATGTTGCCGCCGGTCGCGCCCTCGGGCATGGCGCAGCCGAGAAGCACGTCCTCGACCTCGGCGGGATCGATCTTAGCGCGCCCGACCGCGTGCTTGATCACGTGTCCGGCCATGGTCGCGCCGTGGGTGTTGTTGAAGGCGCCGCGATAGGCCTTGCCGATCGGTGTGCGCGCGGTGGAGACAATGACGGCTTCTTTCATGGGGTATCTTTCTCCCTAGCGTCCAGGATTCTGGGAATTGAACGTTTCGCCCGCCTCGGCGAGCTTCTTCAACAACGGCGCCGGTCGCCAGACCTCGCCGAACTCATCGTAATAGCGGCTCACCGCCGCGTACACCTTATCCAGACCGACGCGGTCGGCATAGAACATCGGCCCGCCGCGATAGCGCGGGAAGCCGTAACCGTTGGCGTAGATCACATCGATATCGGACGCCCGCAACGCGATGCCTTCCTCGAGCAGCTTGGCGCCCTCGTTGACCAGCTGATACATGCAGCGTTCGATGATCTCTTCGGAAGAAATCGCCCGCCGGGTGACGCCCTCGCGCTCGGATTCCGCCTTGATCAGGTCCTCGACCACCGGGTCGGGGATGGGGACCCGGCTGCCCGGCTCGTAACGATACCAGCCGGCGCTGGTCTTTTGGCCATAGCGGCCCAATTCGGCGATCGCGTCGGAGACCGGCGAATCCGAGCGATTGAGCCCGAGTTCCGCCATCTTGCGCTTACGAATTCGCCAACCGACGTCGAGGCCGGCGAGATCACCCATCGCGAACGGCCCCATCGCCAATCCGTAATCGTACAGCGCGCCATCGACATCCTGCGGCAGCGCGCCCTCGATCAGCATGCGGTACGCCTGGCGGCCGTAATGATGCAGCATGCGATTGCCGACGAAACCGTCGCAGACGCCGACTAGGACCGGCACCTTGCCGATGCGCTTGGCCACATCCATCACCGTGGCGATGGTCTCGTTCGAGCTTTTGTCACCGCGCACGTTCTCGAGCAGACGCATGACGTTGGCGGGGCTGAAGAAATGGGTGCCGATGACGCTCTCGGGCCGCGACGTCGCGGCGGCGATCTCGTTGACGTCCAGGGTCGAGGTGTTGGTCGCCAGCACCGCGCCCGCCTTGGCGATCGCGTCGATCTTGGCGAACACTTCTTTCTTGATATCCATGTCCTCGAACACCGCCTCGATCACCATGTCGGCCTCGGCGATGTCCTGATAATCGGTGCTCGGGGTCAGCAGCGCCATCCGCGCCTCGACATCGGCCTGGGTCATCCGACCCTTTTTCGCCGACGCCTCGTAATTGCCGCGGACGATGGCGATGCCGCGGTCGAGCGCTTCCTGGTTCATCTCGACGATGGTCACCGGGATGCCGGCATTGAGGAAGTTCATCGTAATGCCGCCGCCCATGGTGCCGGCGCCGAGCACTGCCGCGCTGGCGATTTTCTTTTTCGGCGTATCGCGCGGCACGTCGGGGATCTTGGTGCAGGTGCGCTCGGCGAAGAATAGATGGATCTGGCCGCGACATTGTTCCGACTCCTTGCACGCCCGGAACAATTCGCGCTCGACGGCGATGCCCTCGTCGAACGGCAGCTCGACCGCCGCGCGCACGCATTTGATGATGTGGAACGGCGCGAGGAAACCGCGCGACCGCCGGGCGATTGATTTCTCGAAATCCTCGAAGAACGTCGGCGACGTCGGCGCTTGGGTTTGGATGTCGCGGATGCGGCGCAACGATGCGCCTTCGTCGGCGAGCTTCTCCGCGTAGTCGATGGCGCCGCTTTCGATGTCGCCGACGACGATGAGATCGATGATCCCCATCTCCAACGCCCGATCCGCCGGCACGAAATCACCGCTGGCGATCAACGGTAGCGCCCGTTCCGCACCGATCAGCCGCGGCAGGCGTTGGGTGCCGCCGGCGCCAGGCAGCAGACCGAGCTTGACCTCGGGCAGGCCGAACATCGCGCTCGCCACGCCGCAGCGATAATGGCACGCCAGCGCGACCTCCAGCCCGCCGCCGAGCGCGTTGCCGTGCACCCCCGCGACCACCGGCTTGGCGGAGCCTTCGAGCGCCTCGAGCACTTCGAATATGGTCACCGGTTTGCCGCTCGGCGGATTGTGAAACTCGGAAATATCGGCGCCGGCGATGAAACTCCGCCCGCCGCCGATCAAGACGATCGCCTTGATGTCGGCATCGCCATTGGCCGCCACCACGCCATCGACAATGCCTTGCGGCACGCCGACGCTGAGCGCGTTGACCGGGGGGTTGTTGACCGTAATGACGCCAACGGCGCCGCGCTTGGTGAAGTCGACCAAGTCCGCCATGGATCCTCCCATATATTGCCGGATGGCCCGGCCCGGGCGCAGAAAAGCCGCACCGAGGGGCGTCGTCAATCGTAAATCTTAAGGGGCAGGGTCGCGACTCGGTTGTCGGTCCCTCAATCGCCATTTTTCGTATTGGATAAGCTCTTCTGAAACTGATAGATACGGGTGAAATCCTCACCTGGCATATCAGCTTTCATCGCGCGCAGGGTGGCGCCGATCGCCGACGCCACGCTGGCGCCGGTCCCGGCCTTCGCGACCTCGGCGAGGAACAGATCGACATCCTTGCTCAGCAGATCGATGGTGAAACCCGCGTCGTAAGAGCCGGCGAGAATGCGATCGGGCCATTTGTCGCGGGTCGCGGTGTTTTGGCCCGACGACACATTGAGCACGTCGATCATGGTCGCGAGATCGAGGCCGTGCGCCTCGCCGAACACCACCGCTTCGGCGGTCGCCGTCATCGCCGCCCCCGACAGCATGTTGTTGAGCATCTTCATCACCTGCCCCTGGCCGGGCTCGGTGCCGACATGGAAGCGGTTTTTCGCAATCACCGCGAGCGCCGCGTCATGGCGTTCGAACAGCGCGGCGTCTCCGCCGACCATCATCGCCAAGCCGCCGTTCGCCGCACCGCGCGCGCCGCCGCTGACCGGAGCATCGAGATAGGCGATGCCGGCCGCCGCGAGCACATCATAGGCCGCCCGCGCGGCGGTCGATCCGACAGTGGAATGATCGGCAACGCAGGTGCACAGCGCGCCGTCGGTCGCTGCGATCCCACCGACCACGGTCTCGACAACCCGGCCGTCGGGTAGCGACAACAGTACCAGTTCCGCGTCTCGCGCCACGGCGCCGACCGCGTCGCAAACTTCAGCCCCGTCCGGCGCGCGCGCAATCGTTCCGGCAGCGTCATAAACCGCCAGGCGGTAGCCCGCCGCGACCAAACGCGGCGCCATCCGCCCGCCCATCTCGCCGAGCCCGATTAGGCCG
>JAKZSU010000146.1:0-5660 GCA_047517485.1 Alphaproteobacteria bacterium
CCGCACACGCCGTCTCCGACACGAACCACGCGTCGAATTCAGTCAGGGTGCGCGGGTAGTCGACCCCGCCTTCGGGATGGGATGCCGGGTTCGCCATCCCAACATATTGACATCACGAGAGCGAAGTGGATACCCTATATCTTAAATTAGCGTTTTTCATTGCTGTATTTTTATGTATTCCGATATTCGGGTTTCATATTTTTAATTTGACGACCAAAAATAAATATACAGTTTTAATGTGGAAATATTTAGGGATTTCTTATTATTACCACGCCGCCAGGTTTATTTTTGTGTACTACGGAATCGTGCAAGTGTTTTTGCCATGGTACTTAATGTCACCATCTCAATCTTAAGCCTTATCCGTAGGGCGTGAATTGATTTTTTCGCTCTCTCAGTCTTCCCCACTAAACCGCTCCGGCAGCAATTCCCGCACCAGCTCCCCGTCTGCCCGCCACGCTCGGCAGCTGCCGATCAGCCGGTCCGCCACTTTCGCCATGTCGACCCCACCGGGGGCGCGGCTGCCGCGATAGGGAAAAATCGTCTGATACGCCGCTGTCGCCATGCGGCCGAGCAGTTCGGTCAAATGGGTGTAGCCGTCCTCGCCGCCGACCCGACGGCGGAGCGTCCGCGTCCAGCCGCGACCCATCGAGGCGCCGACCAGCGTCTGTAATGTGGCCGGAACACTCGCACACACTTGATACGGCACGTGATCGCTCGTCGCCGCGACCGCGCGGATGACGAAATCCTCGTCGATGGTCAGGCGAATGTGCATGCCGTGAACCGGCTCGCTGGCTTTGACTTCGCCGCGCCAACGGCTGTCGAACGCGTAGGTCTTGGCATCCGTCAGGCTCCCTTCGATATCCCATAGGCCGTCGGCGCGGAGGTAGCCTCGGGCGGTGATCTGGCGCTCATGAATGAGGGTGCGCTCGGCGTCGTCGGCTAGCGGCATGGCGGTTCCCTAATTGACAAAAATCAGACCGGGTCGGTGTCCGGCCGTGGGGTCAGTTTCAGCGACGAGATGCGGTTCTTCTCGCGGCCCAGGATCTCGAATTCGAAACCATGAAAAACGAACCGCTGGCCGACGTCGGGAATCCGTTCCGCCTCGTGCAGCACCAGGCCGGCGATGGTCGCGGCTTCGTCGTCGGGCAGGCGGCTGTCGAGCGCGCGATTGATGTCGCGGATGGTCACCGCGCCCTCGACCACGTAAGAGCCATCGGGGCGGCGCCGCACCCCGGCGGTCGGCAGATCGTGCTCGTCGGCGATGTCGCCGACGATCTCTTCCAAAATGTCTTCCAGGGTGACCAATCCTTGCAGCGCGCCATATTCGTCGACCACCAGGGCGAAATGTTCGTGCCGCGCGCGAAACGCCGCGAGCTGCTCGGCCAGGCTGGTGGTCTCGGGCACGAACCACGGCGGATTGGCGAGATCCATCACGTCGAGGGTATCGAGATCGCCGCCATGGGTGCGCACCGCGCGCAGCATCCCCTTGGCGTGGAGGACGCCAACGATATTGTCCTGGCTGTCGCGCCACACCGGCACCCTGGTGTACGGGCTGTCGAGCACCGCGGCGACGACCTCGGTCACCGGATCGTCGGCATCCACCGTCACCATGGTTTGGCGATGGGTCATGATCTCGCCGACCTCGACGTCGGACAGATCGAGAATGCTGCGCAGCATGTCGCGATAGGACTTGCGCACCCGGCCTTCCTCGGCGTGGAGGTCGAATAGGCCGCGCAATTCGTCCGCCGCCGACGGGTCGCCGGTGCCCGCCCCATCGGCGCCAATCAGCCGCAGCAGGCCGCTCACCAGCCACTGCACCGCGAGGGTCACCGGGGTCAGCACCGCGACCAGGACGCGGACCACCGGGGAGACCGCCAGCGCCATGCGGTCGGCGTGGCGGATCGCATAGGTCTTGGGCAGCACCTCGGCGAAGACGAACACCAGGAAGGTCATCGCCACCGTCGCATAGACCACGCCGGCATCGCCGAACAGGCCGATCATCAAGCCGGTCGCCAAGGCCGAGGCGAGGATATTGACCGCGTTATTGCCAAGCAGGATCGCGCCGATCAACTGCTCGCGCTCGCCGATCAACCGATCCACCAGCCGGGCGCGGCGATTGCCGCGATTGGCGAGATGATGAATCCGCGGCCGCGACGCGGCGGTCAGCGCGGTCTCCGAGCCCGAGAAGAATGCCGACAGCAGCAGCAACACGAGAATCCCGCCGAAGCCGATCACCAATGTCGTCGTCATGGCGCCACCGCTGCCTCGAGCGTGGCCAGAATGTCGCCGTCGGTCACTTCGTCAGTGACGAACGAACGGCCGATACCGCGCGCCAGGATCAGCGTCTTGCGGCCGTCGCGGACTTTTTTGTCGCGCGCCATATGCGCCAACAGATTCGCGGGGTTCCACGGTTTTCCTTGCAAGGCGGGCGGCGCGGCCGCCAAGCCGATGGCGGCGAAATGCGCGGCCACCCGCGCCAGGTCTTCCGCCGGACACAGCCCCATCCGCACCGACAGAGCGAACGCCATCACCGTGCCGATCGCCACCGCCTCGCCGTGCAACAGGGCATCGGCGAACCCGGTTTCGGCTTCCAGGGCGTGACCGAAGGTGTGACCGAGGTTGAGCAGCGCGCGCACCCCGGCCTCGCGCTCGTCGGCGGCGACGATCCGCGCCTTGGCGCGACAACAGACAGCGATCGCCTCGCGCCGCGCCGCCTCGGCTTCGTCCCCTTCGCCGACGATCGCGGCGCCGTTCGCTTCCAGCCAGGTGAAGAAATCGGCGTCGTCGATCAGCGCGTATTTGACCATTTCGGCATAACCCGCGAGCAGCTCGCGGCGCGGCAGACTGTCGAGCGCGGCGGTGTCCGCCAGCACCAGCCGCGGCTGATGAAAACTCCCCACCAGATTCTTGCCGAACTTGGAGTTGATCCCGGTCTTGCCGCCGACCGAACTGTCGATCTGCGCCAATAACGTCGTCGGCACCTGGATGCATGCGATGCCGCGCAACACGATCGCCGCGGCGAACCCGGCGAGGTCGCCGATCACCCCGCCGCCGAGCGCGATGATCGTCGTATCGCGGTCGATCCCGACCGCCAGCAAATCGTCGAGCAGGCGCTCCAGCGGCGCGAACCCCTTGGTGCCTTCGCCCGGCGCCAGAATTATCGAGTGCGCGTCGATGCCGCTCGCCGCCAGGCTCGCCATCAGCGGTTCGAGATAAAGCCCGGCGACGGTGCGGTCGGTGATCACCATGGCGCGCGGCCGCCGCAACAGGGGCGCCACCCGCGCCCCGGCATCGCCGATCAACCCGCGGCCGATGACGATGTCGTAACCCCGGTCACCGAGTTCGACGCGAACAATTATCGACTCGGTCATGACGCGTGGCCCGCCAGGGCGACCACGATCCGCTCGACCATCGCCTCGTGCGGAATATCGTCGCTGGTCACGGTAATATCCGCGTCGGCATAGACCGGGTAGCGCTCGCGCATCAGCCCTTCCAGCACGCCTTTCGGATTCTCCTGGTTGAGCAGCGGCCGGGTGGTGCGCCGGGAAACCCGGCGGAACAACACATCGAGCTCCGCCTTCAGCCATACCGAAACCGCTTCCGCCTTGATCAGCGCGCGGGTCTCCGCATTCATGAACGCGCCGCCGCCGGTTGCCAGCACCTGGCCGCGATCGTCGAGCAGGCGGGCGATCACCCGGCGCTCGCCGTCGCGAAAATGCGCTTCGCCATGGGTCGCGAATATATCGCCGATCGACATTTCGGCGGCGCTTTCGATCTCGCTGTCGGCATCGACGAAACCGCGCTCGAGCCGCACCGCCAGGCGCCGCCCGACACTGGTCTTGCCGGCTCCCATCAACCCGACCAGGACGATCGTCTTGTCGGCTATCGCCGCGGTCGAGTCATTCATCACGTAAACCGGTTCCAAACGCGCGTGGCGCCACAGAGAATCGCCACCTTCGACCCATCATAGCAAGTCTCGCGCCCTGGGGCGACGCGGCGGGTTATGCTAACTTCGCCGCGGTCGCGCAGGGGGGAGCATACAATGAGTAAGATCGCCGTCGTCGGATCGGGTGTGAACGGGTTGCTCGCGGCTCATGGCTTGCTCAAACAGGGCCACGACGTCACCCTGATCTCCGAGCGCTCGGCCGCGGACTGGCTCGACAAAGTGCCGCCGACCGGCACCGCCTGCCGGTTCGCCACCTCGCTCGATCTCGAAGCCGATGCCGGCCTCAACCATTGGGACGACCAAGCGCCGGCGATCGAGGGCGTGCACCTCACATTCTGTCACAAGCCGGGCTGGCAGCTGATCGATCTGATCGGCCGGCTCGAGCGCCCGGCGCGCTCGATCGACGTGCGCCTGCAGAGCCACCGCTGGACCCACGACCTTGAGGCGCGCGGCGGCACGGTCGAAATTTCCCGGGTCGACGTGCCGCGCCTCGACGAAATCGCCGCCGAAAACGATCTGGTACTGGTCGCCGCCGGGCGCGGCGATGTCGGCGGCTTGTTCGCCCGCGACGACGCGCGCAGCACCCACACGACGCCGCCGCGTAAGCTGACCATGCTGGTGGCGCGCAACGCCGCGCTCGACCGCACCGCCGAAGGCGTGCCGTTCAGCCCCGGCACCAAGTTCAATTTCTTCGCCGCCTGGGGCGAGCAGTTCGCGATTCCCTACTGGCACAAGGACGGCTTCCCATGCTGGAATCTGCTGATCGAGGGACGGCCCGGCGGCCCGCTCGACGCATTCGACGATTGCACCGACGGCGAGCAGGTGGTGGCGCGCTACAAGCAGGTGTTCCACGACTGCATGCCGTGGGACTACGCCTGGTTCAAGGACGCCGAACTGGCGGACGAGAACGGCTGGCTCAAGGGCCAGTTCGTACCCGAGTTCCGCGATCCGGTCGGCACCTTGCCGTCGGGGCGCAGCGTGATGGCGCTCGGCGATACCGCCAACAGTCTCGATCCGGTCGCCGGCCAGGGGGCGAACAACGGCTACCGCCAGATCAAGACCCTGCTCGCGGCGGTCGCGGCGCGCCCCGAGGGCGCGTTCGACGCGGCCTGGATGCGCGCCACCTTCGACCGCTTCTGTGAGACCTCGGGCATCGCGACCAACGCTTTTAACAATTTGCTGCTCGAGGAAATCACCCCGGCGGCGAAGGAAATGCTGATCGCGCAGTACGGCAGCGACGGACGGCTCGGCAACGACAGCCCGGACCAGCGCATCGCCGACATGTTCATCAACAATCTCGACGACCCGACTAGAATCACCGACTGCCTGATCGCTCCCGCCAAGGCCAAGCAGGCGATCGCCGAGACCTACGGCGCTAGCGCCGCGATGGTCGGGGTCAAAGGCCGGCTGCGCATCGCCAAGGGTCAGATCCGCCAACTCGTCGGCCTGCCGCGCTCGTCGCACCCCCTGGCAACCATGAAGCCGGCGGCCTAAGCGCCGCCGCATAAACCACATCACCGCCCGCCGCGCGCGCCCGCGGCTTGGCGCCAAATGGCCAGAAGGCTCGGCCTCACTCTGAGCTGGTCCCGGAAAATCGGACAGGTAGGTAAGGTGTATTCCACCGGATAACGGAGGGATACGAAGATGACTAAACGACGCCGGTTCACGGCGGATTTCAAGGCCAAGGTTGCGCTTGAGGCGCTACGAGGCGACA
>JAKZSU010000147.1:0-4630 GCA_047517485.1 Alphaproteobacteria bacterium
GCGCAGATATAGGTCCACGGTGTACATCCTCCCGCCTTCCATCTCAAAAAAGATCGAAGGCTACAGGTGGCAGAGTTTTACTCCGCCCGCGGCTGGGAAATCCCGCCGCTTCCGTGGACTAATTTGTCACCGCCGTTCTCACCCGGTTTCGTCTTCGATCACCAGAACTGTCTCGCCACGACCGTGGGGTATCTCGGTCTTCCCGCTCGGTTCCGTTCGTTCTCCTTGATCCCCGGCTCGTGGTAGATAAAGTTTAACCGTGGTTCCCAAACCTTCCTCGGTGGTGATCGCCAAATCGCCACCCGACTGCCTGGTAAACCCGTAAACCATGGACAGGCCGAGCCCGCTGCCCTCGCCGACGTCCTTGGTGGTGAAGAAGGGTTCAAGGGCACGCGCATGAACCGCCGACGACATACCCGATCCGCTGTCGCTCACCGAGATCAAAACGTAGTCACCCGGGGCCACTTCCGGGTGCGAGGCACTGTAAGCTTCGTCAAATGTTGCGTTACTGTTTTTTATGCTCAACTTGCCGCCTTGACGCATGGCGTCACGCGCATTGAGTGCAAGATTGAGCAACGCGCTCTCAAGCTGACCGGGATCGGCCTTGGCGTGCCACAGGTCCGGTTCGGATGATATCTCCACCTCGATCGTCTCATCCAATGTTCGCCGCAACAGATCGCCCATCTCGTCGACCAACGCGCCCGGATCGATCGTCCGCGGCGCGAGCAACTGCTGGCGCGAGAAGGCAAGCAGGCGATGGACCAGTTCCGCTCCACGTTCCGCGGCCTGGGAGATTAGTCGTAATGGCTCGCTCTCGGCTTCCAGTTCGTCCTGCACTAGCTCGGTGTTGCCCATGATAATCGCGAGCAAGTTGTTAAAGTCGTGGGCGACGCCGCCGGTCAGTTGGCCCACGGCCGCCATCTTCTGTGCTTGACGCAATTGGTTCTCGGTTGCCTTGCGCTCGGAAATATCGACCGAGGCCGTGAGAAGTGATGGCGTGTCATTCCAGGTGATTTCTTGAACTCGAGTTTCGAGCCATACCTCCGATCCATCCTTGCGCAGCCCCCTAAACTCGATCAACGACGGCGTCGGCACGCCCCGTTCCCGCGCGTCCGAAATTTTTGCCAACCGATCAATCTCTTCAGCCGGCCGCAATCGCTCGATCGAGTCCAAGGCAAGGATCTCGGCCGGATTATTGTAGCCGAACAGATCGGCAAAGGTTTGGTTGGCGTACACCAATTTTGGGCCTTGCCGTATTAAGAACCCCAAGTCGGAGTCCGCCAACAATGCGCGGAACCGTTCGTCACTTATTCGCAGATCTTGCTCGGTTCGCTTGCGTTCGGTGATGTCCTGGTCGGTGCCAACGAGACGAATTGCGCGCCCGTCTTGGTCGCGCATAATCCTGGCGATTTGCTCGAGCCAAATTTCAGATCCGTCCGGTCGCGCGATCCGATACTGCCCCTCGACCCCGTCTCTAATCGCATCGACCGAAGAGGAAGTCGCGAGGATACCTTCTCTATCGGCGAGGAAACGCTTGCGGTCCTCCGGATGCACGGCGGACAAGATCAAATCCAGGGTTGGCGTGACCGCATTCGGCTCGTAGCCATACATCCGATACTCTTGATCCGACCAAATTATCTTTTCGGTCGCGACATCTCTCTCCCAACTGCCAAGCTTGGCGATTTGTTGCGCATTGGCGAGACTCGCCTCGCTTTCCCGCAAATTTCGTTCGGCGCGTTTGCGATCGGTTACGTCGCGCCTGACGGCGATATATCGGGTGATTTCGCCGGTTGCATCGCGGACTGGCGATATGGTGGCTTCCGATATCCAAGGGGAGCCATCCTTGCGACGCGACACCAACTCGCCTTTCCAGACCTCCCCGGCAGCGACGGTTTGTACAACGTGCCTATAGACCTCTTCGTCGGCTTCGTACGGGCGAAGTATCTCGGCGGAAGTTTTGCCAATAACCTCGGCCTTGTCGTAGCCGGTAATACGCTCGAAGGCCGGATTGACGTACTCGAAGCGGATGTCCGTGTCGGCGACCTCGATCGCCTCGTCGGCGTTCTCCAATAACGCCTTGAGAAACCCGTCGTCAAAATCCGTGATCATTGTTCAAACTCTGTTCTGCAGGGGATTGCGCCGCTTTGATTTTGGTATGACGTTTTTCCAGCAACTTTTGTTCCGCCATACCAACTCACAGCCAAATCGGCCAAGAGACCTAACTCAGTCTCGGCCGGTCAGAGCGCTTGTTGCGATAGGCCGCGCGTGAAACAACGCATTCCGCCCGGGGCGGTGGGAATTACTTCCGGCCGTTACGCGCGGGTACGTTTATCTCAAACACACCGCAGGGGAGTTAAGTTTTGTCACCACAGCAATAAGTAGTGTCAAGAAAATCAGAGGCTTATTCTCTCGGAATGACGGTTACGGAAATCCGCCTGGTTTGCGCCCCGATCAGGGTGCCGTTCACATCGGGTTAGAGTAAAACGCAATCAATCATCGAAACTGACTTGGGCAATCCCGCCTTCGGTGGCCCACCTCGACGCGCCGGCGAGGGTTGCACCGCGTGCCCGATGGACACCCTTCGCGGACACCATTTCGCACCCCGTGACTGAAGCTGGTTACCGCGAATAAATCAGGCGCTTACTCGGCCGCGACGGCGACCTCCGCCTTGGCCCCGCCGTGGCGCAGCAGGCGGCCGGCGTGGGTGTCGGTCTCGCGGTCGTTCTCGATGGTGACCTGGCCGTTGACGAGGATCGCACGGTAGCCCTGGGCGCGCTGGATCCGGCGCCATTCGCCGCCCGGCAGGTCGTGGACGATTTCGCTCGGCAGCACCGCGAGATTATCGTAATCGTAGACCACGATGTCGGCCGGCGCGCCCACCTTGAGCACGCCGCGGTCGGTGAAGCCGGCGACCATCGCCGGCAGCGCGCTGAGCCGCCAATGGGCTTCTTCCAGACTCATCATGGCGTTGTCGCGCACCAGTTTGGCCAGGGTCTCGGTGGGATAGCGGCCGGCGGTGAGGAACTTGGTGTGGGCGCCGCCGTCGGAGACCCCGAGCAGGACAAACGGATTGTCGATGACTTCCTTGAGGTAGTCCAAGCGCACGTTGGGAGATTTGGCGAAAAATTCGGTTTTTAGGTTATCTGCCACGGCAATATCGAGCATGGCATCGACCGGGTGTTTGCCGAGCGCCTCGGCGACTTGGGCGACCGTGTGATCACGCCAGCGTTCGGTGGCCTCGCTTTCAGGTCCGGTGATCACGACGTCGGGAATGGGTCCGGTGGCGGTGAGCGGCCGCTGATCGCGCAAGTCCTGACGGCGCGCGGGATCGGCGAGTTTTTCGAGCCGTTCGGCCACCGTGCCGACGGTCGCCTCGCGCCACGCCGGCTTGTCGTCCCACAGGTTCCAGTCCTCGAAGGTGAAGGTGAAGCCGGCGTCGGTGGTCAGACCCTGGCCGTAGACCCGAATACCGCGGTCGCGGCAGCGGTCGAGCCAATCCAATACCCCGCGATGGACCTCGGGCTTGTGATCGTAGACCTGGACCACGTTCCACAGCAGCGGCCGGCCGCTGATCGTCGCGAGTTTTTCCAAATGTTCGCGGTCGCTTTCGTACGAGCCCGACGCGATGGTCATCTGCATGAAGCCCTCGTTTCGGCGGCCGAGCACCCCGGCCAGGGCCTCGCAGGTCTCGTCGTGCATGACATCGGTGACCATCGGCGTGGCGTCGTAATCCATTTGCACCGCCGACGGCCCGTCGGGCATCAGCCGTTGCGCCGACCAGCCGCAGGCGCCGGCATCGAGCGCTTGTTCGAACAGGCGGCAGATCTCGGCGTGCTCGGCATCGCTGGGCAGCCGTCCGGCCTTGGCGTCGCCGAGGCCGAGCACCCAGATCAGCAGCGGGCCGACCGGCATATAGGGCAGAATGTTGATCGCCTTCGGCGTCCGCTCGACGGCATCGAGAAATTCGGGGAAACTCGTCCAGGACCACGGCAGCCCGGCCTTCATCGAAGCGTAGGGGATCGCCTCGACCCGGGTCATGGTCAGCATCGCGCGCTCGTGCATCTCCGGCGCCACCGGCGCGAATCCGAAGCCGCAATTGCCGATCACCACCGAGGTGATGCCGTGCCAGCTCGACAGGGTGCAATAGGGATCCCAGAACAGCTGGGCATCGTAATGGGTGTGGAGATCGACAAAACCCGGCGCGACATGGAGACCGGCGGCCTCGATCACCCGCGCGCCGTCGGCGGCGTCGAGGCGGCCGATGGCGGCGATCACCCCGTCCTTGACACCGATATCGGCGCGATAACGCGGAATTCGCGTGCCGTCGAAAATCATTCCGTCTTTGATCACCACGTCGAACGGTTTCATGACGGCCGGGTCCCTTGCTCGATGATCCGCGCGCTGCGTTTTGCGCCCGCGTATCCTAATCTGAATGGGACGGTCACGACAATCGGCTATTGACGGCGGATGTAAAGTGTACCGTCACCTAAATAATACCACCGAGCGGAATGCCTGACTCACGTTGGGGATTCCCAAGCGGTCCGATCTCTGACTCAATGTGGTGAACCAATGAGGTTCGCCATGGCAGCGCCTATCGACTTACGGAACGATTTTGACAGCGTCTCACTGC
>JAKZSU010000148.1:0-11798 GCA_047517485.1 Alphaproteobacteria bacterium
GACGAGCCAAGCTCGCCCGCATTTACCACAGGCCCATCAACAGCAACTTTCTTCTCAAAATTATCGGTCATGTTCCGGTCCTCCTTGGACACTTCGATTAAGCCAATTCTGTGTCCAAGGAAATCGGGTCCGACTCACGCCCATCTCCTTGGATTCAGTCTCCGAAAGATGGTTTAGAGCCAGCCGGCTAACAAAGCTGCGTTCCTCGACCGGTGCCGTGTAGTCGGGCCGCGTGGTGAGGATGATAAGGATTTGACTACGCGGCACGCTATCGAGCAGGTAGGCGATAAATTCCTTCGTGGCGGCGTCAGACCAATGAACATCCTCGAACACCAGTATTTGTGGCATTCGTTCCGACTCGAGTGATAGCAACTGGTTTAATGCCTCGAATGTTTCGGCGCGGCGCAGACTCGGGTCCATCGCCTGCACCGGATCATCGGGCTCTGCAACCCCAAGTAGATAATGAAGCAGCGGGAGGTTGGGGACGATGTCGGTGGCGATCCGTTCGGTCCATACTGAAATTTTGTCACGTGCCGTCTCCGATAAATTGCGTTCCTCGATACCGAACGTACGACGTAATAGCCCGATTAAAGGATGAAACGCCATCGATTGACCAAAGGATATACAACGCCCTTCGTGCCAGTCCGCCCGGCTGCCGATCTGACGACGGAACTCCATCAACAGCCGTGACTTGCCGATCCCGGGATCGCCAACCACTAGAACGACCTGTCCCCGACCGGACTCCGTTTCGGAGAGTCTTTCTGTCAGGTAACCGAGTTCCACGCTACGGCCCACAAACCGGGTCAGCGACTCTAAGCTGGCCGCTTCCAATTGCGTTTGTGCTTGTCCGAGGCCCGTCAACTCGAACACTTCGATTGGCTTGGGCAAGCCTTTGACGGTGATGTCACCGAGCGACGCTGCCGAGACAAGACCTTCCACGAGCCGATTGGTGCTACGTGATATTCGAATCGTTCCCGGCTCGGCGGTCTGTTCCATCCGTGCCGCCAGATGCGTGGTCACGCCCACGGCCGAATAACTCATTGTCAGATCGTTGTTTATG
Source organism: Alphaproteobacteria bacterium (assembly GCA_047517485.1). Lineage (GTDB taxonomy): Bacteria > Pseudomonadota > Alphaproteobacteria > UBA7887 > UBA7887 > JAKZSU01. Next base: position 1,061 of record JAKZSU010000148.1, read on the forward strand.
GCACGCACTACGACCTCGCCGGAGTTGAGGCCTACGCGCAGCTGGACCGCTGGAAGAGGCGAGCCGGAAGGTCTGTTCTCAACCCTCGCATCTTGCATGTCAAGCGCTGCCCTGCATGCTCTGAACGCGTGGTCCTCGTGAGCAATGGGAGCGCCGAATATTGCCATGATTCCATCGCCCTGGACGTCATTAACGGTGCCCTCGTAGGTGTGCACGGCATCGATCATGATATTCAGCATAGGATCGAGCAGGGCCCGGGCGTCCTCCGGATCGAGCGCCTGGATAATCTCGGTCGATCCCTTGATGTCGGCGAACAAGATGGTCACCTGCTTGCGCTCGCCTTCAATCGACGATCGGGTGCTAAGGATCTTCTCCGCCAGCGGCGCCGGCGTGTAGTCTGCCGGGGGCGCTCGGCGAACCTCAGGAAAGTCTGAGCCGGCGCCAAGCGTCTTAGCGGCCCCTAGGATTTGCGCACGCGGCCCCATTGGAAGGCCGAGTTCCTTGAGCATGCCGTCGGTCAAATGCGGGACTGACGCCGGATTGATTTCCTCTCGCTCGAAGGCCTCGGCGAACTGTCCGAGTCCAAGCCCTTCAAGCCAATCGCGGATGTCGGACATGCTGCCCCTCCGGCACGCAGCATACACAGATTCATCTCGTTGCAGCTACCGCATGAAAGTTCTGCAAATGGCTAAACCCGGACTAATTTCGACATCCTATGAAACGTCCGCTACTGGGAAATACCGACATCGCGAGTTTGCGCTTACTCGACTGCCGCGACGCAGCGCCCCACCGTCACCCGATCAGCGCCCGCCACTCATCCTCGGTCAGCACCGCGACCCCGAGTTCACCCGCCTTCTTGAGCTTCGATCCGGCGTCCTCTCCCGCCACCAAATAGTCCGTCCGCGCCGAGACCGAGCCCGCCACCTTGGCGCCCAGCGCTTGCGCCCGCGCTTTCGCCTCGGCGCGGCCCATGCCGGCGAACTTGCCGGTAAAGACAACAGTCTTGCCGGTGATCGGCGAGGTCGCCGCGGGCGCCGCGAAAGTCTCGACCCGGACCTCGGCGGCCAAATCCGCCACCACCGCCCGGTTGTGGGGCTCGGTGAAAAAGTCGATGATGTCGGCGGCGACCTTTGGCCCGATGCCGTCGATGCCGACGAGGTCGGCGTAGGCCTCGCTCTCCTCATCGCGCGCCGCGTCGGCAGCCGCGATCAGCGCCTCCAGCGCACCGTAATGCTGGGCCAACAGTCGCGCGTTGGCTTGGCCGATCTGGCGGATGCCGAGCGCGAGGATAAAGCGGTCGAGCCCGATCTCGCGCCGCGCCTCGATTGCCGCCATGAGATTGCGCACCGAGGTCTCGCCCCAGCCTTCGCGCGTGCGCAAGTCGTCGGCGTGGGCTTCGAGGCCAAACAGGTCGGCGGGCGAGCGCACCAAGCCTTCGTGCCAAAAGACCGTGATCTGCTTTTCGCCCAGACCGTCGATGTCGAAGGCGTCGCGGCCGACGAAATGGCGCAGACGCTCGACCGCCTGGGCGTCGCAGATCAGGCCGCCGGTACACCGCCGCGCCGCCTCGCCGTCCTCGCGCACCGCGCTGCTGTCGCACACCGGACAACGCTTGGGAAAGGTGAATTGTTTCGTGCCCTTGGGTCGCTCGGCCTTGACCACCTCGACCACCTTGGGGATCACGTCGCCGGCGCGCTCGACGACCACCGTGTCGCCGACCCGAATGTCTTTCTCGGCGATGTAGTCCTCGTTATGCAAGGTCGCCCTCGACACCACGACGCCACCGACTGTCACCGGCGCCAGGTTGGCGACCGGGGTCAGGGTGCCGGTGCGCCCGACCTGGATGGTGATCGCGTCGAGCACGGTCGTCGCCTGTTCCGCCGGGAACTTGTGGGCGATCGCCCAGCGCGGGCTGCGGCTGATGGTGCCGAGACGCGCCTGCCAATCGAGCCAGTCGACCTTGTAAACCACCCCATCGATATCGAAGCCGAAGCCGGCTCGGCCGGCGGCGATTTTTTGGTGGTACTCGAGCAGCCCGTCTAGCGTGTCGCACAACGCGGTCGGCTCGTTGAGCACGAAGCCGAATTCGTGCAAACGGTCGCGGGCTTGCGCCATCGTCGCGCCGAGTGGCGCCTCGGTGTCTTCACTACCCGCGACCTCGCCCCAGGCATAAGCGAAAAAATGCAACTTTCGCGCCGCCGTGATCGTCGAATCGAGTTGGCGCAGACCGCCGGCGGCGGCGTTGCGCGGATTGGCGAAGGCCGGCTCGTCCGCCGCCTCGCGCGCTTCGTTGAGCGCGGCGAAATCGGGTTTGGTCATATAGACCTCGCCGCGCACCTCCAGCACCTCCGGCACGCGGTTGCCGGCGAGGCGTATTGGGATATCGCCGATGGTCTTCAGGTTCGCCGTCACGTCCTCGCCTTCCGCGCCGTCGCCGCGGGTCACCCCCTGGACGAAGCGCGCCCCCTCATAGCGCAGCGATGCCGACAGGCCGTCGATCTTGGGTTCGGCGAGCAGCGCCACTTCGGTTGCCTCGTCGAGATCGAGAAAGCGCCGGATGCGGGCGAGAAAGTCGGCGACGTCGGTTCCGTCGAAGGCATTGCCGAGCGACAGCATCGGCACCGCGTGGCGGATCTTCCGAAAGCCGCTGGTCGGCGGCGCGCCGACGCGCTCGGATGGGCTGTCGGCGCGCTTGAGCTCGGGAAAACGCGCCTCGATCGCCTGGTTGCGGCGGCGCAAGCCGTCATACTCGCCGTCGGTGATCTCCGGCGTGTCGCGATTGTAATAGGCCTCGTCGTGACGCGCGATCTCGGCGGCGAGGCGCGCCAGTTCCGCCTCCGCCTGATTTTTAGTTAGTGTAGCAATATTATTCGACCCGGGGGGTGTCATGCCGTAGTGCTCGCTTCCGATCCGCCTTCCAGCAAGCGCGACGCGGCGGCGCGGGCTTGCTCGGTAACTTCCGCGCCGGCGAGCATGCGGGCGACCTCCTCGAGCCGCGCCGCGCCGTCCAACGGCTCGACCAAGGTCTTCGTCGTCGTCTTCGCCTTCGCCTTCGCCTTCGCCGACTCCTTCGCCACCCGAAAGTGAACCCCGGCCTGCGCCGCCACTTGCGGCTGATGGGTGACCACCAGGACCTGCGCGCGCATCCCCAGCCGCGCCAGGCGAACCCCCACCGCGTGCGCCGTCGCGCCGCCGATGCCGGCGTCGATTTCGTCGAACACCAACGTGGCGATGCCGTGCGACTGCGACAATGCGACGCTGAGCGCGAGCATCAATCGCGACAGCTCACCACCGGATGCAATGGCCCCGAGGTCGCCCGCCGGCTGGCCCGGATTTGTCGCGACCGCGAAGGCGACGCGCTCGGCACCATCGGGTCCCCAGCGGTCTTCGTTCAAGGCCTCGAGGCGGGTCGCGAAGCGGGCGGCGGCGAGCTTGAGCGGTGGCAATTCGCGGTTGACCAATTTGTCGAGACGGCGCGCGGCGGCGGCCCTCGCCTTGGTCAACGCCGCGGCCGCCTGTCGGTAGCTGGCGCGCGCCTCGTCCACCGCGACACGCTGTGCCGCCAGAGCTTCTTCGCCGGCCTCGATCGCTTCCAGGCGGGCGGCCAAATCGGTTCGCAAATCGGCCAACCCGTCGACCTCGACACCGTGCCGCCGGGCGAGGCCGCGCAAACCGAACAGGCGCTCCTCGACCGCTTCGAGCCGTTTGGGTTCGACCTCGAGTGTGTGCCCCGCCGCGTCGAGTAAGCTGGCCGCCTCGTCGACCTCGATCGCCGCCCGCTCGAGCGCCGCAACCAACGCGTCGAGCCGCCCCGCCGCCGACGGCGCGACATCCCCGACCAGCGCCTGGGCGCTACGGATCGCCTGATCGGCCGGCGGCGTGCCGTTCAACGCCTGCGCCGCGGCATTCAGCGCGGCGGCGATTTTCTCCGCCGCCATGAGGAAGCCGCGCTCGTCGGCCAGGGTTGTTGCTTCGCCCGGCTCCGGCGCCAGCGCGTCGAGGTCGGCGACGAAGTCGCGCAATTCCTCGCCGCGAGCGGCCTCTTCGGTGGCATCGCGTTCGGCGTCGGCGAGCCGGTCGTGGGCGTCGCGCCACCCGCCATGGGCGGTGCGGCACAATGCCAGCGCCGGCGCCAGCCCGGCGAAGCCGTCGAGCGCCAGGCGATGGGTGCGCACGTCCATCAGTCCGAGCCGGTCATGCTGGCCGTAAATTTCAACCAAGTGCCCGGCGAGGTCCGCCAACGCCGCGACGGTCACCGATTGGTCGTTGATAAAGCCGCGCGAGCGTCCGTCGGCGGCGAGGGTTCGGCGCAACACGACGTCTTCGTCCGGGTTGTGATCAAGGCCGCGTTCGTCGAGCCATCGGCGGGCGGGATGGTCGGCGGCGACCTCGAAGGCGGCGGTCACCGCGGCGCGATCGGCGCCGGCGCGCAGCAAGCTGGTATCGGCGCGTTTACCCAGCGCCAATCCCAAGGCGTCGAGAAGGATCGATTTGCCGGCACCGGTCTCGCCGGTCAGCGCGCACAGCCCGGGCCCGAAATCGAGGTCGAGCCGGTCGATCAGGACGACATCGCGAACCGAAAGGCGCAACAGCACGGCGCGGCCCGATCAGAAAATGCGCGCGAGCCAGGAACTCTCGTTCAACCGCGGCTCCAATTCGCGCTCTTCCAGCAGCGCGTACGAATCCTGATACCATTCGCTGCCGGGAAAATTGTGGCCCAAGACCGCCGCCGCGGCCTGCGCCTCGGCAACCACACCGAGCGCGAGGTAACATTCGGTCAAGCGCAACAACGCCTCCGGCACATGACTAGTGGTCTGGTACTCGGCGACCACGTTGCGGAACCGGTTGATCCCGGCGAGATAGAATTCGAGATCCTGGTAGGTCCGCCCGACCTCCATCTCCTTGCCCGCGAGATGGTCGCGCGCGAGGGATATCTTGAGTGCCGCGTCGCGGGCATATTTCGAGTCCGGATAGCGCCGGCCGATCTCCTCGAAAGTATCGAGCGCCAACTCGGTCATGCGTTGGTCGCGCCCGACATCGGATATGCGCTCGTAATAGGAGATGCCGATCAGGTAATGCGCGTACGCCGCGTCGGGATTGCCGGGATGCAATTCGATGAAGCGTTGCGCCGCGAGCACGGCCTCGTCGTAATCATCGGCCTGATAGCGGGCGTAGGCGGTCATCAGCTGCGCCTTGGTGGCCCACACCGAATAGGGATGTTGGCGCTCGACTTCCTCGAAGCCGCGCGCCGCGTCCTTGAAATCGCCGTCGAGCAACAGATTGAACGCCTCGTTGTAGAGATCCTCGACCGGTCGTTCGAGGTAGACCTCGGCGTCGTCGGAGCACGCGGCCACCCCAGCGATCAAGAACGCCGCGACGATCGTCGCCAATGCGCGTCGCGGCGGTAACTGTTTAGCGTCGGTTTTCGCCGCCGTTTGCTCGGGCATCCATCAAATCCGTGGTCATGTCGATGATTTCTCTCAAGCGGGCGAGTATATCACGCGGCGTGGCAACGCCCAGGTTTGACTTTAGTCCCTGGACCCCCCCGGCCCGAGGGTTGAAAAATTACCGACAGCCTTGACATTTAGGCCCCTCCACCAGCTAAATGCCTCACGCTACGGATGCGAATGGCAGCCGTGCAGCGATATCTCCAGGGAGGAAATTTATGAAGAATCTAAAAGTAATCGCCGTCGCCGGTGCGTTTGGGGCGGCGATGGCGGTCAGCAGTGCGGCGTATGCCGACTGCACGGTTGAAAATCAGGACGGCTGCATCGGCAAGCCGTGGGTCGATGGCGACGTCATGGAAACGCCGCTCGGCTCGAAATGGTGGCCGAATGAGTTGTGGGGCGAGGGTGACCAGGCCGGTTCGACCAACTGGTACAAGAAGTCTGAAGTCGTCCTCCGCGCGATCGCCCAGATCAAGCAAGGCAAGACCTTGAAGATGGGTCATGAATATACCGCCGAAATGCCGCTGTTCGGAGCCCGCAAGTTCTCCTTGCGTATTCCTGGCACACCGACCGGTGGCCCGTTCGGCCCGAACCAGATCATGTGGAACGACGAGTTCCTGTCGACCGAAGTCGGTCAGGTCGGAACCCAGTTCGACGGCCTCGGCCATATCGGTGTGCAAGTTGGCGCGGCGGGCGACAAGACCGAGATGCGTTGGTACAACGGCTTCAGCGCTCTCGATATGGGTAGCCCCTACGGCCTGATGAAAAACGGCGTCGAGCATCTCAATCCGATCATCGCCCGCGGCATCTTGATCGATGTTGCCAGCTATCGCGGCGTCGATTCGATGGAATCCGGCGAAGTCATCACCATGGACGACGTCAAGGGCGCGCTTGCCAAACAGGGCATGGCTGACTTTGTCGGCATGCCCGGCGACGCGCTGGTCTTCCGCAGCGGTTGGGAGATGTATTGGGGCGACCCGGTCAAGTACAATGACGGCTGCCCCGGCATCGGCATGGAAGTCGCCAAGTGGATCGCCGAAGACGTCAAAGCCGGCGTCACCGGTTTCGACACCTGGCCTGGCGATGCGGTTCCGAATCCGGATCCGGCGTGCGTGTTCTGCGTCCATCAGTACCTGCAGACCCGTCACGGTATCGTCAATCAGGAGAACATGTTGCTCTCCGAAGCGGCTTCTCTCGGCGTCTATCAGTTCGCCTATTTCTACAGCCCGACCCCGATCAAGGGCGCCACGGGTTCGATGGGCGCGCCGGTGGGTATCTACTAGGATCACCCTCTGACGTGTGATCGGGTCAAATCCGGTCGCGAACAAGATCGCGGGGCGTGCCGATGGCGCGCCCCGCTTTCGTTTGGCCTAGATCAGAACCACAGTGCGTGCTAGGTCGATAGGTAAGTCCCGGAAAGGATCCGGGGCTTGGAGACCGCCCTTGGGTGCGAGCAAACCGCCCGTAAGAACCGCCACCCGTCGCCAAGTCCTTGCTTTTGGCGGTCGCGCTACCGCTGCGCTTGCTGCCTCGGCGGCTTGGCCGTGTCCCGCCCGCGCCGCGCGCGACAATGAACTCAACATCTACGCCTGGGAAGGCTATCACGCGGACTCGGTGGTCGCCCCCTTCGCCAAGGCGTTTCGCTGCGATATCGGCAGCGAACTGATCACCTCGGATCCGGAAGCGGTGAACCGGTTGCGCGCGGGCGAGACCGCGATCTGGGACCTGGTCACGCTCAACAATCCCTGGGCCCGCAAGGTGCTCTTTCCCGAAGGCCTGATCCTACCCCTCGACCGCGACCGGTTCGAGCCCGACCAGAAGCGCGTGTTGCCGCGTTTTCGCGCGCCCTATACATGGGCGACGAGCGCCGATGGCCAGTCCCTGCTCGGCGTGGCGCAGCGGTTCGGGCCGTTCAGCTTCGTGGTCAATGCCGATCACATTTCGCGTGCCCTGGCGGAAGACCAGGGGTTCGACCTGTTTCTCGACCCGGCGATGAATGACCGCTATGGCATCCTCGCCTACGAGAATTGGAATGTTCTGCATATTTGCATCGCCGCCGGGTTCAGCCCGTTCCGCCGCCACAGCGCGGACGAGTTGGAGAAATTCGGCGAAGTCGCCCGCTTGCTGCTGGGCAACGCGCGCCTAATGACCGGCGACGCCACGATTATCAACACCGCGCTCATTCACGGCGAAATCGACGCCTATTTTTCCGGCGGCACCTACACCGCGTCGGGCGTTCGCTACGACGGCATCGACCGTATCCGCGGTATTACGCCGCGGCGCGGCCCGATCGACGACAAGGGCGGTATCGTGTGGTCGGAAATTACCTCGACCGTCGCCAATCCCGAGCTTTCGCCGCGCGCCTATGATTTCCTCGACTACGTCCAGCAGCCGGACGCCGCCAAACGCGTCGCCTTCGCCGAAGGGACCTACAATCCGATCGCGCAAATGGGCGACCCGCTGGTGTTCAGCCAATTCAGCATCGCCGAACTCGAGGCCATTCAATGGCCCGACCTCGACGACGACCTGGCGCGCTGCGTCGACTACGACATCAACCCCGATTACGAAGCGATGCTCGCTCTGTACAATGGCGCCAAATTGAAGCGAGCCGAAACAAGAGCATGACGACCGCCCGCGTTGCCGTCATCCAAAACATGGCCGGGGTGACCGCCGGCACGTTCGGCGTGGCGCTGGGCGACGCCGGCGCGACGCTCGACGTGTTTCACCCCTACGACGACGGACGATTGCCCGCCGCCGACGGCGACCATGATGCGCTGCTCGTCCTCGGTGGGGTATCGAACGCGCTCGACGACGGCGCCAATCCCAGCTTTCCCGCCTTGCTCGGCGTGATCCGCGATTTTCATCGCCGGAACCGTCCGGTTCTCGGTATCTGTTTGGGCGCGCAATTGATCGCCCGCGCCTTCGACGCCGATGTTCAGCTTGGCGGCGCAGTCGAATTCGGTTTCAAAAGTCTGACCGCGACCGCGGACGGACTAGATGATCCGGTGATCGGCGGGCTCGGCGAGTCCGTCAAATTGTTGCAATGGCACACCGACCACTACGATCTGCCGGCCGGCGCTGTCCGTTTGTGGCACGGCGAGGCCTATCCCAACCAAGCGATCCGACTCGGGCGCGCGACCTACGGACTCCAAGCCCATCCCGAGGCAACGCGAGAGATGATCGCGGTGTGGCTCGACGCCGACAAGGACATCCGTCGGAAGGTGCCTGATCTCGAAGACTGGTTGCCGGCGGAGATCGATTGCCATATCGAGGCCCAGCAAAAACTTTGCCGGACCTTGGCGACCCGATGGGCCGCGCTGGTCAACGACGTTACAATCGAGGCATGAGGATGGCCGACATCGACGACAAAACCCTCGACGAGCTGCTCGAATTCGCCGACGGCCTGGCGAATGCGGCGCAAATGGTGATCACCACGCATTTCCGCCGCGACCTCGCGGTCGATCACAAGGCGAGCGATATGCCGCGCGGCCAACCGGTGACCGAAGCCGACCGCGCCGCCGAGAAAGCGATCCGCGGCATGATCGAGGCACACTACCCGGACCACGGCATCGTCGGCGAGGAACTGGGTGCGACCAAGGCCGGCGCCGACTGGCAGTGGATCATCGACCCGATCGACGGCACGCGGGCGTTCATCGCCGGCATTCCGCTGTTCGGCACCTTGATCGGGCTCACTCATCTCGGCGCGCCGGTGCTCGGCGTGATCGAGCAACCGGTGCTTGGCGAACGGTTTGTCGGCAGCGCCCGTGGCGCCACCTTCAACGGCCACCCGATGAAGGTCCGCGCCTGTGCCAGCCTCGACGACGCGGTGTTCGCGACCACCGATCCGGCGATGTTCGCCGCGCCGGCGGCCCGCGCGGCCTACGAGACCATACGCCGGCGCGCCAACGTCACTCAGTTGGGCGGCAATTGTTATTCGTACGCGATGCTCGCCATCGGTGCCGTCGACCTGGTAATCGAAGCCGACCTCAAACCATGGGACGTCGCCGCCCTGGTGCCGGTGGTCGAGGCCGCGGGCGGGGTGATCACCGCATGGGACGGCGGCCCGGCGCTCCAAGCGCCGGAAATTATCACCTGCGGCGATCGCGCGTTGCACGGCGAGGTTCAGGCGTTGCTAGCGGGGGCAGTGTAACGCCGAATATCGCGCCCTGGTCGTCATATTCGGCGATCACGCTGGCGCCGTCGTAAAGGAAGCGGGTGACCACCCCATCGACGTCCTTCTCGACGCGCCGGCCGAACGGATCGTAGGCGTAGCCGATGCTGGCGATCTGGTTGGTGAACACCGAGACCAGACGGTTCTCCGGGTCATAGCCGAGGCTGTTGGCGCCGTCGTCGGTGAGATTGCCTTTTTGGTCGTAGCCGAAGCTCACGCCACCGACATCGCTGTAGATATTGAGGATGTCGGGGGCGTAGATCTCGGCCAGATTGGCGCTCGGTTTCCCCAGCCAGGCCGGGTTGCTCAGGGTCTCGGTGGTCACTTGACCGACACCGTTATGGACGAAGGTGAAGGTCAGCGGATCGGCGCCCAGTTTTGTGGATTGCCATTTATATTATTCAAGTTTCGGCTTTGGACTTCGTCGTCAAGCAAGCCCCCGTCCGTTTCATCGCCGTGCCGAGAAAATACTTATAAATGGCGAAATTTTTGCCGCGCTAGCTCGTCAATCGACCAGCAGAACTGCGCAGCGGGGAGTGCATAGAGAGCCCAATCGCGCCGATTAGACTGTGTCGCGACAGACGACGGAACGCATTTTTTTGCCGTTCTACCTCTCCGAGAATGCATACGAATAGGACGAATTTTGAACAGCAACAATTACTTTCTTCGACTCCAAATTACGCAAGAATTCTTTGACGTCACTCTCGTCACGTTTCAACCCTTTGGATTCGAAATAATCCATCAATCTCCATACTCCAAACATCCGCCAATTTCTTACCTGTTCAGTTATATCAACTGTAGTTCCATCAAGTTGCGAGCTAAACCTAAGTCCAGAACCGTGCTTATGAAAATTTCAAGAAGCACCATCTACCAGAACAAATCCAGTTCTCGGAAAATCGATCAAGAATTCCCAATTATTTACGTATGAATACTTTCGTACAACCGCATCGGAAAGAGTTTTTTGAATCTCAACGTAATCCCTGAGAGTCCGTCCGGAGACTTTATGTAGGATTACAGAGTTTTCGGAGCATGAGTCGAATGGACGCGAGCTTGATGAAGGCGAGCGCGTTGCGGTTGAGGTTCTCCCAGTCCTTGGCCAGTCGGCGGCAGCGGTTGAGCC
>JAKZSU010000149.1:0-12233 GCA_047517485.1 Alphaproteobacteria bacterium
CCATGCGCCGCGTCGGTGGCTGGCAAACACTCGACCAAGCGCCGGTCAAGAAGCCGATTGACCTCGCCGCCTGATTGAGCAACCATCGTGATCGGGAGCTACGCCAAAAACCAATTTCCACCAACTATCGGACACGACCGCGAAAGCCTATGTCGTCTGGCTGAGCGAAACCACCGGCCACGCCTACCGTCTGCTCAGCGAAGCCGAATGGGAATATGTTACTCGCGCCGGGACCACAACACGGCGTTATTGGGGAGACGATCCGGCCTACACCGAGGCCTGCCGTCACGGCAATGTGTCCGATCTGATTCGCGCCCGAAGTCACCGCCTGCGCCAGACCACCGACAATATATTCATGTGCGAAGATGGCATCGTTCGCCGCGCGCCGGTCGGATCCTATCTCCCCAACCCGTTCGGTCTGCACGACATGCTCGGCAATGTCTGGGAATGGACCGAGGATTGTTATCAAGACACCTATCAGGGTGCGCCTGGGGACGGCGGCGCGCGATCGCGGGAGAATTGTATTGGCCGCGTCCTACGCGGCGGCTCATGGGATTTCGACCCGCGGATTGTCCGCTCGGCGAACCGCGGCTGGGCCGCGCCGCATGACCGCAGCGGCAATGTCGGTTTCCGCGTCGCCAGGGACTTGCCCTAACTAGAATCGTCGGGGTGGGGGCGAAAGTGGGTCGCGCTGAAAGCGCCGTCGACCACCAGGGTGTGTCCCGAAATAAACGAAGCCTCGGCCGAACAGAGGAAGGCGATAGCCGACGCGACTTCCTCGGCTTGCCCAGGCCTGCCGAGCGGCGTGCCACCGACCAATGCATCGGTGAACCAGGGGTTCTCCGCCAAGCGCTTTTCCGTCAGTGGGGTCACGATGATACCGGGCGCCACCGCGTTGACCCGAATCCCGTCGATGCCGTAGTCGGCGGCCATGTTGCGGGTCAGGCCGATCACCGCCGCCTTGGTCGCCGAATAGGCCGCGCTGCCGCGAAATCCGGTGATGCCGAATATCGACGCGATATTGACGATCGCGCCGCCTGCCCCAGCGTCCCGCATCGCGGTGACGCCGGCACGCGAGAAGCGAAACAGCGCCCGTAGATTGATCTCGAGGAAGCCATCCAGATTGGCGTCGTCGGTCAGATGCGCCGGACGCGCGTCGCCAATACCGGCGTTATTGACCAGGATCGACGGCGCGCCGAGTTCCGCCTGACACAAGGCAATGGCGTCATCCGGCGTGGTGTCACCGGCGACATCGGCGGCCATCGCGACCATCGGACCGGGTCCATTCGCTTGGCGCAGCGTCTCGTCCAATCCTTCGCCGTCACGGTCGACCGCCAGTACGCCAGCGCCATCGCGCGCGAGTGCCAGCGCCGTCGCGCGGCCGATGCCGGATCCCGCGCCGGTGACGACCGCGACCTGCGACTCGAAACGTCCTGACATTCTAGTCCCCCCAAATTCGCATGCCGCTTCTGCGGCGGCTTCCTTATACTTCATCGGCAATTGTCGAGCGAAGGGGGGAATGATGCATTTCGGCTATTTCGGCCTGATGGGCTATCGCGAACGGGGCACGTCGCCGCATAAAGTATTTGCAGAACATATCGAACAGGTCAGGCATGCCGACCAACTCGGCTTCGAGTCAGCGTGGTTCGCCGAACACCATTTTTCCAATTATTGCATTTGCCCGTCGCCGTTGATCATGGCGGCGCGCTGTGCCGGCGAGACCAAGACCATCAAGCTCGCTTCCGCCGTCCTGGTCACGCCGCTTTACGATCCGGCGCGGCTGCTCGCCGAGATCGGCATGGTCGATTCGCTGTGCGACGGGCGCCTGGTGCTGGGCCTCGGCAGCGGCTACCAACCCTATGAATTCGAACGCTTCCACCGGGATCTCGCCGAGGCCCGGCCGATGCTGAGCGAATTCCTCGACATGCTCGACCTCGCCTTCGCCAACGAAACCTTCGACTATCAGGGCGAGCATTACAGCCTGCCATCGACCCATATCAGTGCCCGACCGGTGAACGGCGTGCCGGATATCTGGATCGCCGGCGACCACGAATTCGGCCACCGGCTGTGCGCGCGCAAAGGCTATGTGCCGATGTTCACCGGGCGCTGGCTGGGCGCCGATTATCAGCGCCAACAGCGCGACTACATCGCCAAATCCTATGTCGCCGAAGGCGTCGATCCGGAGACCATGCCGCTCGCCGTGCAGCGCTTCATGGGGGTGACGTCAAGCCGCGCGGAAACCCTCGACTATGTCGACAACGCGCGCCATCAAATGCGCCTCGCATCGGCTTTGCGGCGGCGTGCGGAAGTCACCGACGGGGCGATGATGCTTGAGATTCCGTTCCCCAACGAGCCGCCGTTGGAAGAGATGGCGGAGCACCTGCTGGTCGGCGATTGCGAAACCATCGCCGAGCGGCTGTGCGACGAAATCCGCGCCGCGCGGCCGTCGCATATGATGTTCCATTTCCAAGTCGGCGGGTCGGGCCACGCGCAGGCGCTGTCGACGATGGAAAAACTAATGACCGAAATCAAACCCATGGTCGAAAAGGAACTCGGGCCACTGGAAAGCTTAGGTCCTCAACCCAATTAAAGCGGCGGCCGCAGGCCGTGCCAGTCGGTGGCTTGTTCGTAGGCGTCGGCGATCTGGAGCACGCGGTCGTCCTCGAAGCGTCGGCCGGTGATCATCAAGCCAGCCGGCAATCCCGCGCGGGTGCGGCCGCACGGCACCGAGATCGACGGCTGACCGGTAAGATTGAACAAACCGGCGTTTTTCCACCGCTCGCGGACATGGTCGGCCGGCTGCTCGGCGATCGGCGCGGCGGTGACCGTCGAGGTGGGTGTGACCAACGCATCGATGTCGGCCATCACCACGTCCACGTCGCGGCAAAACGCGCGGCGACCCTCGAGCGCCTTGATGTAGTCGACAGCGCTGATGCGGCCGTCACGCTCGATCGATTGGCGGACGATGTCGCTGAAGCCGTCCGGATTTTCGGCGATTTTTTCGCCGTGCGCCGCCGCGACCTCGGCGAACATAAGCACGTTCGCGCGATAGGCCGCCTTAAGATCGGCAAGCTCGACCTCGACCACCGCCGCCCCGAGATCGCGCAAGACTCCCACCGCCGCATCGACCAAGGCAATGACCTCGGTGTCACCACCCTCATAAAACCAGCCGCGAGGCACCCCGAGCCGAACCCCCGCCAATCCCTCGCCGAGACGCGCCGACGGATCGCCGACGTCGCGCATCGCCGAGACGGGGTCGTCGGAGTCCGGGCCACCGATCGCACGTAACAGGAGCGCCGCGTCGCGCACCGAGCGGGTCATCGGGCCGACATGGTCCATACTCGATACCAAAGGCACCACGCCCACATTGCTAACCAGACCAAACGTCGGTTTGTGCCCGACAATGCCGCAACAATGCGCCGGCATGCGGACCGAACACCCGGTATCGGTGCCGAGCGCGGCATAAGCGAGGCCGGCCGCGACCGCCACCGCGGAGCCGCCGCTCGATCCGCCGGGATGGTACCCGGCCTTCCACGGATTGACGATCGCGCCGTAATGCGGGTTGTTCGAGGTCGAACCGTAAGCGAGTTCGTGCAGTCCGGCCTTGCCGAGGCACACCGCGCCGGCGTCGGCGAGCTTGCGCACCACGGTCGCGTCGTGATCGGGAACCCAATCCTTATAGTGAAGCGTGCCCGCCGTGGTCCGCACGCCCTTGGTGGCGATAAGATCCTTGATCGCGATCGGAATACCGTGCAGCGGACCGCGGTCGTCGCCGGCTTTGAGTTCGGCATCGGCGCGCGCCGCCCGGTCGCGGGCGCGGTCGGCGGTGACGGTGATGTAGGCGTTGAGCGCGGGCTCGAACTTGGCGATCCGCGCCAGCATGATTTCGGTCAGCGCGCGCGATGTCGTCGCCCCCGATCGCAGCAGCGGCGCGACCACTGAAATCGGCGCGAAGGCGAGATCCTCGTCGTTCATACCGGCTACCCGATCGCGCCGATCAGTTTGGGAAACCACAGGATCAGGGTCGGGCTCGCCGAGGCTACCGCGATCACCACCAGGTGGCTCGCCATGAAGGGGATCGATTCCTTGATTACCGCCTCGTACTGCACGTCGGCGATTTTGGCGGCGGTCATGATCGTCATCCCCACCGGCGGGGTGATATTGCCGAGATTGAGCGCGAGCAGCATGACGATGCCGAAATGCAGTGGATCGAACCCCAGCGAGATCATTGCCGGCGCCAGCACCGGTGCGGCGACGACCACCGCCGGGAGCACGTCGATCACCATGCCGAGCGCGATTAGCAGCAGATTGACGACGAGGATCTGGATCAAGGGATCGCTGCTCACCAACTTGATCGCCTCGGCGGCGTCGCGCGCGATCCCCGAACGGGTGACGTACCAGCCGAGCACCGTCGAGGCGCCGAGCAACAGAAACACCACGCCGGAAAAGCTCACCGTATTGACTAGCGCCTCCCAGATATCGCGCCGGCTCAACGAGCGATACACGAAAAAGCCCAGCGCAAAGGAGTAGAGCGCGCCGAGAGCGCCGGCCTCGGTCAAGGTGGTGATCCCGCTCAAGATACCGCCGATGATGATGATCGGTATGCCGAACACCGGCAGGGTGGCGATCCCGGTGGCGAGGATCCGGGCGATGCGGATCGGCTCGTGACCGGCATAGCCGCGCTTCCACGAGATATAGCCGCTGGCCACCAGCAGCGCCGCCGCCATCAACAGGCCGGGCACCACGCCGGCGGCAAACAATTGGAGGACCGAGACGTCGCGGAGCGTGGTCGCATAGACGATCATGATCACGCTCGGCGGGATGATCGGCCCGATGATCGACGAACACGCGGTCACCGCCGCGCTATAGGCGGCGCCATAGCCCTCGCGCTTCATCGCCGGGATCAGCGTTTTGCCGATCGCCACGGTGTCGGTGACCGCGGCCCCGGTAATGCCGGCGAAGAACACGCTGACGGCGATATTGACGTGGCTCAGCGCGCCCGGCACGCGGCCGAAAAGACTGTTGGCGAACGCCACCATGCGGTCGGTCAGGCCGGAGCGGTTCATCACCTCGGCGGTAAACACGAAATATGGCACCGCGATCAGCACGAATCCCGACACCCCGGCGGTAAACCGGTCGGCGATGATCTCGAGAAAATCGATGCCGCCGAACGAGACCGCGCCGGCCAGGCCCGCCGCGACCATCACCAGGCCGATCGGAACCCCGACGAAAATCAAGAAAACGAATGTGCCGACCGCCCAGCTCATGACGCCGCCTCTTCGGTCACCGCGCTCATGTCATCGCCGAGCAAGGCCACCCCGTCGACCAGATGGACGCACAAGATCAGACCCGACAGGGGAACCGCGACGGCGACCCAATGGTGCGAGATCTGCCACGAATCTGAAATCATGAAGAGCTGGGTCGAATCGAGGAAATACGGGATACCGAACCAGAAAAGCAGAAACCCGAACAGCGCGACGACGATCAAGCCGAGACCTTGCGCGAGCCGTAGCACCAACGCCGGCGCGCGGGTCACCAGCATGCCCATGGCGATATGCTCGCCGCGCTTGAACGCCACGGTCAGGCTCAACATCGCGATCCACGGCACAAACAGGCGGGCGAGAGAATTGCTCCACGACAGCGCGCTGCCGGCAAATGCCTGATGCGCGATCCCGGCCACCGAAATCGTGAACATCACGGTGATCATGATCACGCACACCACCAGCACCAGGTGGTTTACGCCATCGCTGACTCTGCGGCATGCCGCGAGCACGCCCTCGCCACTCCCCGTGTTCATCGCGTCGTCAACGCAAATAGGTCGCCGACCAGTCGGTCTGCAAGGTCGCGTCGACGCGGTCGACTTCATTCCAAAAGGCGTCGACATCGGCGGCGGGAATGCCGAAATCATCGGTGATCCAGGCCTTGAACGCGGGCCGGGTGATGTCGCGCATGCGGTTTCGCTCGGCATCGTCAAGGACGTGGCATTCCTTGAAATGTTCGCAGCTTTCGGCCCACCCGAGCACGCTGAGATGGGCGGCGATGCCGTGGCCGATGGGAATGGCCTCGCGGGCCGCGGCGACGATCACCGCCTGATGCTCGGGGGTCTGCTTCCGCAGCCATTCCTCGCTCACCATCCACGCCAGGGTGTTGTAAACGTGGCCGGTCCAAGTGGTGTAGTCGTTGACCTCCCAAAGCTTGAAGCTCGCGCTGACCACCGGCGCGTTGAACTGGCCGTCGGCGAGGCCGGTCGCCAACGCTGTCGCCACTTCGCCCCACGGCAGCGGCGTCGCCGAGGCGCCGAGCGCGCGCATGGTCGCGACATGCGCCGGATTTTCCTCGACGCGGATATTGAGCCCGGCGAAATCCTCCACCGTTCGGATCAAGTGCTTGCTGTTGGTCATGGCGACAAAACCGCCACCGTCATCGAAGGTTCCGAGATAGCGCAACCCGGAGTCCGCTATCGTGCCGGCCATGAATTCGGCGAACCACGGGGAGTCGAAAAATCCCCAGGCGTGAGCGTAGGAATTAAATAAGAAAGGCGTCGCAACGATCTGATAAGGTTTGTAAAACGATGACATCGCGCCTGATGACAGGAGAACCGATTGAACGGTCCGCCCCCTGCGCGCCTGCTTGCCGGTCTCGACTTCCGAGCCGAGCGCGCCGGAGCCGAAGACTTCGACATCGATGGCGCCGTGGGTGCCCTTCTCGACGAGCAATTCGAAGTGCCGCAGCGACGGCGCTACATCGTTGTTTTCCAGACTGTCGGGATAGAGATGGGCGATGGTCATGGTCTCCGCCGCGACCGGCGCCGCGCCGATCGCCAAGGCGAGCGCGGCGACCGCGCCAAGATTTCTAGACGCCGCCCGCGTGATAGTCTTGATCATGTTTGCCTCCCCAGACCTGTCGGCGCTGTGACAGTGCCGACCCGCGAATTCGCAGTGGCGGATACGGTAGCACGCCTCACCGAGCCAGCGATACACACGCAAGGAACCAACCCTTGAGTAGCCAGACCCTGCGCCACTGGATCGAGCGGCTACCGAAGGCCGAGCTGCACCTCCATCTCGAAGGCGCGATTCCGCTCCCTGCCCTGCTCGGCTTGATCGAAAAGTACGGCGGCGATCCCGCGATCGGATCGCTGGAGGACCTGCGTCGGCGCCTGACCTACGCCGATTTTCCCAGCTTTATCGAGACCTGGATCTGGAAGAATGGCTTTCTTCGCGAATACGAGGACTTCACCGCCATCGCCGCGGCCGCCGCCGGCGATCTCGCGCGCCAGAATATTCGCTACGCCGAGATGTTTTTTTCGCCGTCGCGGTTCGCCGGCGCCGGCCTGGCACCGCAGGGCCTGGCGCACGCAATTCGCGCCGGTTTCGATAAAGTCGCCGAAACCGAGATCTGGCTGATCGCCGATCTGGTGCGCGACCACGGGCCGGAACAAGCCGCGCGGACCCTCGCCGCGGTCAGCGAAGCCCGCGACCAGGGCATCGTCGGCATCGGTATCGGCGGCGCGGAGCATCGCCACCCCCCAGCGCCGTTCCAAGTGGTCTTCGAAGCGGCGCGGGCCCGCGGTTTTCGTACCAGCGCTCACGCCGGCGAGGCGGCCGGGCCTGAGAGCGTGCGCGGCGCGGTCGAAATTCTCGGTGTCGATCGGGTGGGCCACGCGACCCGCGCCGAAGAGGATCCGAGCGTCCTCGATCTGCTTGGCGAACGCGGCGTGGCACTCGAACTCTGCCCGCTTTCCAATGTTGCCACCGGGGTGATCGCCGCTATCGCCGACCATCCGGTGCGGCGCTTTTGGCAGCGCGGCTTGACGATCACCATCAATACCGACGACCCCGGCATGTTCCACAATTCGCTGGCCGACGAGTTTATGATCCTGCACGAGGTTTTCGAGTTCGAACCGCGCGCGCTGCGCCGTCTCGTTCTCAATGCCCTGGACGCGGCTTGGCGGCCGGATAGCCAAGGCCCGAGCCTCCACCAGCGATTTACCAACGACCCGGGCTGGTCCCTACCGGAAGATAATGCCAAGGGTGGGTAATAGCCGTGCCGCGCTTTGACGCGCCGGCCCGGAGCCGGCACGATGGACTTCGGGAACCGGGACGAGGGAAGCGAGCTTGGCGCGAGCGCTAAAAGTTCTGACGGCAAGCGGCCGGGCGGTTCGACGGCTGGTGTTTTATGGTCTGCTGCCGTTGATTTTGTTGGTCGTTCTGACCGGGCAAATTGTTCTGACCGAAGTGGTCGAACTGGCGGCGCGGAGTTGGCTGTCCGAGCACGGCCTCGACGATCTCGATTTTTCGGTCGAAAGCATCCAGCTGCATGGCTCGACAATCACCGATGTCTCGCTCGGCGACGGCGCGCTGACCATTAAGCGCGTGGCGCTTGCGTATGATCCCGATCGCTTGCGCGAGGGGCGCGCCGATCGCATGACAATATCCGGCTTGCGGTGGAAAACCCGCCTGATCGATGGCGCTCTCGATCTCGGCCCGCTGCGGCGGATCCTCGCGCTTGGCGGATCGGGCGCGAGCTCCGGGTCGCCGCCGTCGGCGTCACCAGTTCCCGAAGTAGAACTGCGCGACGCCGAATTCACCATCACCAGCGAGATCGGCGAGGTGGTGATACCGGCAAGCGGCGTGGTGCGGATCTCGCCGTCGGGGCGGATCACCGGCGAAGCCACCATCGCCCCGCGCACCGCCTTCGCCAGTCTGCGCGCCGCCATCGAGTTCGATCGCGCCCCCACCGACTCCACCATCGACCTGTTCGCGGAAATCGCCGACGGCTGGGCGCGCGGACCGGGGGTCACGGCACTGGGGATCGGCGGCCAGGTCGCGGTCCATGTTGGCGCCGATGGATCGATCGAGGCGGACGGCTATCTCGACGCGGCGCATCTCAATACACCGATCGGCGATCTGCCCGGGAGTGCCACGTTCGCGGTGTCCGACGATACCGTGCGCGGCACCTTGAATCTGGCGATGACCGACGGCACGCTCGCCCTCGCCGTCGTCGCCGACGGCGGTCTTCGGCCGCGGCCAAATCTGAATTTTGCCGTCGAATTCCTGGCACCCTCGACCGCGGCGCTTGAACGCCGCGCGCTGTCGCTGTTCGATTTGGGAGAGAACAGCCCGCGCCTTGCGGTCTCGGGACAACTCGAAGCCGCGTCGATCGCCGCGCTCGTCGAAGCCCCGGGGCTGGTCGGGTTGGTGGCGGCTGTCTCCGGTCACGGCGCGATCGAGGTGGCGATATCGGAGCTTTCCGTGCCGCGCCTAATCCGCGGCATGAACGCCGCCGGCAAACTCGACCTCAGCTTGGCCGACGGGTCGTTTCAACTCGACACCGAAGCGATCTCGCTATCCGCCGCCATGCTCGACGGCCAATTATTTGGCGTTGGTCCACGACATCTCTTGCACCCCTATCTGGTTGGCGGCGGCGAAGTTCGCCTGACCCCACGCGACGCCCCGGTGGTGATCGTAACGGTCGGCGACGACCAGACGTTGGATATCTCGGTCGCCGGCGATTTGTCACTGGTGCTTGGCGAGGTACTGGCGGCGCGCGCCGGCGCCGATCGTATTCATGTAAAAATGGGTGTCGAAGGCGTCTCGTGGCGTGGCGTCGAGCGCGGTCGCTTTACCCTCGACAAATGGACCGCGCGCCCGTTTGGGTTGGCGATCACCGAAGCCCGCGCGGCGATCGACGGGACCGGTGGCCGCTTCGGCGGCACCGCCTCGGTCGCGGCCAGCGGCGCATTACAAATTCCCGGCGGGCCGCGCGCCGACGATGTCGACCTGAGCCTCGCCACCACCTTGTCGTTCAGCGGCGATCACCTCACGGTGAAATTGGCGAAACCGCGACTGGCCTCGATGGGCGCGCTCGTTCTGCCCGGCGAGAACGCCGTCACCGTGGCGCCGATCGCGCTGCGCGGCGGCGACGAACAGTCGCGCGCCCTGCTCGACGCCAGGTTTTCCGACGACGGCAGTGTGCGATGGACCAGTGCGGTGATGCTCGCGGCAATCCCGCTCGAGGCGGCGATCGATCTCGGCGCCGACGGCGCGGCGGCGATCTCGGCAACGCTTCCACCTCTGAGCATCGTCGGCAGCGGCACCATCGGCGATGCCGAGCGCCCGAGCTACGACATCGCCATTGACGGCAAAGGCGGCGAGGCGAGACTGGCGACGCCGTTAGAACCCTTGCCCGGGTTGCCACTCGATGCGACGGCGGAGAATTTTTCGATCTCGGCCACGATCAAGGAGGGTCGCCCCTCGCGGCTATCGATCGAGGTCGCGAGACTGGCGCAAAACGTCCGCCGACCACTGATGCCGCCGCTCGCGATGTCATTTAACGCGACCGTGGACACCGACTCCCTCGCCTTCGATACCCGGCTGCGTGACGACAGCGGAAACCTGGTCATCGACATCGCCGGCCGACACGATTTGGCGCGCGGCCAGGGCCAAGGCGAGATCACCCTTTACCCGCTCATATTTCTTGAAAACGGCTTGCAGCCGAGCCGGCTGACGCCCTATTTCGCGGATCGGATCGGCCCGACGACGGGCCGTATTTCGCTCGCCGGACCGGTCTTCTGGTCGGACGCGGGGGTGACCAGCGCGCTCGTCCTCGCGATCGAGAAATTGGATACCGCGATCGATGCGGTGACGATCACCGGGGTCAACGCGGCGATTACCCTCGACCGGCTACTGCCGCCATCGACCCTTCCCAGCCAACAAATCGCGATCGGCGGCATCGATCTCGGACTGCCGCTGACCGACGGACGCGTCGCCATGCGCCTCGATCGCGACGGACAGCCGTTGATCGAGCGCAGCGAGTGGCTGTGGGCCGGCGGCAAGGTCGCGACGTCTTACGTACGCGGCGTCGCGGGCACGAAAAATGGCCAGGGCGGCGACCGCCTGGTGCTTGAAATCGACGGCATCGCCCTCGACCGTTTGCTTGAATTGACCCCGCAGGGCACCAACATTGAAGCGACAGGTACACTTTTCGGCCGTATTCCGGTGGTGTTCCGCGACGGCGATTTTGTTATTGTCGACGGCTGGCTGGAGTCGAGTTTCGAGGGCGGAACCATACGCTATTCGGCGCAAGAGCTGGCACCGGGGCTGCTCGCCGGTGGCGCGGGTGTGAGTTTGCTGTTGGATGCGCTCGACAACTTCATCTACAGTCGTCTGCGGGTGGATTTATCGGGCCTTCCCGACGGCCAGACGGAGATGCGGTTCCGTATCCGCGGCAAGAACCCCGATGTCTATGGCGGGGCCGAGGTCGAGTTCAATATGTCGATAACAGGACGCTTGGAACAGATCCTGCGGCAAAGTTACCAAGCCTCGTTCGAGGTGCCGGAGAGAATAGCGCGCAAGCTCGCCAATGAAGCAAAGCGACTGGAAGGCGGAACATCATCCGATGAGGAACAATAACGCCATGTGCCTAGACATTAAATTGATGCCTAATCTCTTTGTCCGATCGGTATCGGCTAAAGCCTCGGGCGCGCTGGCGTTGACGCTGGCGGCCAGCCTCGCGGCGTGCCAGCCGACGATCAAGGTCGAGGCACCGGACAAGCCCATCGTCATCAACCTCAACATCAAGATTGAACAAGAAGTGCGGGTCAAGATCGATCGCGAACTCGACGAAGCGTTCGCCGACAATCCCGACCTGTTCAATTGATCGACACCGATCGGGAGACCAGCGCCATGCCTCGCATCCTTTTTCGTTTCCTTTCTCTGATCTCCGTTGTGGCATTTATTGACTTCGTGTCGGCCATGCCGGTCGACGCCGGATCGCGCGAACTCAAGGCGACCGGCGGGGTGGGCGAGACCGTCGACGGCTTTCTCGGCATTGTCAATTCGTCCGGCCAAGGCGTTGCCGGCGAAGTCAACGCGGTCAACGCCGCGCGCCTGAATGCCTATCGCGATGCCGCCGCCGATACCGGCCGCCCGCTGGCCGACGTTCAAGCGGTCGCCGGCGCACGGCTCCGCGAAAAGGCTCAGCCGGGCGACTGGATCCAGAACGCCGCCGGCGAGTGGATGCAAAAGCGTTAGAACCCTATTCGACCTAATGCGGCCGGTTTGACCGCGCTCCCGCGGCTCCTGGCTAGGAGCGCGCCGCCGCGCGATGTGCGTGCATCGGGCAAGCCGCGCGACGACTCCAGGGGCCGCGGGAGCGTGGTCAAACCGGCCGCATTAGGTCGAATAGGGTTCTAACGCTTTTGCATCCACTCGCCGGCGGCGTTCTGGATCCAG
>JAKZSU010000150.1:0-4559 GCA_047517485.1 Alphaproteobacteria bacterium
TGGACGAGCCAAGCTCGCCCGCATTTACCACAGGCCCATCAACAGCAACTTTCTTCTCAAAATTATCGGTCATGTTCCGGTCCTCCTTGGACACTTCGATTAAGCCAATTCTGTGTCCAAGGAAATCGGGTCCGACTCAAGGGTTGGCGATAAATACCGCGCGAGGCGTTAAGGAACTGCAAAGAAATGCAACCTGGGACAACCGATACCGGTCGAACCGATTTCTATACGGGACCGCGGTCTGGGTATAAGCTATCGACAGAAGCGAGTGTCACCGCCAGCGAGGAAGGGCTAAGACGATGAGCGACGAAAAACAGAAATTCTCCGCCAACTACGCCAAGGACGCGGTCTTCAAGACCGGCCTGCGCGACTTCATGGAGTATCGCGATCTGGGGATCTCCGACGCCACCCATGGCCAGGTCCACGCCCACCTTATCCGGGTCAAGCCGGGCCAGGAGGGCGATCAGGACATGCACACCACCGGGGCGCATCAGCACCTGGTCGATTTTCAGTTCTTCTATGTGGTCAAGGGCTGGATCAAATTCGTCTATGAGGGCCAAGAGGGCGAGATGACCTTCAATGCGGGCGACTGCGTGCTGCAGCCGTCGGCGATCCGCCACAACGAGCTGGCCTGCTCGGACGATCTCGAAGTGCTGGAGATCTACTCCCCGGCAATCCACGAGACCAAATCGGTCGACGAAGTGACGGGCCACGTCGCGGCTTAGCGCTGGTTGCGCGCCGTGCCGGTGCGCGTTCGAGATTAGGGGCTCGAATGGCGGCGGAAATCGAACAAAGGCTCGCGGCGATCTTGGTCGCGGATGTCGCCGGTTATACGCGCCTGATGGCCGCCGATGAGCCCGCCACGATTGCCACCATCACCGACTATCGATCTCGCTTCCGCGATCATATCGCGGCCAACGGCGGCCGCGTGGTGGATATGGCCGGCGATAGCGTTCTCGCCATCTTTGCCAGTGTCGCGGGCGCGGTGCGTGCCGCGGTCGCCACGCAAGCGGAATTGACCAGCTGCAACGAGGCGCTGGCCGAGGCGCGGCGTATGCACTTCCGCATCGGCGTCAACCTCGGGGACATCCACGAGCACCCGGACGGGTCCGTCTATGGCGACGGCGTGAATATCGCCGCGCGCCTGGAGAGCCTGGCCGCGCATGGCGGGATCATGCTGTCCGAGGACGCCTGGCGACAGGTGCGTCGCAACGCCGACCTGACCTTCGCCGATGCCGGTCTTCACGAAGTCAAGAATGTCGCCGATCCGGTACGCGCGTACCGCGTCGAAACCGACCCGACAGAAGCCACGCTGGCGCCCCCTCCCGAACCTATCTTCGACCGGCCCTCGATCGTCGTTCTGCCGTTCGAGAATATGAGCGGCGACGCCGAACAAAGCTATTTCTCAGACGGCATCTCGGAAGACGTGATCACCGAGTTGTCCAAGGTTCCGGGCCTATTCGTGATCGCCCGCAACTCCGCCTTCGTTTATAAAGGAAAGGCCCATCACCTTCCCGATGTCGCGTCGGCTCTCGGCGTGCGTTACGTCCTGGAGGGCAGCGTGCGCAAAGCAGGCAACCGGGTCCGGATCACTGCCCAGCTTATCGACGGCACCAGCGGCGGTCATCTTTGGGCCGAGCGATACGATCGCGACCTGGAGGACATATTCGCGGTCCAGGACGAAGTCACCGCCGCGATCGTCGAACAGCTCTCCCTCAAGCTCGGGCCAACCGAAAAGACGCGGACCGCCCGCCGCGGCACTCCCGACATGGCCGCGTGGGACTTGTTTATGCGCGGGCGCGAGAGCGCTTGGAGGCATACCCGCTCATCGACTTTATGCGCGGGCGCGAGAGCGCTTGGAGGCATACCCGCTCATCGACTCTCGCCGCGACTAGAATATTGCGTCAAGTGGTCGCCCTCGACGATAATTTTGCCGCCGCCCACGCCATGCTCGGCTTCGCCCGCGTTTCCGAGCACATCAATGGCTGGGGAGATGATGCGGAGACCGGACTCGGCGATGGATTGGCGGAGGCGGAAACCGCCATTCGCCTCGATCCGAACGAGGCCCTCGGCCATTTCGTCCATGCTCTAGGACTCTCTTTCGCCGGCCGACTGGAAGACGCGATCGTGGCCGCGGAGCGCGCCGTCGCCGTCGACCCCAATCTCAACCACGCCCATACGGCGATCGGCGCCTCGATCATGTATTTGGGCCGCGCCGAGGAAGCCCTCGGATATTTCCAGACGGCGATGCGGCTCGACCCATTCTATCCCACCGTGTTTCTCCATTTGACCGCGCTCGCCCACTATATGCTGGGCGACGACATCCAGTGTCGCGCGATGCTGGAGAAACGCTTGTCGCTGGAAGCGGAGACCGATTCCACCCCGTTCTTGCTTGCTGCCTGCCTCGGCCGCCTTGGCGAGCCGGAAGCGGCGCGGCGACGGTGGCGCGAGGTCTTCCAAGTCAATCCCGATTTCTCCGTCGCGCAGCGCCGCCGTATCTCGCCCTACCGCGACAAGCGCCACTTCGACGACATCCTCGACGGCCTGCGCCTCGCCGGCATCGATCCCGATACGACACCCTGATGTCGAATGGCGTGCCGCAACCGGCGGCGGGTCTCAGCGCAGGCGCGCCGCCGCGTCTTCGGGGACGGTGACGACGGCTCTGTCGTCGATCAGGATCGCTTCGCACGCGCAGCCCGAGATCTCGGCGCGCGCTTTCATTTGCTCGCAGCCCTGGGTGGCGATACGCACCGCGGCCTCGTCGCGGGCGACCGAAAAAGAGAAGCCGAGCGCGTCGAAGATCGCCTCGTCGAGGTAGGCGGCATCGATGCGGTCCCAGGGGATACAGGCGACCCCAGCCTTGACCGTGTCCATTTTGCCGTAGTCGTAACGCCAGTGCAGCATGCTGCGCAGAAACACGTCGCCGATGCGGGACTCGAGGCTGGGCGTGTCGTCGGCGACGACAGGCGGTATTGTGAGAACCAGGAGCATAGCCCCAATTGAGAAAAATCGTGCGAAATGAGCCATAATGTCCTCGTTCGATTGCGACAGCGGCTTTCGTAGCAGATAAACGCGGCCAATCAATAAAATTTGCGCGGACGTCTTGAGACCGCCAAAAACCCAGCTGCGAGCACGCGGCGTTCTGCCACAAGTTGAGCAATACATCGTTTCCCCTTATCCTCGGGCGACCGGATAGTCTGGCCACGTGGTGTGGGGGGCACACAATGGCTGAGGGGAGTGTCAAACAAAGGCTGGCCGCCGTACTCGCGGCCGACGTTGCCGGTTACTCGCGCCTCATGGGCGACGACGAACGAGCGACGATCGCGACGCTCGACGAGTATCGGGCGGTACTTCGGGAACACATCGAATCCAACGACGGTCGGGTGATCGACATGGCGGGCGATTCCGTGCTCGCGGTTTTCGATAGCGCCAATGCGGCCGTGCGCGCCGCGATCGATGCGCAAGCGGAACTCGGCAAGCGCAACGAGGCACTTTCGGACGGCCGCCGGATGGAGTTCCGAATAGGGGTGAACTCCGGCGATATTCAGGAGAAGTCAGACGGCACCGTCTATGGCGACGGGGTGAACGTCGCCGCCCGGCTTGAAGCGATGGCGAATCCCGGCGGCATCAATGTCTCGGGCAGTGTTTTTGACAGCGTCCGTTCGAAGATTGGCACGCCCTTCGACTTTCTTGGCGAACACGAGGTCAAGAACATCGCCGAACCAGTGCGCGCCTATCGCGTGCTGGGCAAGGGCGAGAAGGTGGCGCCGCATCGAGATCGGCGTGTGCCGCTGTTCGCGGCGGGTATCGCGGCTTTCGTGCTCTTGGCTGTCGGGTTAGGCAGTTGGTGGCTGACTTGGGATGCCCCCACACCGGAAGGGGCCGGCGCTGAAAACATCCCACCCGCACTCCCCGACAAACCGTCGATCGCCGTGCTTTCATTCGAAAATTTGAGCGCCGACGCCGCGCACGACTATCTCTCAGAGGGTATGACCGAGGAAATTATTAGTGCACTATCGCATTTTCGCAAACTTTTCGTCATCGCGCGCAGTTCCACGTCAGGCTACGATGGGAAGGATATTGACATCCGGCAAGTCGCGAGAGAACTGGGCGTGCGGTATGTGCTCGACGGAAGTATCCGTGCTTCGGGCGATAAATTGCGTGTATCGGCGCAGCTCGTTGATGCCGCCGATGGAAGTCAGGCTTGGTCTCAGTCCTATGAGCGCTCGCTTACGGATATATTTGCCGTACAAAGCGATATCGCCGGACGTATAGCAACTATTCTGGTGCCGAAGTTTAAACTGGAAGTATATGCCCGTACTCGTTCGACACCGACCATAGAGCTTACAGCGTATGAGCATGTGGTTCGCGCCCTGCGATACTGGGATAACGAAACGCCTGAGACTCACTTAGAAGCTCGTAACCTCTTAGTGTCCGTCCGGGGACTTTATGAGTCGGATGAATCGGTTATCCGGCGGCCCCTCTTGAAGAGCTGAATCAGCTGTGATTCTCTGGGGTGGTGAATTTGCTCTTGAGGTGCCCCATGTGGACTGCCGACA
>JAKZSU010000151.1:0-47129 GCA_047517485.1 Alphaproteobacteria bacterium
GTCCACATGGGGCACCTCAAGAGCAAATTCACCACCCCAGAGAATCACAGCTGATTCAGCTCTTCAAGAGGGGGCGCCGGATAACCGATTCATCCGACTCATAAAGTCCCCGGACGGACACTAAGGCTCGACAGGCCAAGACACCGTCGCGCCACCTTCCAGTGCCGGTCGTGGTCGGCGTGGCTGCAGTGTTGATCGTTTTAGTTGGTATCGGGGGATGGTGGTTCGCATCGCGAGAAGACGCTCCGCAAATGGTCACCGCGGATGGCTCGACTACCGACGATCCGACGCTCGCCATGCCCACGGGTCCTGCCATCGCGGTATTGCCATTCGAGAATCTCAGCGATAATTCGGATCAAAATTACTTCGCCGTCGGCCTTACCGAAGACGTAATAAACCGGCTATCCGAATTCCCTCGATTTCACGTTCTCGGGCGCAATTCCACTACACAGTACGACGATAAATCGACCGACATTCGTAATATTTGCGCGGAACTTGGGGCCCGATATCTCATTCAGGGAGGGGTAAGAAAGGCGGACACCGAGGTTCGCGTTACTGTCCAGTTATTGAGGGGGGCGGACGGCACCCAGATTTGGGCAAACACCTATGACCGTAGTCTCTCAGCGTCGAATTTATTTGAAATCATGGACGAAATTACTGCCCAGATCGCATCCACAATAGCTAGCGATTCCGGCATTATCACACGTACGGAACTCAAGGATATCCGGGGCAAACCTCCTGCGACCCTCGAGGCCTACGAATGCGAACTACGCCTTAACGCTTACTACGATGCGCCAAACCCTGACGAACATGCGATGCTTCGAGATTGTGCGGAACGCGCGATCGAGTCTGACCCGGAACATCCGCTTGGCTGGGTGATTGCCGCCTGGATCTACATGGACGAGGAACGGTTTGGCTTCAATACCAATCCAGCCGCTATGGACCGAGCGCTACTGGCGGCGGAGCAAATCGTTAAGCTTGATGCCAATGATTACAACGGTCAATGGGCACTGGGCGACATTTATTTTCATCGCCACGAAATGGACAAATTTTTCACCGCGGCGGAACGCGCGATCGAGAGAAATCCGAATAACGTAACGATTTTATCGGACTTTGGGAATTCAATGATCTTTGCGGGACATTATGAGCGTGGTGTAGCACTGCTGAGAAAAGCAATGGCGCTCGACCCGAATTATCCTCAGTGGCTAAATTATGGCCTAAGTGTGTATTACTATGAGAAAGGCGACTATCAAAAAGCGCTCGATACAATTCTCAAGATTACCCAATCCGACTGGTACTGGCTCTATGTGAATTATGCGGCGATATATGGCCAACTTGGGCGCCAGGAAGAGGCCCGGGACGCAGTCGATAAGCTAAATGATTTATACCCCGACTTTGGAGAGAGCCATTATGATGAAGCCAAAATTTGGAACCTTCCCGACGAGATAATCGAGCATTATGCCGAGGGCCTGCGCAAGGCCGGCCTCTACTATCCGGATAGGCCTCCCCTCACCGACTGACTCGCCGCTGCCTGGGAGAACACGCTTCGTCCTTTGCGCCGCCGTCGCCACGGCTTAAACTCCTTCCATGAATCAAGACGAAGCCATGATCGTGGCGCTCAAGGCGTTCGCGCATATTGCCTCCGATGGTGATTTGCTCGATCGCTTCATGATGATTTCCGGTGCGGATGCCGACGCGATGCGCAGCGGCGCGCGCGATGCGGCGTTCATGGCCGGGGTGCTCGATTTTTTGTTGGGCGACGACGCGGTGGTTGCCGCGTTTTGCGCGTTCGCCGAGATCGAACCGGAGACGCCGATGCGGGCGCGCGCGGCGTTGCCCGGCGCGCCGCCGGAGTGGTCGTGATCGATGGCGGTTGAGGCGATCGACGATGCGGTCGCGGCGACGATCGCCGGGTTCACCCTCGATGCGACGCGTCCGCTGATCATCAGCGATGCCGACGAGGTGCTGTTCGCCTTCATGGCGGCCTTCGAGGCGTTTCTCATCGCCAACGAGCATTATTTCGACTGGTCGTCGTTCGCGCTCGACGGCAATGTTCGCCGCAAGGCCGATTCCGAGCCGGTCGAGCGGCCGCAAGTGCTCGCCATGCTGCGGCGTTTCTTCGCCGATCACACCGAGACCATCGCGCCGGTGCCGGATGCGGCTTCATCGCTGGAGCGGCTCAGCGATCGGGCGCAAATCGTGGTGTTGAGCAATATTCCCGCCGAGCAGGCGACTTCGCGCAGTGCGGCGCTGAGCCGCCACGGCATGGCTTATCCGCTGATCGCCAATAGCGGGCCCAAGGGGCCGGCGGTGAGCGCCCTCGCCGCGCGCGCCGGCGCGCCGGTATTCTTCATCGACGACGGGCCCAATCACCATCGCTCGGTGGCGCGCCACGCCAATCACGTGCGCCGCATCCATATGATCGCCGACGCGCGGCTGGCGCGGCTGATCGACCAGGCGCCGGACAGCGATCATCGCGCCGACGATTGGCCGACCTTGCGCGCGCTGATCGAGGGTGAATTGTCCGAGCACGGATTCTGAGCGGCGATGCGGATCGGGGTGGATATCGGCGGCACCAAGATCGAGGCGATCGCGCTCGCCGACGATGGCGGGGAAGTGATGCGCGAGCGCATCGCGGCGCCGCAAGGCGACTATGATACGACGATCGACGCGGTGGTCGATCTTGTGGCCCGGGTGGGGAGCGACTCGCCGGACGCCCCGGTCGGCGTCGGCACCCCGGGGGCGATCTCGCCCGGCACCGGCCTGTTGAAGAATTCCAATTCGACCTGGCTGATCGGCAAGCCGCTCGATCGCGATCTCGAAACGGCGCTGGGGCGGCCGGTGCGGGTCGCCAACGATGCCAATTGTTTTTCGCTGTCGGAAGCGGTCGATGGCGCGGCGGCGGGCGCCGACGTGGTGTTCGGCGTCATCCTCGGCACCGGCGTCGGCGGCGGACTCGTGGTCAACCGAACGGTGCTCGGCGGGCCCAACGCGATCGCCGGCGAATGGGGGCACAATCCCCTGCCCCGCGCCAGCGGCGCCGACGTACACCCGGGTCCGCTGTGTTATTGCGGGCGACACGGCTGCATCGAGACGTTTCTGTCCGGGCCCGGCTTGGCCGCCGATCATGCGCGGGTCACCGGCGAGGTGTTGTCGCCACGCGAGATCGCCGCCGCCGAGAACGAACCAAACGCGGCGACATCGCTGGTGCGCTACGAGGAGCGGCTGGCGCGCGCGCTGGCGAGTGTTGTCAATGTCGTCGATCCGGACGTCATCGTGCTCGGCGGGGGCTTGTCCAATATCGCGCGGCTGTATCCGCGGGTTCCCGAATTATGGGCGCCGCATATTTTTTCCGACACCGTGCGGACACGGTTGGTACGCCATCGCCATGGCGATTCGAGCGGGGTGCGCGGCGCCGCGTGGCTGTGGCCGGTCAACGGCGCGCCGCCCCGGTGACCGAAGCGCCGCGGGGCCTGTGCCGGGACTGCGGCGCGACGGTCGCCGGCGAACAGCGCGAGCGCTGCCCCGCGTGCGCCAGCCCGAGGCTGGCGATCCATCCCGAGTTGTTCGAACTCACCATCGCTCATCTCGATTGCGACGCGTTCTATGCCGCGGTGGAGAAGCGCGACGATCCGGCGTTGCAGGACCGGCCGGTGATTATCGGCGGCGGCAAGCGTGGGGTGGTGAGCACCGCGTGCTATATCGCGCGACTCTATGGCGTCGGCTCGGCGATGCCGATGTTCAAGGCGCTCGAAGCGTGCCCGGACGCGGTGGTGCTGCGCCCCGACATGGCGAAGTATCAGGCGGTCGGACAGCAGGTGCGCGAGGCGATGCGCGCCGTCACGCCGCGCATCCAGCCGGTGTCGATCGACGAGGCGTATCTCGACCTGTCGGAGCCGGAAGCCGGCGGCCGCAGCGCGGCGGCGCGACTGGTCGGCCTTGCCTCGACCATCGAGCGCGATATCGGTATCACGGTTTCGATCGGCCTCAGCTACAACAAGTTCCTCGCCAAACTATCGTCCGACCTCGACAAGCCGCGCGGGTTCTCGGTGGTCGGGCGCGCCGAGGCACGCGACTTTCTAGCGCCGCTGCCGGTGCGCAAGATCTGGGGGGTCGGCCCGGCGCTGGCCAAGCGCTTGCACCGCGACGGGATCAATCGGATCGGCCAGCTCCAGGGACGCGACGCGGAAGAGTTGGGCCGGCGCTACGGCAGTATCGGGCGCCAGATCGCGCATTTCGCGATCGGCGAGGACGCGCGCACGGTAAAGCCGCGCGGCAAATCGAAAAGCGTCTCGGTCGAGACCACGTTCGCCAGCGACATTGCGTCACTGGAAAAGTTAGATCCGGTGTTGCTGAAATTGTGCGATCGGCTCGCCGATCGGCTGGGGCGCGGCGGCCATGCCGGTCAAACCGTGGTGCTCAAGCTGAAAACCAGCGATTTCGCGCTGCGCACGCGTTCGGTGACCCTGGGGACGCCGACGGGGCGCGCCGAGATGCTCTATCGCGCCGCACACACGCTGTTGGCGCGCGAAATCGACGGGACGAAATTTCGCTTAATCGGAATCGGGGTCAGCAAGCTCGACGACGCGTCGCAAGGCGATCTACCGGATACCCTCGATCTCGGCCTCGAAGACGGCGACTAACAATCCGGTTTTTCGAGGAATTCGAATTTTTCGAGCACGGCGCGCATCGAGAATTCGCCGTAGTCGAGCAGCAGATTGCCGGCGACCCCGTTCTCCATCAGACGGTATGAGACCTCGAACTCGGGTTCGAGTTCGTTCTGGCCGTGCGGGAAATAGGCCATCGCCACCGGCCACGAGCGCATCGCCGCGAGGTCGCCGAACGGACTTGCACTATCGAATTCCGGGGCGGTCTCGATCGGCCGACTGCCGGCGGGGATTTCGGCGCCGACAAAGGCGGTGACGTCGTGCAGGCTGTCCGGCCCGGTGCCGCTGAACACCACCATGGAGACTACCCGATCGCCGGCGAGGACGCGCTCGACCAGGATAAACAGATGCTCGGAGGGAAACGACACCCCACCGGGCAGATCGAGCGCCATATTTTCAGGGGTGTCGAAATCGACCGAGCCGCCCGCGGAATCACGGGTCGCGGCGCCGACGAATTCCTCGTACTGGCGGCCATCGGCCATCGACCGCATACTGAACCGAAGCGCGTTGCCGTCTTTCGATTCGTAACTCGAGAAACTGAACTCGTTACGCATTGGCGGCCCCGACAGGTGGGAAAGATCCATCCGTACTTTCTGGTTGACCGTCCAGCCATCGCAGGCATCGGCCCACTCGAGCACCATGCGGCCCTGCAGACCGGTGATCTCGCTGCCATTGCGGGTCCCCGCCAGCGAAATCTCGTAGAGCGCGCGGTGCGGTGCGAGATCGAGGGTTCCCACCGCGCTCACCGGATCGGGGCCGCCGAGTTGCGTACCGATGATGAGCGCGATCGTCGCCGCCGTTACTTTGCAAATTACAGATTTCATGATACCGCCTTCACCTGGTCTCGCCCCCGATTGGCGATAAGGGTTCGCCCGGGGTTGGTCACTGTCGACCCGAGCGGGGACAGACACCATGGGTAACTAAGTAGATACTAACAGCGATGCTTTCCAGCAAAGGAATTCTCGCGACCCGTAATTTTCCGGCGCCGGTGGAAGCCCGCTTAAGGCGCGATTATCAAGCGATTCTCAACCCCGAAGACCGGCTTTACGGACAAGAAGAGTTGCTCGACGCGGCCAAGGGCATCGACGCGCTATTCGCCTGCGCCACCGAACAATTCGATGCCGAGGTGATCGGCCGCCTCGACAAGTCGGTCAAGATAATCGGCATGCTGTCGGTCGGCACCGACCATATCGCGCTCGACGCGGCGCGGGCGCGCGGCTTGGTGATCACCATCACCCCGGATGTGCTCAGCGAGGCGTGCGCCGATATCGCGATGATGTTGCTGCTTGCCGCCGCGCGACGCGCCGGTGAGGCCGACCGCCTGGTCCGCGGCGGCAGCTGGCGCGGCTGAGCGCCGACCCAGCTTCTGGGCCGCGAAATGTTTGGCCGGCGATTGGGGATCCTCGGCATGGGGCGGATCGGCCGGGCGCTTGCCCGCCGGGCGCGCGGCTTCGGTCTGGCGGTTCATTATCACAACCGGACGCGGCTCGACCCGACGCTCGAGGACGGCGCGATCTATCATCCGAAGGCCGCGTTCCCGCATCCCGTGGCGTCGTTGCGCGGCGCCGCGCGCCTAGCCACGGGATGCGGGAACGCGGTCAAACCGATTCCATCAAGGCAAGACGTGCTCTAGACAGTCTCGACGCCTTTTTCGCCGGCGAGACGGTTCCGTATCGCGTGGTCTAAAAGGGACTGGCGAGGCCGGCGCTGGGCCCCTATGCTCAGGCCCGAACCACGCCAGAATATTCCGCGGAGACGACCCATGGCCGGCCAGATAGACGCCCGCTTGAAAGAGTTCGACATCACCTTGCCCGACGCCGCGGCGCCGGCGGCCAATTACATTCCCTTCGTCAAATCGGGGGATCTGGTGTTCGTTGCTGGGCAGATACCCTTTTGGAACGGCGAGGTCCGGCATATCGCCAAGGTCGGCACGGATTATGACGTCGAACAAGCGAAGCAAGCGGCCGCGCTGTGCGGTCTCAATCTGTTGGCCCAGATGCGGGTCGCCTGCGACGGCGATCTCGACCGGATTACCCGGTGCGTCAAACTGGGCGTGTTCGTCAATTGCATCGACGGCTTCGACCGTCAGCCGGAAGTGGCGAACGGCGTATCCGACCTGATGGTGAACGTTTTCGGCGACAAGGGCCGGCACGCGCGTTTCGCGGTCGGCGCCAATATGCTGCCGCGAAATGTCGCGGTCGAAGTAGACGGAATATTCGAAATCGCGTGAGCGGTCAGACGCTTTAAGGAATGAAACCATGAGCCCCAACGAAACCCCGCGCAACATCTCGCTCGAGGAGATGGACAAGCAAAGCCTTCTCCATCCCTACACTTCGATCACCGAGCATCTGAAAAGCGGTCCAGTGGTGGTCGCCAGCGGGTCCGGCGCCCGAATATCCGATCGCAATGGCAAGGAATATCTCGATGCCATGGGTGGTCTGTGGTGCGTCAATATCGGCTATGGCCGTCAAGAGATGGTCGAGGCGATCACCGAGCAGGCGAGCAAACTGGCCTATTATCATCTGTTCTTTTCGATGTCGCAGGAGCCGGCGATCCGACTTGCCGACGAAGTTCTGTCAGTGATGCCGAACCAGATGAGCAAGGTGTTTTTCTGCAACTCGGGATCGGAAGCCAACGACACTCAAGTCAAAATCGTCTGGTACTACAATAATTTGCGCGGCAAGCCCGAAAAACGCAAGATCATCTCGCGGACCAAGGCGTATCACGGCGTCACCGTCGCGGCGGCGAGCATGACCGGCCTGGCGCCGCTGCACAAATCGTTCAACCTGCCGTTGGCCGACTTCCTGCACACCTCGTCGCCGCATCACTATTGGGATGCGCCCGAGGGCATGTCGGAGCGCGATTTCTCGACCAAGCTGGCCCAGGATTTGGAGGACCAGATCGTCGCCGAGGGTCCCGAGACCGTCGCCGCCTTCATCGCCGAACCGGTCATGGGCGCCGGCGGAGTGATCGTGCCGCCGGACGGTTATTTCGACGAAATCCAGAAGGTTCTCAAAAAGTATGACGTGCTGTTTATCGTCGACGAGGTGATCTGCGGTTTCGGTCGCATGGGCCGTTGGTTCGGCAGCGATTTCTACCATCTCGACGCCGACATGATCAGTATCGCCAAGGGCCTCACCAGCGCCTACATCCCGATGTCGGCGGCGGTAATTTCGGACAAGATTTGGGAGGTTCTCAAGGAGGGCTCGCCGGAGACCGGGCCGTTCGCCCATGGCTACACCTATGGCGGCCATCCGATTGCCGCCGCCGCCGGGCTCAAGACCATCGAGATCATGAAGCGCGAAAAGCTGGTCGAGCACGCCGCCAAGGTCACGCCCTATTTCCAACGCCAATTGCGCGAGAGTTTCGCCGATCATCCGCTGATCGGCGAGGTACGCGGCGAAGGCTTGCTCGCGGCGATCGAGCTGGTCAAGGACAAGGAAAACAAGGTGCCGTTCGATGCCGGAGTCGGGATCGGCGCGCGGTTGTCCAACATTTTGATGGAAGGCGGCATGATCAATCGCGGCGCGTTGAACAGCCTGTGTTTTTCGCCGCCGCTGGTGATCACCGAACGCGACGTCGACGAAATGGTCGACAAGTTCGGCAAGGCGCTGAGTATCTTCGCCGACGAATTGGTCGCCGAGGGCGCTTGGAAGGCCGGCTAATACCAAATTGCACTGATAATGACCCATTTGATGGCCCACATCGGCACGCCGGGTAGGCGCGACTCGCCGCGCGATGGGTGTCCATCGGGCAAGCGGCGCAACGCATCCGGCGCGCCGAGGTGGGGCACCGGAGGCCGGATGCTTTTTACCGCCGGCGGCGTCGCGGGACGCTTGACGTGGGGTCGCACGACGGCGCGCCCCGCTCCTATCCGGCGGCAAAAATCATTCGGGTCAAATGTGTCATTATCAGTGCAACTTGGTATAGGTCCGCAACCGCGGTGAAGTGTGAGCCCGAAGGTGCACCGCTGATCGCACGAACGGCGGCGCGGCTCTCGGAGATCGGGCCCGAGGACTGGGGCCGGCTGGCGGGCAACGACGACCCGTTCGTAAGTTACGAATTTCTCGATGCGCTCGAGGAAAGCGGCAGTTGTTGCGCCGAGACCGGGTGGCTGCCGCAGCATCTGGTGCTCGAGGACAGCGCCGGAGCGATCCTCGGAGCGATGCCGCTTTATCTCAAGAACCATTCGCACGGCGAGTATGTCTTCGACCACGGCTGGGCCGACGCCTACGAGCGCGCGGGCGGGCGCTATTACCCCAAACTACAAGCCTCGGTGCCGTTCACCCCGGTGACCGGGCGGCGTCTGCTGGTCCCCCCCGGAGCGGATGAAGACCGGGTGCGCGGCGCGCTGGTTGGCGCCGCGATCCAGGTGGCCAAAAAGCTCGGTGTGGCGACGATGCATGTCACTTTCCCGACCGAAAGCGAATGGCTGCTGATGGGGACGGCCGGGTTCTTGCGCCGCACCGGCGAGCAGTTTCATTGGCGCAATCAGGGCTACGAGACGTTCGACGATTTCCTCGCGACACTGACCTCACGCAAGCGAAAAATGATCCGCAAGGAGCGCGCGCGCGCGTTCGCCGCCGATATCACCATCGAGGCGTTTACCGGCGGGACATTGCGGCCGGAGCATTGGGACGCGTTCTATCGCTTCTACATCGATACCGGCAGTCGCAAATGGGGCAGGCCCTACCTCAACCGAGAATTCTTCGAGATCATCCACCAGACCATGGCCGATCGCATCGCGTTGATCCTGTGTTCGCGCGATGGGCGCTATATCGCCGGAGCGCTGAATTTCATCGGCGCCGATACCCTGTTCGGCCGCAATTGGGGCTGTATCGAGCATCATGACTTCCTCCATTTCGAAGCCTGCTATTACCAAGCTATCGATTTCGCGATCGCCCATCGCCTGGAGTGGGTCGAGGCTGGCGCGCAAGGCCCTCATAAAATTCAACGGGGCTATTTACCGCGGCTCACCTACAGCGCGCACTGGATTGCCGACCCGAATTTCCGCACCGCGGTGGCGGATTATCTCGACCACGAACGCGATCAGGTCGACCACGAGATCGAGTCGATCGAACGCAGTTTTACACCGTATCGGAAGGATTCTTAAACACCAATCAGCGATGAGAAAGTCTCATCGCTGATTGGTGTGCGTTCAAACGCCGGCCAAGCTGGCCTCGCATAAGCTCGGGCGCGCGGTCGCGCTTGCCGGCCCGCAAGACGTGCGCGCCGGGTTGGATCAGTCCTTCCAGGCGGTGATCGCGGTGAAGTACGTGGCGATCTGCGTGCGGTCGATGCGGGTGAAGCCGGCGTCGCGCAACAGCTGATCTTGATCGTCGGCGGTCGGCACGACGTTGCCCCAGATCAGTTCGTTGAACGCGGTCTGCACGGCGAGCGCGTGCTCGCGGTCGCGCAGGCCGGGAAGGTCGCGGGGATAGGTTTCGTCGAGGATGAATAGGGCCGCGCCGGGTTTGAGCGCCTTGTGGCAATTGGCGATCACCTGGGACCGCACCGCGACCGGGATTTCGTGGAGCACCTCGAACATGGTGACCACGTCGAAGGTGTCGGCGTGGGAGATTTCGCCGCCGTCGACAAGCTCGGCGGTGACCCGATCCGACAAACCCGCCTCGGCGATCCGGCCTTGCGCGAGTTCGATGCCGTGGCGGTCGATATCGACCCCGGTGCAGCGTGCCGCTGGATGCGCCTCGGCGATCCGCATCAGCAAGCCGGCGGCGCCGCAGCCCATGTCGAGAACGGCGGCGCCGGCGGCGAGTTTATCGCCGAGTCCGGGAATCGCCGGCAGCATGCGGCGCGCGATTACCGCATGGAAACCCGACGTGGTGGTGGCGATGGCGTCGGAGAAATCCTGGCCATGGTCTTGGAAGGAAAAGATCCCGCCGTCGCGGAAAAACTCCGGGTAGCGGGCGAAATCGTCGGCGTAGTAGCTCGTTGCGCCGTTGAAATAAGGCGCGAGATAGCGCGGGTGCCGATTGTCGACCAAGAGCGTATCGAAGTGCGGTGCCAGGGTGAAACGCGCCTCGTCGCCACTTTCGTCCCCCTCGAGTAAGCCGTAGGCATAGGCGGTGCGGCACCAGATATCGACGTAGGGGGATGAAACCCATCATCCTTGGCTAGGTGGCTCGCGGTCGCACCGCCCTCGCCCGCGGCGTCGATCGCGGCGAACAGGCCCAACTTGGTGCCGATATCGATCAAATGGACCGCGTGGAACCCTTTGAGATAATCCCACAGCACGTCGGTTTGCTGTTCGGGCGTGGCCGCGTCGGTCATAAAAAGTCCCCTTGGATTTTCCGCTTCGCTATTGTCGCGATCGTGCGACGAAGTCTTATACCAAGGATCAAACCATGTCCGACCCGATTGCCGAAATCAGCGAGGCCGACGCCACCGGTGCGATCGCCGAGATCTATCGCGACATCAAGGCGGTGACTGGTGTCGGTCAGGTAAACACAATCTGGCGCCATTGGGCGAGCCTGCCGCCGGCGCTCGCGTGGGCATGGGGCGCGGTGCGCCCGCTCTACGACGACGGCCGGGTGGCGGCCGCAGCGGAGGCGCTGGTCGTGTCGGTCGACATCTCGGACTCCGCGGAAGTGCCGATGGAAGCGTTCCGCGCCGCCGGGGTGGGCGATCACGCGGTAGGGACCGCGGCGGCGATCGTCGAGGCTTACAACCGGGCGAATTCACAAAACCTGGTGGCGATGCCGGCACTGGCGCGCTTCATCGCCGATGGCGGTGCAGAAAAAGCGGCGGCCACGGCCGATCCGAGCGCGCGGCCGCAAAGTCCCGGCCCGCTGCCGCCGATCCTGGCGATGGATGAGATGGAGAAAGACACGGCCGAGATGGTCGCGGCGCTGAGCGCCCCGGTCGCGCCGGCGGGACAAGCGTTGATCCCCAGCCTCTATCGCCACCTCGCGGCATGGCCGGCGTTATTGGCGATGGCGGCGGCCTCGACCTTCGCGCCGGGCAAGATCGCGGAAGCCGAAACCGCGGCGGCGGCGCTTTCGGCGCGGGCTATCGCCGAGGCTGAAGCGCTAGCGGCGGACATGGCGCCGCCGGCCAGGTGCGACACGCCGTCGGCGGAAGCGCTGGCGCACATCGGCGACATGGCGGACAACTTCACCCGCGGCCCGATCGCGGTGATGACCGTACTGGGGACGCGATTGCGCCCAACCTATCCGGAAGTCAAAATTATCTATTGAGGGTAGTGGCCCCGGCCACCGCGCGTTCGCCGAAATCCCAGTCGCCGCCTTGGCGATAGGTGCGCAAGATCCGCCGCGCGGTGGATTGGATGTGGACTTCGTCGGGTCCGTCGTAGATCCGGGCGAAGCGGGCGTGGCGGTACATGCGCTCGAGCGGCGTATCGGCGGTGACCCCCATGGCGCCGTGAACCTGGATTGCGCGGTCGATGACATTGTGCACCATCTCGGCGCCGACCACCTTGATCAGGCCGATCTCGACCCGCGCTTCGTCGCCGGCATCGATCATCCGCGCGGCGTCGAGGGTGAGCAGGCGGCAAGCCTGGATCTCCGCCGCCGAATCGAAAACCATCTTTTGTACCAACTGTTTGTCGGCCAAGGGTGAGCCGAAGGCGACCCGGTCGTTGGCGCGGCGGCACATCAGATCGAAGGCGCGCTGGGCCTGGCCGAGCCAACGCATACAGTGAAAAATCCGCCCCGGTCCGAGCCGCTTTTGCGCCACCTTGAAGCCCCCGCCGCGGGGTCCGAGCAGGTTCGACTTGGGCACCCGGACATCGGTGTAGGCAACCTCGCAATGGCCGCCGTTCATGCCGAACACCGGGGTTTCGCGCACGATCCGGTAGCCCGGATTGTCGGTCGGCACGACGATCATGCTGAACGCCTCGTGACGCGGCGCATCGGCGGGCTCGGTGCGCGCGAACACGGTGGTATAGGCGGCACGGTTGGCCCAGGTGGTGAACCATTTGCGGCCGTTGATCACCCACTCGTCGCCGTCGAGCACCGCGTGGGTCTCGAGCTGGGTGGGATCGGACGAGGCCACCGCCGGCTCGGTCATGCCGATCGAGGGAAATACCTCGCCGGCGACCAGCGGCGCGAGATAGCGTTCGCGCCAGTCCGCATCGGCATAGAGGTGGAGCATGATCGAATCTTGCAGCGAATGGGTACCCAACGCGACCATCGCATGTTCGGACCGCCCCACCACCTCGTTGATGTAGACGTAATCCATGAACGGCATGCCCTGGCCGCCGATCTCCTTGGGATGCCCGAGCGCCCACAGGCCGGCCGCCTTGGCCTCGGCCATCAACGGCCGCATCACCGCGAGATAGTCGTCGACGGACACGTCGTCGAGCTGCGTCTCGACCGGATAGACCGTATCCTCGACGAACCGCTTTACGCGGTCACGCACGGCGGCCCAAGCGGGCGCGGTTTCGCCGTCAGATTGGGACATGGCGGCACCTCGCAAATTGAAGTGTCGCCAACCTAATCAGACCAGGCGAGGATGCAAGCGAAGAGCGGCGTCAGCTGTCGACCGGTTCGGTCACTTTCTTATCACCGTCGCCGTCGCCGTCGTCGCCATCATCGTCGCCGTCGCCGTCTTCCGGGTCGGGTTTTTTCTCGACCATGCTGGTGTCGATGTCGAAGCCGAGCTTCTTGCCCTCGACGACGACCTTGACGTGGCCGCCATCGACGAGCTCACCGAACAGCAGTTCGTCGGCCAGCGATTTCTTGATGTGCTCCTGGATGATGCGCTGCAGCGGGCGGGCGCCGTAGAGCTTGTCATAGCCCTTCTTGGCGAGCCAGTCGCGGGCCTCGTCGGAGAGCTCGATGGTGACGCTGCGGTCACTCAATTGGCCTTCCAATTGGACGACCAACTTGTCGACCACCTGATGCACCACCTCGGGCGGCAGATTGTTGAAACCGATCGTCGCGTCGAGGCGATTGCGGAATTCCGGCGAGAACATGCGGTTGATCGCTTCCTCGTCGTCGCCTTGACGATCCTCGCGGCCAAATCCGATTGCCGACTTGGCGAGTTCCGAGGCCCCGGCATTGGTGGTCATGATCAGGATCACGTTGCGGAAATCGACCTGCTTGCCGTTATTGTCGGTGAGCTTGCCGTGATCCATGACCTGGAGCAGGATATTGAACAGATCCGGGTGCGCTTTCTCGATCTCGTCGAGCAACAGGACCGCGTGCGGGTGCTGGTCGATCGCGTCGGTCAACAGACCGCCCTGGTCGAAGCCGACATAGCCCGGCGGCGCGCCGATCAGCCGCGAGACGGTGTGGCGCTCCATATATTCCGACATGTCGAAGCGGATCAGCTCGATCCCCATGATCAACGCGAGTTGCCGCGCGACCTCGGTCTTGCCGACGCCGGTGGGGCCGGAGAACAGGTAATTGCCAATCGGTTTTTCGGGCTCGCGCAGGCCGGCGCGCGACAGTTTGATCGCACTGGTCAGCGCGTCGATCGCCTGGTCCTGGCCGAACACCACGACTTTCAGGTTCCGCTGTAGCGACGACAGCATTTCCTTGTCGTCACGACTGACGCTCTTCGGCGGAATACGCGCGATCTTGGCGACCACGACCTCGATTTCATCGACGCCGATGGTGGTCTTGCGCTCTTCCTCGGGCACCAGCGCTTGCGCCGCGCCGACTTCGTCGATCACGTCGATCGCTTTGTCGGGCAGCTTGCGGTCGCCGATATAGCGGTCGGACAGGACGACGGCGGAGCGCAGCGCATCTTTGGTATATTCGACGTGGTGAAATTCCTCGTAATAGGGCTTGAGGCCTTCGAGGATTTTCACCGCATCCTCGACCGACGGCTCGTTGACGTCGATCTTCTGGAACCGGCGAACCAGCGCGCGATCCTTCTCAAAATAGTTCCGATATTCCTTATAAGTTGTTGAACCCATGCACCGAAGAGTTCCGCTCTGCAGTGCTGGTTTGAGCAAGTTCGAGGCATCCATCGCGCCCCCTGACGTCGCGCCAGCGCCGATCACCGTATGGATTTCATCGACGAACAGAATTGCGCCGTCATAGCGCTCGAGTTCGGTGAGCACCGCCTTGACGCGCTCCTCGAAATCGCCGCGGTAGCGGGTACCGGCGAGCAAGGATCCCATGTCGAGCGCGAAGATCGTTGAATCGCGGAGAACCTCGGGGACCTCGAGATCGACGATGCGCTTGGCCAGGCCCTCGGCGATCGCCGTCTTGCCGACCCCGGGATCACCGACGAAAAGCGGATTGTTCTTGGTCCGCCGGCACAGCACCTGTATGCAGCGCTCGACCTCGTGCTCGCGACCGATCAGCGGATCGATCCGCCCGTCGCGCGCTTTCTCGTTGAGGTTTACGCAATAAGCATCGAGCGCCTCGTTGCCTTGCTTGACGTTTTTCTCGCCGTCTTCATCCTCGCTGCTGCTGCTGGCGGAACCGCTCGGCGTGCGGGTCTCAGTGGTGGCGCCAGGGGTCTTGGCGATGCCGTGAGAAATGTAGCTGACCGCGTCGAGCCGGGTCATGTCCTGTTCGTGGAGGAAATAGACGGCGTGCGATTCGCGCTCGGAAAAGATCGCCACGAGAACGTTGGCGCCGGTGACTTCCTCGCGGCCCGACATTTGGACGTGATGAACCGCCCGCTGAATGACGCGCTGGAAACTCGCCGTC
This sequence comes from Alphaproteobacteria bacterium, assembly GCA_047517485.1. Lineage (GTDB taxonomy): Bacteria > Pseudomonadota > Alphaproteobacteria > UBA7887 > UBA7887 > JAKZSU01. The sequence continues at coordinate 15,317 of JAKZSU010000151.1, forward strand.
GGCTTCGAGTCGGTGACATTCTGCTCGACCGCGAGGCTTCCCAGCTCCTCGTCGAGGAACTCGTCGATCGATTGACGAATGCGATCGACATCGACGTTGCACGCGCGCAGCACCGCAATCGCGTCCTGATCCTCGGTCAGCGACAGCAGGAGATGTTCGAGCGTAGCGAACTCGTGCTGGCGCGAATTCGCATGCGCCAACGCACGGTGTAAGGTTTCTTCCAGTGTCTTCGAAAGCATGTTTTAGCGACCCTCGCACTGTTTCACGATAACCCCCGCTCAACCAAGCTTAGTCTTTTTCCAACGTGCATTGTAAAGGATGTTGGTTCTGACGCGCAAAATCCATCACCTGAGTAACTTTTGTTTCGGCGACCTCATAGGAATAGACGCCGCAAATTCCGACCCCTCGCTGATGCACATGCAGCATGACCCGGGTGGCATCATCCCGCGATTTCTGGAAAAAGCGTTCCAAAACGTAGACCACGAACTCCATCGGCGTGTAGTCGTCATTGAGCATCAGCACCTTGTACATCGACGGCTTTTTGGTGCGCGGCTTGATTTGAGTCGCGACACCGGTCCCCGGGCGACCGACGTCGGCGTCACCGCCGTCATCTTCGTCATCGCCGCCCAGCCTGGGTAGATGGAGCAGACTTTCGTCCATCGATGCCGTTCCCGTCATCCTCGTTTGCGCCAGCCCGACTCCGCGAAGAGTCGGACTCGGCCGTATACACCACGCACCGCGCGGCCAACGCACTATAATATCGACTCCGCTTCGGCAAATTAAAGTCTTGAAGATGCGTTTCACCATACCAAGACCCTGAATAGCGCACGGCCCGGCGTCATCGGACACCGGGCCGTGGTTTAGGCGCTCGCTTGCAAGAACCGCTGGTCGGGGCTGCTTTCGCCGGCCCAAAACGGGCTTACGCCGCGGTTTTGCCCCATTTTTCGACATTCGCGCTCACCCGCTCGCCGAGCGGGGTTATGGCCTTGGTCGCCGTCGCTACTGAAAGCTCGGAAATCTCGGTCCCCTCGGCAACCCAACCGTCGAACGCCTTGCGAATCTGTTTGGTCTGCAGGTCGAGGAAATCCTTGGCATCGCGACATTCGAGCTTTCCTTGGAAGACTCGACCCCGTCTTCAACGGTCGCGGTGACGAAAGAGACCATTTTGTCGGTGATTTCCTCGATGCCCTGGGCCGCGATTTTCCCACTGGCAACCATCGCCTCGGCATTCTGTTTGCCAATTTCCGTGAATTCGTCCCAGCCCTTGAAGGCGCCGAACGCGGCGGCGGCGTTCTCCTGGCCGAGCGCGATCCACTTATCGTAATTGCCCGACATCGCCTCGGTGCCCCGCGCGAAACAGGCTCTCAAACGCGTCCTGGCCGCTTTTCACGGTCTCGGCGCCATTGGACTTGCCGATGGTACCCGCGGTTTTCTTGGTCTTGGATTTCGCGTCAGTCATGGGTCCTCGTACCTTCCGTGCTTTCCTCCGACCATCAGCGGTCGGGTGTGAATCTGAGTGTTGCCGCGCACATCCTGGAGGGCCCGTCTCGAATGCCCAAAAATTTATTGTGCACTGCAACAACGATGAGTTATTTAGGGATTCAAAGCCAAGTGCCAAGGTAATTTTGTGCACTGCACAATTTTTTTGCGACTGCAAAACCGAGCTTCGCGCCGACGCCGTGATGATCACCCTCGCCGGTTCAATCATTCGCGGTGCGGAGAATTCGCATCAACCCTTTGCCCACGAAAGCGCCAGTATCTCCTGAGCTGAGCTAAGCTTTCTGTTTGAAAACATGAGGAATCATTCTAGGATTCAGTATGGTGGAACCGGCCGGTGACGGTGGGCCGCGAGGAGCACGATATCGATGACGCGTAGGCAAGCGGTAAGGCGAGCCGGTACCCGGCATAAATTGTTGGCGACCTTGGTATTCGCCGCGGCGGTTATGTTCGCCCAAGCGCCGGCGCGCGACGCCGCGGCCGGCTATGCCTCGTTCATTATCGATAACGCGACCGGCACGATGCTGTATCAGGTCAACGCGGATACGCTGAACTATCCGGCGTCGCTGACCAAGATGATGACGCTTTATCTGGTTTTTGAAGCGCTCGATGACGGCCGGATGACGATCAACACGCCGTTGAGCGTGTCGGTCTTCGCGTCCAAAAGACCGCCATCGAAACTTCGCCTCAAGGCCGGAGAAACCATTCTGCTCGGCGATGCGATCAGCGCCTTGGCGATCAAATCGGCGAACGATGCCGCGACGGTGATCGCCGAGAATTTGGCCGGCACCGAGCAGAATTTCGCGATCATGATGACCAAGCGCGCGCGCGAGCTCGGCATGACGCGGACGACGTTTCGCAATGCCAGCGGCCTGCCCGACAAGAAGCAGCGCACTACGGCGCGCGATATCGCCACCCTCGCCCAGAATCTCTATGGACGCTTTCCCCACCACACCCATTACTTCAACAATCGCTCGTTCCGATACAAGGGCCGGCGGTACCGCAACACCAACCGCCTGCTCGGCATCTACCGCGGCATGGACGGCATCAAGACGGGATACACCAACGCGTCTGGATATAATCTGGCGGCCTCGGTTCGACGCAAGAATCATCACATCATCGCGGTGGTGTTGGGCGGCAAGACCGCGCAACGGCGCGACCGCCATATGCGTCAACTGCTCGACAATTCGTTCAGAAACGTCGGCCGGATCACCCAGATAATAGCGGTCGTCAAGCGACCGAAATATAAACCCGATCCGGCGATCACCATGGCGGCGATCGTGTCACCGACCTATGAAGCGGCCGGCACCGCCGGGTCGATTCCCAAACGGATCGGCGTGGCGGCGGTGGCGGTCGGCGAAGCCTTGACAAGCTACGTGATAATTCCGTCGGCCCAGGCGCATCAGGAACTCGATCGCAATTGGGTCATTCAGGTCGGGGCGTATTCGCGCGCCGACGCGGCCGAACAGGCCTTGGACGCGGCGGCTTTCGTCATCCCCGCCTTGATAACCGAAACCGCGCGTCGGATCGACGTGGTCGAGGACAAGCACGGTAAATTATACCGCGCCCGCCAGACCGGAATGACCGAGGCGGAAGCGCGACAAGCGTGTTTCGAACTGCGGTCGCAGTCCCTGCCTTGCATGGTAGCGGGACCGAGTTCCTAGTCTAACCAACTCAGCGTGCCGGCCAGGCGCGCGCCCCGCGAATGCATGAAATAGAGCCCCATATGATGGGTCAGCGCTTGCGGATGACGGGCGGTTTCCGGCAGTCCCAGATCGGCGACCACGGCACCGGATAGATCATAGGTCGCACAGCCTTTCTCATAGACGGTGATATCGACCAGACTCGGCATCAGCCCATGATTGCGCGCCGAGAGAAACGTCAGCACGAAATCCATCACGCAAATATCGGTGCAAATGCCGACCACGAGGACGGTTTCCAAGCGATGCGAGTTAACCCAATCGACGCTGCGATTGGCGCCGCTGGCGACATCGATCGATCCGACAAACCCATTGATGCAGTCTTTGCGGATCAAGGTTGCCTGCGGGCAATCGCCAAGCCAGGTGAGCTCGGGCACCAAATTCTCCTCGCCGGTTCCGGCCTCGCAGTGCGGCGGATAGGGCGGTTCGGGCTTGCCCGGGACGTGGGTGTCGAGAAACGCCGCGATCGGCAAGTCGCGCGCCGCGAACGCGCGCGCCAGGGTGTCGGTCTCGGCAACCATACCGGCGACTTGCGCGTTGGGCCCGATGGGCGCGAGATTGCCGCCGCCGACGGTAGCGAACCCATTGACCTCGTCGACGATGACGAGGCCGATAGCGCCACTCATGGTCACCGGCTCCAATTGAACCGGCGCTTCCCGTTCGATCCCGGAGAGGAGATCCACTTCGGACATTTTCGCCTCCTTACAACGGCGGTGGGGTCACCCCACTCGCCTCGAGCTGCGCCGAAAGCGCGGCCTTGAGCCGAGCCAGTCCGGGCTCGTCGGCGGATTCACAACGCGCGACGAGCACCGGCTGGGTATTCGAAGCGCGCAACAACCACCAGCCGTCTTCGGTGTTGACCCGCACACCGTCGATATCGACGACATCGGCACCGGCAGCGCGCAGACGCTCGGCGACCTCGTCGACGACAGCGAATTTGCGCGCGTCCGGACAGTCGAAACGCAGTTCCGGGGTGTTGACCATCTGCGGCAAGGCGGCGCGCATCGCCGCCGCCGATGTGCCGTTCCGCGCCACCGTGTCGATCAGACGCACCGCCGCGTAAAGCCCGTCATCATAGCCGAAATAGCGGTCGGCGAAAAAGATGTGGCCGCTCATTTCGCCGGCCAACGGCGCCCCGGTCTCGGCCATCTTGCTCTTGATCGGCGAATGGCCGGTGCGCCACATGACCGGGTTGCCGCCGTTGGCGGCGATATGATCGAACAGAACCTGGCTCGCCTTGACGTCGGCGATAACCGTCGCGCCGGGTCGTTCGCGCAGCAGATCGGCGGCGAGCAGGGCGAGGATCTGGTCGCCCCAGATGATCCGGCCGTCGCCATCGACGGCGCCGAGGCGGTCGCCGTCACCATCGAAGGCGACCCCCATATCGCAGCCCTCGGCGCGCACCGTCGCGATCAGCAGTTCGAGATTTTCCGCCACCGTGGGATCGGGATGGTGATTGGGAAAATGGCCGTCGATGGTCTCGCAGAGCAACAGATGCTCGCCGGGCAAATCGCGTACCAAGCGCGCCATGACCGCCCCCGCCGCGCCATTCCCCGCGTCCCACGCCACTTTGAGGCCGCGATCGCTGCGATACGCCTCGGCGAGAGTGGCGATATAGCGGTCGCCGACGTCCTCTTCGCGGACGGTTCCGGCGCCGTTATGAAACGCCCGGGAGGCCGCGACCGCCCCGAGTTCCTGGATGTCGTCGCCGTAAAATGGTCCGCCCGCGAGCACCATCTTGAAACCGTTGTGGTTGGGCGGATTGTGCGAGCCGGCAATCATGATCGCGCCGTCGGCATTACCTGTCTTGCCGGCGAAATAGAGCATCGGCGTCGGCCCCAAGCCGATCCGGGCCACCGACGCGCCGGACGCGATCAAGCCTTGGACCAAGGCGTCTTCGAGAGTCGGCGAGGATAGCCGGCCGTCGTAGCCGACACAGATCGTGGCGCCGCCGGTCCGCGCGCGAACCAGGGTCGCGAAACTTCGGCCAATGGCAAAGGCGTGACTTGGAGTCACCGTCTCTTCGAAAACACCGCGAATATCGTAGGCGCGCAGCGTTCCGGGATCGAGGGACGCGGGCTCAATCATCGGTATCGATCCCGACGTCCGGGCGGCCGACGCTGACATAGTGAAAGCCCTCGGCTGCCATTTCGTCGGGCCGATAGACGTTGCGCAAGTCGACAAAGACCGGCCGCGCCATTACCGCCTTGAGGCGCTTGAGATCGAGGGCGCGAAACTGGTTCCATTCGGTGATCAGCACCAGGGCATCGGCGCCATCGGCGACTTCGTAGGCCGAGTCACCCACATCAAGCCCGTCGATCATAGTCCGTGCCGCGTCCATGCCGACGGGATCGTACGCCCGCACCCGGGCTCCCGACGCTTGCAACAACGGCACGATCACCAGACTGGGACTGTCGCGCATATCGTCGGTATTCGGCTTGAAGGTCAGGCCGAGCACGGCGATCGTCTTGCCCGCGACCGAGCCGCCGCACGCCGCGATCACTTTCTCCGCCATCCGCGTCTTGCGCGCCTCGTTGACATCGACGACCGCCTCGACAATCCGCATCGGCGTGCTGCTCTCGCGCGCGGTGCGCACCAACGCCAGGGTGTCCTTGGGGAAGCACGAGCCGCCATAGCCAGGACCGGCATGCAGGAATTTCGAGCCGATCCGGCCGTCGAGCCCGATGCCCTTGGCGACTTCCTGGACATCGGCGCCGACCTGTTCGCAGAGATCGGCGACCTCGTTGATAAAGGTGATCTTGGTCGCGAGAAAGGCGTTGGCGGCATATTTTGTGAGTTCCGCGGTCTCGCGCGAGGTGATCAGGATCGGCGTTTCACGAAGAAACAGGGGCCGGTACAGCGAGCGCATGACCTCGCGCGCATGGTCGCTGATCGCGCCGACGACAACGCGGTCGGGACGCATGAAATCCTCGATCGCCGATCCTTCGCGAAGAAATTCCGGGTTCGAGACGACATCGAAATCGACGCCGGGCCGGAGATCGGCGCGCGCCGCGGTGATCCGCCGCTCGACCTCGGCGCCGGTACCGACCGGGACCGTCGATTTGGTGACGATGACCAACCGGCCGGTGATTGTCTTGGCAATGTCCTCGGCCGCGGCATAGACAAAACTCAAGTCGGCGTGCCCGTCGCCGCGCCGGCTCGGCGTGCCGACGGCGATGAACACCGCGTCGGCCTCGACCATCGCGGCCGCCAGATCGGTGGCGAATGCGAGCCGACCGGCGGCGCGGTTGCGCGCCACCAAATCGTCGAGTCCAGGTTCGTATATCGGCACCTGTCCCGCGTTCAAGGCGTCGATCTTCGCGGTGTCGGTATCGATACAGGCGACATCGACGCCGAACTCGGAGAAGCAGGCGCCGGAGACCAGGCCGACATAGCCGGTGCCGACCATGACAATCTTCATGTCGTGTCCTTCCGGGCCAACGCGGCGGCAAATCTTTCGATCAGCGCGCGGGCGCCACCGGCCGTGTCGTCATGCGCCAGGGCGTAGGCGATCGAGGCTTCGAGAAAGCCCAATTTGGTGCCACAGTCGAAGCGCCGGCCGGCAAACCGGAAGCCGTGAAAAGGCACGCCGCCGATCAGCCCCCGCATCGCGTCGGTTAGCTGAATCTCGCCGCCCGCGCCGACGCTTTGATGTTCAAGGCGATCGAAAATTGTCGGTTGGAGAATGTAGCGCCCGATGATCGAGAGAGTGGACGGCGCGTCCGCGGGTTTGGGCTTTTCCACCAATCCAAGCACTTCGACCAGTGATCCCGACTGGTTCCCCGGATCGAGCACGCCATAGCGGTCGGTATGCGCGCGAGCGACATCCATCACCGCCACCAGGTTGCCGCCGACCCGGTCGTAATCGGCGATCATTTGCTCGAGACACGACAGCGGGCCAAACACCAGATCGTCGGGAAGCAGGACCGCGAACGGCTGATCGCCAACCAGGTCGCGGGCGCACCACACCGCGTGACCGAGGCCGCGCGGCTCGGGCTGTTCGGTATAGACGATGAGATCCGCGGGGTAGTTGGTAGCCTCGAGCAGCGCGAGGAGATCGGTTTTACCGCCCTCCATGAGGGTGGTCTCGAGCGCCGGCGCGGGCGCGAAATGGTCCTTGATCGCCGCCTTGCCGGGTCCGGTGACGATGACGATGCGCTCGATGCCGGCGGCGAATGCTTCCTCGACGGCGTATTGGATAAGCGGCCGGTCGGCCACCGGCAGCATTTCTTTGGCGAGCACCTTGGTCGCCGGCAGAAACCGCGTTCCGAGACCGCCGACGGGGATTACCGCGCACCGGACCGGCGCGGTCATCGTGCAATACTCCAGCTCACCATAAACTCAGCCGGGTTCGGCAACATCGTCGATTACCAATTGGACACCGTTGCGGCCCTGCCAACGATCGACGCGTAAACGGCCGCAAACATGAAGCGGCCGCCCGCTGGCGGCGATCAGGGCGGCGCCAACGGGGCGGTCGGCGCTGCGAAACGCGATCGCCTTGAGGCGGCCGCCGCCGGCGCCAGCCAGGCGGCAGCTGACGTGCCCTTTGCCAACCGTCTTGGCATATTCGATGCGGCAGCGCGGAAACGCGAACCGAGGCTCCGCGTTGCCGCTGCCGAACGGCCCAGCGCGGGCCACCAACTCACACAGCGACGGGGTGGCACCGGCCACTTCCAAGACGCCGTCGACGCCGAGGCTGGGGCGCGACGGAATGTCGTTGGCGCGACGCAGGCGTTCCGCGAGAAATTCGCTGAGCGGGCCGAGCTGGCCGCGGTCGAGGGTGAGGCCCGCCGCCATCGCGTGGCCGCCGCCGCCCTCGATCAAGCCGCTTTGGCGCGCCGCGGTAACCGCGGTGCCGAAATCGAACCCCGCCACCGAGCGCGCCGAGCCCTTGCCGACTTCGCCATCGAACGCGATGGCGAGCGTCGGGCGGGCGAAGCGCTCCACCATGCGGCTGGCGATCAGGCCGATCACGCCGGGGTGCCAGTTCTCGCCGGTCAACACCAGCAGCGGCGGAAGCACGCCGTCGCGATGCTCGACGTCACGCAACGCCTCGTCGAGCATACGGGTTTCGATCGCCTTGCGGTCTTCGTTCAGCCCGTCGAGCCTTTGCGCCAGCGGCAGCGCCTCGGCGATCGAGCGGCTGGTGAGCAGGCGATGGCCGAGGTCGGCGGCGCCGACGCGCCCGCCGGCATTGATCCGCGGTCCGAGGAGAAACCCGGCCTCGTAGGTGCCCGGGGTCTCCTCGATCCGCGCGACATCGATCAGCGCGGCGATCCCGGGATTGCCGCGCCGCGCCAATATTTTCAAACCCTGCCGCACGAACGCGCGGTTGAGACCGACCAGCGGTACCATGTCGCACACGGTGCCGAGCGCCACGAGATCGAGCCACTGGCGCAGATCGGGCTCGTCACGACCGGCGAACCACCCGCGTTCGCGCAGCGTCCGATTGACCGCGACCAGCAAAACGAAGGCGACCCCGACGGCGGCCAGGGCCCCCTGCCCGCTGGTATCGTCGAGGCGATTGGGATTGACCAAGGCCAGCGCGGGCGGCAGGTCGGGCCCGGTCAGATGATGGTCGACGACGATCACGTCGAGGCCGTCGGCGTTGGCGGCGGCGATCGCGTCATGGGCGGCGATGCCGCAATCGACGGTGACCACCACCGCCGCGCCTTCCGCCCGCAACGCGCGGAAGGCGGGAATGTTCGGCCCATAGCCCTCGGCGATGCGATCAGGAATATAGGGCCGCGTCTTGGCCCCCACCGCCTCCAGATAAAGCCGCACCAGCGCCGAGGCGGTCGCGCCGTCGACATCGTAATCACCGAATATGGCGACCAGTTCACCGCCCTCCACCGCATCGGCGAGTCGGGCGGCGGCGACATCCATGTCGGCAAGCGTAGACGGATCGGGCAGCATCGCCCTCAAGGTCGGCTCGAGAAAGGTCGCCGCGTCGTCGAGACCGACACCGCGCGCCGCCAGCACACGTCCGAGCAAGTCGGGAATATCGAGCGATTGCGACAGCGCCAAGGCGAGCCGCTCGTCGTCGAGCCTGGCACGCCACGATTTGCCGCCGATCGAGGCCTCGACGCCGAGCACCGCGTCGGTGCTTTCGATCGCAAACGCCGTGTCGGCCATATTAGTGGGTGTCATCTCCTAGCATCACCTTGCGGCCGAAATCATGCTGCGCGCCGATCACGCGGACGGTGCCGGTTTTCGACCGCATGACCAGGGATTCGGTTTCGCAGCCGCCGGAGAAACGCCGCACGCCGCGTAGCATCGAGCCGTCGGTCACGCCGGTCGCCGCGAACATGACGTCGCCATGCGCCAGATCCTCAAGCAAATATTTGCGGTCGAAATCCTCGACCCCCATATTGCGCGCGCGGCCGCGCTCGTCGTCGTTACGGAAGATCAAACGGCCCATCATCTGGCCGCCAATGCATTGCAGCGCCGCCGCCGCCAGCACGCCTTCAGGCGCGCCGCCGCTGCCGATATAGATGTCGATGCCGGTGCCGTCGCGCGAGGTGGCGATCACCCCCGCGACATCGCCGTCTTGGATGAGCTGGATCCGCGCCCCCGCCTCGCGGGTCTTGGCGATCAGCTCTTCATGGCGCGGCCGGCTGAGAATGCAGGCGACGATGTCGCTCACCTCGACCGCCTTGGCCTTGGCCAGATTGGCGAGATTGGTTGCCGGCGACTCGTCGAGATCGACCACCGTGTCGGGCAGACCGGCGCCGACCGCGATCTTGTCCATGTAGACGTCGGGGGCGTTGAGAAATCCGCCGTCCTCGGCCATGGCGATGACCGCCAGCGCATTGGGCCCGCCGGTGGCGCAAATCGTCGTGCCCTCGAGCGGATCGAGGGCGATATCGACCTTGGGCCCCCCGGTGCCGACTTTCTCGCCGATAAACAGCATCGGCGCCTCGTCGCGCTCGCCCTCGCCGATGACCACGGTGCCGTCGATGGCGAGGCCGTTCAACGCGCGCCGCATGGCATCGACGGCGGCCTGATCGGCGGCGCGTTCGTCGCCGCGCCCCATGTAGCGCGAGCACGCCAGCGCCGCGGCCTCGGTGACCCGCACCACTTCGAGCGCCAGATTGCGATCGAGTACTCCAGACTCCGGCATGATTTCCCTCCTGGACAGTCGTGGCCGCAGCCTACAGTGATTCGATCCTGATCATGCGCGGTGGTTCGACCACCGAGTCGAGCGCGGCGATCTGCGCCAGCGCCGCCGTCATCGACGCCTCGACGACATCGTGCGTGGTCATCACCACGGGAACCGCCTCGTCGGGATCGCGCACCCGTTGCATCAGCGCCTCCATGGAAACCTCGTGATCGCGCAAACACCCGGCGATGTCGGCCATGACACCGGGCCGATCGACGACCATCAGACGAATGTAGTAGGCGCCGATGCGCCGCTCGATAGACACCGGCGCGAACGCGCGCAGGCGCGCCGCGGGAATCGAAAACGCCGGGACCCGGCTGCCGCGCGCGATATCGATCAGATCGGCGACTACCGCCGAGGCGGTCGGCCCAGCGCCGGCGCCGCGCCCCTCATAGACCGTGGTATCGACGAAATCGCCCTCGCCGACGACCGCGTTGAGCACCCCTTCGACCCCGGCGATCGGGGTATCGCTGGGCACCATACAGGGGTGGACGCGTTGCTCGAGGCCGTCACCGGTCATCCGGGCGATGCCGAGCAACTTGATGCGATAGCCGAGCTCGTCGGCATAGGCGATATCGACTGGATCGATCGGCCGAATGCCCTCGACGTGAACCGCGTCGAAATCGACCACGGCGCCGAACGCGAGTCCGGCCAAGATCGCCAGCTTGTGCGCCGCGTCGATACCGTCGACGTCGAATCTGGGATCGGCCTCGGCATAGCCGAGATCCTGCGCCTCGGCGAGCACGGTGTCGAAGGCGCGACCGGTGGCGCGCATATCGCTGAGCATATAGTTGCAGGTGCCGTTCAAGATGCCGTAGACGCGGGTCAGTCGGTTGGCCGCCAGGCCTTCGCGCAACGCCTTGACGATGGGGATGCCGCCGGCCACCGCCGCCTCGAATGCCAACACCGTGTCATTGTTCTCGGCCAAGAGCGCCAATTCGGTGCCATGCAAAGCGATCAGCGCCTTGTTCGCGGTCACCACCGCCTTGCCGCGGCCGAGCGCGGCGCGGATCAGATCGAGCGCGACGCTGTCCGCGCCGCCGATCAACTCGATGACGACATCGGCATCGGTCGCCGCCAGATCGGGCGCCGCGTCGACCCAGGCGATGTCCGACAGATCGAGGCCGCGGTCCTTGGCGCGATCGCGCGCCGAGACCGCGACCAGATCGAAGGCGCGGCCACAGCGCACGGCGAGCAGGTCGTGATTTTCGCGCAGGACGGTCACGGTGCCGGCGCCGACGGTGCCGAGCCCGGCGATGGCTATTTTGAGCGGTGGATTCACAGCGATACAGCCTTGTTTTCGGTCGTCGCCGGTTCCGGCTCGGCGCGCGACAGGAACGCCTTCACGTTGCGCGCCGCTTGCCGGATGCGCTGCCGGTTCTCGACCAGCGCGATCCGCACATAGCCCTCGCCGTATTCGCCGAAGCCGTTGCCCGGCGAGACCGCGACTTCGGCTTCCGCCAGCAAGCGCTTGGAGAATTCGAGTGAGCCGACGCCGCGCCACGCCGGCGGAATCGGCGCCCAGGCGAACATCGTCGCTTTCGGGCTCGGAATAACCCAGCCGGCGGCGGCGAAGCTTTCGACCAGCACGTCGCGGCGTTCGCGGTAGCGCGTGCGGATTTCGTCGACGCAGTCTTGCGGGCCGTTGAGCGCCGCCGTCGCCGCCACCTGGATCGGCGTGAACGCGCCATAGTCGAGATAGGATTTGATCCGCGTGAGCGCGCCGATAAGCCGGGTGTTGCCGGCGGCGAAACCGATCCGCCACCCGGGCATCGAATAGGTCTTGCTGAGCGAGGTGAACTCGACCGCGATGTCGCGCGCGCCGGGCACCTGCAGGATCGACGGCGGCGGATCGGTATCGAAATATATTTCCGCGTACGCCAGATCGGACAGGATGTAGATGTCTTGGCGGCGCGCGAAATCGACCACCGACTCGTAGAACGCGAGGTCGACGACCTCGGCGGTCGGATTGTTGGGAAAATTGAGCACCATCGCCTTGGGCTTGACCGGGCTCGCCGCCACCGCGCGTTCGAACTCGGCGAGGGTGTCGACCCCCGGGCCGCAATGCACATGGCGCACCGAGGCGCCGGCGATAATGAAGCCATAGGGGTGGATCGGATAGGACGGGTTCGGCGCCAGGATGACGTCGCCAGACGACGCGATCGCCGACGCCAAATTGGCGAGGCCTTCCTTCGAGCCCAGGGTGGTGATGATTTCCGATTCCGGGTCGAGATCGACCCCAAACCGGCGCTGATAGTACCCGGCCATGGCGCGGCGCAGGCCGGGAATGCCGCGCGAGTTGGAATAGCGGTGGGTGCGCGGCCGGCGAACCGTCTCGATCAGCTTTTCGACAATGTGATCCGGGGTCGGCGAATCCGGATTGCCCATGCCGAAGTCGATGATGTCGCTGCCCGCAGCACGGGCCCTTTGCTTCATCTCGTTGACTTCCGCGAAGACATAGGGCGGAAGCCGCTGAATGCGTTCAAACTCGTCGGTCATGGGATTCGAGCTGGTCTTTCGCGAGCTTTCGCCCAATCCGATGGTCAGCCGGATTGGCCATAAAAATCAAGATAGATGTCGGTCCGACGATTGGCGGCCTCGCCGCTCGCCGTCGAGTCGGAGTACGCCGGCTGGTCGTCGCTCGCCGAGCCCACGTGAATGCGATTGGCGGGGACGCCGAGCGTGGTCAATTCCGTGGCGACAATGCGCGCGCGGTCGAGCGCGATCGCGAAATTGGCGATTTTCGCTTCCACCGGATCGTCGGAATTGGCCGGCGTGCTGGCGTGTCCGACCACGCGAAGCACCGCGCCGGTCGCGCGCTGCTGCTCGGCGACTTGCGCCAAGACGGCGCGATCGTGATTGGAGACACGCTTCGAGCCATAGACGTAATAAATGACTGCGATGTGAGTCGATCGCAGCACCGCGTCGGCGATGTATTCCGCCGGCGGTTCGGCTTGAACGAAGTCGCGCGGCGCCTCGGCAACGGGCGGCGTCGAGACCGGTGCAACCGAGGTCTCGCGTGTCGGAATCTCCGGTGGCGGACTGACGGTCAACGGCGGCGCGGACGCGGCCGAGGTAGCCTTTGGCGGGGTCACGACTTGCGACACTGGCGGCGTACTGGAGACCGACGGGTCGGGCGCCGGTGCCGGTACCGGTGTATTTCGCGTGGTCCCGGGCAACGTGCCGGCGGCGGGGTTGTCGACGTATTGCGCGTTGTTGCGATCGGCGATCAGCCCCTCGGTAATCTCCTCGCGGGTCTCGTAGGCGGTGACTCGCGGCGCCTGATCGGGAACGCTCGACAGCGACGGAAAATCCTCGTCGCCGCCGGGAACCGGTTGGGCGCGCTCGGCCGCGACGCGCGCCGCCAGTTCGGGATCGATTTCATCGTCGTCACCGCTCAAATACCGGTCCACCGATCCCGCCCATTCCACTGGATTGAGGGCGTCTGGGAGCGACGTGCACGCCCCCAGCGCGACCAGCGATAGGCTCACCAGAAGGCGCCTGATCAGCACCGTCGGCGGCGGCGATCCGGCTTGCAGGACAGCGCGGCAAAGATTATGAACATCCATGATTCGTCCCGGCTCTCTTTAGTACCGCGCGGCAACGACCGCGGGCGGCGATGATTGGTTTTCCTCCGGTGACCGCCACGGCGTCGAAATGGCGCGTCGGGTCCGGATCAAATCCAGACTGGTAACAGCGCCACTCTATATCAAAGAGCGTACGAGACAAGCAATTGGCGGCGCCGCGTTTGCCGTCGAAACATTAGATTTTTTTTGATCGCGGGTTACCCAAACGAGGTCTCATGCCCCAACCCTACGACGAGTCGGACATCGCGGAATTCACCGCCAATTGGCAAAGCATCGCCGAGCGCAGCCAAGCGGTGATGAAAGCCTACCTCGGGCGCCAGGGCCAAGGCGCGGCGTCCAGTTCCGACGATAGCCATGTATTCTCCGCCTTCATGGACATGACCGCCAAGATGCTCGCCGATCCCGCCAAGCTGGCGGCCGCGCAGGCCGATCTGTGGCAAAGCCAAGTCAAAATCTGGCAGCAGGCGACCGAACGGATGCTCGGCGCCAAGGACACCGAGGATCTGGTCGCGCCCAAGCGCGACGATCGCCGCTTCCGCGACGACGCGTGGCAGGAAAGCGCGGTGTTCGATTTCATCAAGCAGAGCTATCTGCTGACCGCCGATTGGCTGCAGCGCACAGTCGCGGATGTCGACGATCTCGACGAAGAAACCGCAGCCAAGGTGTCGTTCTATACCCGCCAATTCGCCGACGCCATGGCGCCGACCAATTTCGTCCTCACCAATCCCGAGGTCCTGCGCGCGACGATCGATAGCCGGGGCGAGAACCTGGTGCGCGGTCTCGACAATCTGTTGCGCGACATCGAGCGCGGCGACGGCGAGTTGAAGATCACCATGACCGACACGGACGCCTTCCAGGTCGGCAAGGACCTTGCCGCGACCCCAGGCGAGGTGATCTTCCGCAACGACATGATGGAGTTGATCCAATACGCGCCGACCACCGAGACGGTCCACCAACGCCCGCTGTTGATGGTGCCGCCGTGGATCAACAAATTCTATATTCTCGACCTTAGACCGAAGAATTCGCTGGTCCGCTGGGCGCGCGACCAGGGCTATACGGTGTTCATGATCTCGTGGGTCAATCCCGACGAGCGACTGGCGGAGAAGACCTTCGAGGACTATTTGCTCGACGGCCCGATCGCGGCACTCGATGCGATCGAGCAGGCGACCGGCGAGCGCGAGGTGGTGGCCACATCGCTGTGCCTGGGCGGCACGTTATTGGCGACCACGCTGGCCTATCTCGCGGCGATCGGCGACGAGCGGATCAAGTCGGCGACGGTGATGGCCAGTATGGTGGACTTTTCCGAGCCCGGCGAACTCGGTGTCTTCATCGACGAGGAACAGATCGCCGCGCTCGAGAAGCGCATGGCGGACGAAGGCGGGACGCTGGACGCCGGCGCGATGTCGAAGACCTTCAACATGCTGCGCGCCAACGATTTGATCTGGTCGTTCGTGGTCAATAATTATTTGCTCGGCAAAGACCCCTTCCCGTTCGACCTGCTGTACTGGAACGCGGACTCGACGCGTATGCCGGCAAAAATGCATTCGTTCTATCTGCGCAACATGTATCAGAAAAACGCACTCAAGGACCCTGGCGGCATCGAGTTGGCGGGCCAGAAAATAGACCTCGGCAAGGTGACCGTTCCGGTTTATATCCTGGCCACCAAGGAAGACCATATCGCGCCTTGGCAAGCGTGCTATGCGGCGACCGGTCTCTATGGCGGCGCGGTGAAATTCGTCCTCGGCGGGTCCGGTCATATCGCCGGGGTCGCCAATTCGCCGGAGGTCGACAAATACCCCCATAGGACCAATGCCAAGAAACCGAAGTCGGCGGCGGCGTGGCTCGAAAGTGCCGAGCAGCACGACGGCTCGTGGTGGCCCGACTGGGAGCGCTGGCAGGCGAAAAAGGCTGGCCCGATGGTCGCCGCGCGCACCCCGGGCGACGGCGCGCTGTCGCCGTTGGTGCCTGCGCCGGGTACATATGTTATGGAAAAGGCGGACTAGTATAACGAATCGGTGCGCGACATGGCGTTGCCCAACGACCCACGCAAGACCTTGGTTCTAACCGGCGCCAGCCGGGGGATCGGTCATGCCACCGTCAAGCGGTTCTCGAGCGCCGGTTGGCGGGTCATTACCTGCTCGCGCCACGCCTTTCCGGAAGACTGTCCGTGGGAAGCCGGGCCGGAAGACCATTTACAGATTGATCTCGCCGATATCGAATCCCTCGACGACCGGGTCGGCGAATTGCGCCGCATGCTCGACGGCGGGCCGCTGCACGCCTTGGTCAATAATGCCGGGATCTCGATCAAGGGGCCCGACGGCGAACGGCTCGACAGTCTGTCGACCGATATGGAAGCGTGGCGACAAGTGTTTCGGGTCAATTTTTTCGCGCCAATCCAACTCGCCCGCGGTCTGATCGAGGAACTCAAGGTGGCGCAAGGCGCGGTGGTTAACGTCACCTCGATCGCCGGCGGCCGGGTGCATCCCTTCGCCGGCACGGCATACGCGACGTCGAAAGCGGCGCTGGCGTCGCTGACCCGGGAGATGGCGGCGGATTTCGGCCAGCTCGGTATTCGCGTCAACGCAATCGCGCCGGGCGAGATCAAGACCAGTATTTTGTCGCCGGGTACCGAGGAACAGCTGCTACCCGATATTCCGATGGGCCGCCTCGGCACCCCCGAGGAAGTCGCGCGGACAATCTATTTCCTCTGCACCGATAATTCGAGCTACGTCAACGGTGCGGAGATTCACATCAACGGCGGGCAGCACGTTTAAGGGAATAGCGGTTCCTGTTCCAGGCCAGCGCTTTCGTCGAGACCGAACATCAGATTAAAATTCTGCACCGCTTGGCCGGACGAGCCCTTGACCAGATTGTCGATCGCCGAGACGACGATCGCGCGGCCCTCGACCCGGTCCTCGAAAACGCCAATCAGGCAGTGGTTCGAGCCGCGCACGTGGCGCGTCGCCGGCGCGTGAACTTGCGGCACGACGCGGACGAACGGCGCGTCGTCATAGGCGCCGAGCAGACTGGCGCGCAACGCCGACACGTCGCTATCAGGCGACAATTTCACGTAGATCGTCGACAGAATACCGCGGTTCATTGGCACCAGGTGCGGGGTGAACGAGACGGTGATCGCGTCGCCCGCCACCGCCGACAGCTCCTGCTCCATTTCCGGGGTGTGCCGATGATGGGCAATGCCATAGGCGTTGACGCCCTCGGCGACCTCGCCGTAGAGCATCGCCTCTTTCGCCGCGCGGCCGGCGCCGGTCACGCCGGACTTCGAGTCGATGATGATGCCATCAGCGTCGATCAGGCGATCCTTGACCAGCGGAATGAGCGGCAGCAACGCCGCGGTGGGGTAACAGCCGGGACACGCGGCGATCCGCGCCGCGGCGAGGCGCTCGCGCGCCCATTCGGTCAGGCCATAGACCGCGTCACCCTGCAAATGCGGCGCACGGTGGTCGTGGCCGTACCATTCGGCATAGACCGCCGGGTCGGTCAAGCGGAAATCGGCTGAGAGATCGATGACCTTCAAATGATCGGGTAGCCCGGCAACGACGTCCTGGGTGGTGGCGTGCGGCAGGCAGCAAAAGGCCGCGTCGATGCCGCTCCAATCGACGTCTTCGACGCGCGTCAGGGTCGGCAAGTCGAGGCCGCCGAGATGAGGAAACACATCGCCCAGCGCCTGGCCGGCGCGGCGATCGGCGGTTATCGCGGCGATCTCGATATGGGGATGGCGCGCGGCGAGCCGCAGGGTTTCGGCGCCGGTATAGCCGCTCGCTCCCAAAACCGCGATGCGTATCATTTGTTCATCACTTTCAGAGGAAGACATATCACCCTCCGTATCGACCAGACAAAGAAAAGGCGCCCGCAAGCGGGCGCCTTGAAAAATACCAGATCCGCCCGCGGATCAGCGCTTGGAGAACTGGAAGCTCTTGCGCGCCTTTGGCTTGCCGTATTTTTTGCGCTCGACCACGCGTGAGTCGCGGGTCAGGAAACCGCCCTTCTTGAGCACCGGTCGCAGGCCCGGCTCGAATTTGAGCAGAGCCCGGCTGATCCCGTGACGCACCGCTCCGGCCTGGCCGGAGAGGCCGCCGCCCGACACCGTACACACGACGTCATATTGGCCGTCGCGCTCCACCGCGCCGAACGGTTGGCGCAAGATCATCCGCAACACCGCGCGGGCGAAGAACACTTCCTCGCCACGGCCGTTGACGGTGACCTTGCCGCTGCCGCGCTTGATCCACACCCGGGCGACCGCGTTCTTGCGCTTGCCGGTGGCGTAGGATCGGCCAAATTCATCGACCTGGGGCTCGGCGATGACCGGTGCCGCCTCTTCCTCGGACGGCGGGACCGCCGCGTCGGCATCGGCGCCCGCGCTACTGCTGGCCGCGACCGCGTCCTTGAGGTCTTCAAGACCGAGCTTTTCGTCCGCCATGGTCAGACGCTCCTCTTATTCTTCGGGTTCATCGCCGCGACATCGAGAACGTCGGGCTTCTGCGCCTCGTGCGGGTGCTCGGCCCCGACATAAACGTGAAGCTTGCGCATCTGTTCGCGTCCCAGCGGTCCGCGCGGCACCATGCGCTCGACCGCCTTGATCACCACCCTTTCGGGGTGCTTGCCGGACAGCAGCGCGCCATAGGTGCGCTCCTTGATACCGCCCGGATGGCCGGTGTGCCAATAATGAATTTTCTTATCGAGCTTGGCGCCGGTGAGCTTCACCTTCTCGGCATTGACGATGATGATGTTATCGCCGCAGTCGATGTTCGGCGTATAGATGGTTTTGTGCTTGCCCCGCAGCCGGTTGGCGACAATGGTCGCGAGACGCCCGAGGACGATGTCCTCGGCGTCGATCAAAAACCAGCCGCGGGTGACCTCGGATGGTTTGGCGGAATAGGTCTTCATCGCTTGTGCGCCCATGGTCGTTAACGCCCTTATGGGTTTTGGATCGTGCTCGGTGAAATCGGATTTCGGAGCTCCCGAAGGCGCGCAGTATGCGTATTCGAAAACGCCTGTCAACGGCAAACAGCGTTGCAAAGCAGAGCGTTAGGGACACGGTATCATAATACCGCATCGGCAGGCGATCATTTGCCGGTTTGACGATCGGGCACGAATGGGATAGCGGTTGGCGATGAATGACATGACAGCTCTGTCCGGTTCCGTCGGCGCGCTGCTTAAGGCGCGCGGCGAGACCATCGCGGTTGCCGAAACCTCCGCCGGCGGCCTGGTGTCCGCGTCATTGCTGGCGATTCCCGGCGCCTCGGCGTTCTACGTCGGTGGCGGCGTGCTCTATAAGCTGACCGCGCGCGAGGCCTTGTTGCCGCCGGGCGGCGACGCCTTGGATGGCGTGCGCTCGGCGTCGACGCCCTACGCCCAATGGTTGGCGCGAACCATGGCGTCGCACTTGGGCTGCACCTGGGGCCTGGCCGAGACCGGCGCGTCGGGCCCGACCGGCAATCGCTACGGCGACGCGGCGGGACACACCTGTATCGCCGTCGCCGGGCCGGTGGAACGCGCGCTCACCCTGGAGACCGGCATCAACGACCGACAAAAGAATATGTGGACCTTCGCCGGCGCCGCCCTGACCCTGCTCGAACAAGCAATCCAAGAAGGGGCATAATACCAAGGGCGCTTACGAACCTGCGCGGCCGCCTTGGACACTGCATATTTATGCCGAGCGCGCTATAATTCCCAACCCGTCTCCTAGCGAGGAAATCACGATGTCCGCCATGCCTGCAGAAAATCTTGCCGATCCCTTGGTGCTTCGCGAAGACGGTGCCGACGGGGTGACCAGCTTGACCTTGAACCGTCCCGGCGCGCGCAATGCCTTGTCGGTCGGATTGATGGCCGCGCTGCAAGACGAGATCGACTCGATCCGCGAAGACCGGACGGTCAAAGTGGTGGTGATTGCCGGCGCCGGCCCCGGATTCTGTGCCGGTCATGACCTCAAGGAAATCCGCGCCAACCCACAGCGGGAAATCCACCAAGCCTTGTTCGCCCAGTGCAGCAAGTTGATGCTGTCGATCACCCATCTGCCAAAGCCGGTGATCGCCAAGGTACACGGTATCGCCACCGCCGCCGGGTGCCAGCTGGTCGCGACATGCGATCTCGCGGTCGCCGCGGCGGACGCCCGTTTGGCGACCCCTGGGGTCAATATCGGCCTGTTCTGCTCGACCCCGATGGTCGCGGTGAGTCGCGCGGTGGGGCGCAAGGCGGTGATGGAAATGCTGCTCACCGGCGACATGATAACGGCGGAAAAGGCACAGGCGATCGGCCTGATCAATCGCGTGGTGCCGCCGGAGGAACTCGACTCGGCGGTCGCCAGCCTGGCCGCCCAGATCGCCTCGAAATCACCGGTAACCGTGGCGATCGGCAAGGAAGCGTTCTATCGCCAAGCCGAAATGGGGCTCGAGGACGCCTACGCCTACACCGCCGAGGTGATGCTGGAGAACATCGCCAAGCGCGACGCGGCGGAAGGCATCGACGCCTTTATCGAAAAGCGCTCTCCGGTGTGGACCGGCGAGTAAGCAACGGTGGCGAACGACGAAACGCTGCGCCGGGTTCTGGCGCGCGACAAGACCATCGCGGTGGTCGGCGCGAGCCCGCGCTGGGATCGCCCGAGTTGCCGCATCATGCAATACATGCAGGCGATGGGTTACACGGTGTTCCCGGTCAATCCGCTGACCGACGAAACCGTGATCCTCGGGCGTACGGTGCACGCCGATTTGTCCGATATCGCCGAGCCAATCGCCATGGTGAACGTGTTTCGCAAACCCGACGCGGTGGCCGAAGTGACGCGCCAGGCGATCGGGATTGGCGCCAAGTCGATCTGGATGCAGGACGGTATTCGCGACGACAACGCCGCCGAAACCGCACGCGCCGCGGGCCTCGACGTGGTGATGGACGCGTGCTTCAAACGCGAGCACTTCCGGCTGTTTGGCGGGGCCCAAGAGCCCGCGAACGCGCCCGTCGGTCAACTTGACAGCGAAGGCGCCCCGGCCTAGAGAACTTGTCCCCTGGCGGGAGAATTCCCGCGACCGAGACGAAATGGGAGGTAGCGAGTCATGAACATGGCAGCCGCGACAGCCGTCGAAGACAACCCTTTGATCTATCTGCCGCACCATAAATTCTATTCGGACGATAAATTGCGCCGCATTCTTGCGAGCGTGCGCACGTTCGCGATGGTCGGCGCCAGCACCAATTGGAAGCGGCCGAGCTTTTACGCGATGAAGTATTTGACCCAAAAAGGCTATCGCGTGATCCCGGTCAATCCGTCGCGCGCCGGCGAGGAAATTCTCGGCGAGACGGTCTACCCATCAGTCGGCGATGTGCCGTTCGATCTCGACATGGTCGACATCTTCCGCACCTCGGACGAAGCGTTGGAGATCACCAAGGACGTGATCGCCAACAAGGACGCGAAAAACATCAAGGTTCTGTGGATGCAGCTCACCGTGCGGCACGATCCCGCCGCCGAATTGGCGGAGGCCGCAGGCCTCGAAGTGGTGATGGATCGCTGCCCCAAAATCGAATACGGACGCCTATCCGGCGAGCTGAGCTGGTGCGGAATCAATTCCGGCATCATCTCGAACAAAAGCCTCCGACCCCCGAGATAGAATCATGAGCAGCACCCCCATCGACAAAGTCGTCTCGAACATCCCGGGCGGCGAAGAGACACCGCACGAATACGGCATCGAAACCTTGGCGGTTCACGCCGGCGCGCGGCCCGACCCGGTTACCGGCGCGCGCTCGACGCCGATCTTCCAAACCACGTCGTTCGTGTTCAACGATGCCGATCACGCGGCGTCCTTGTTCAATCTGCAGACCTTCGGCTACGTCTATTCGCGGATGACCAATCCGACGGTCGCGGTGTTCGAGGAACGCGTCGCCGCGCTCGAAGGCGGGCGCGGCGCGGTGGCCTGCGCCAGCGGTCACGCCGCCCAGTTCCTCGTCGCGGTCACCTTGATGCAGAGCGGCGACGAATTCATTTCCTCGCGCAATCTTTATGGCGGCTCGGTCACCCAGTTCGGCCTCAGTTTCCCCAAACTCGGCTGGAAGTGCCATTTCGTCGATCCCACCGATCCGGAGAATTTTCGCAAGGCGATGACCGACAAGGTCAAGTTCATCTTCCTCGAGGGCCTGGCCAATCCGGGCGGCATCATCGTCGATCTGGAGAAAGTCGCGGCGATCGCCCACGAATTCGGTATTCCGCTGGTCGTCGACAACACCCTGGCATCGCCCTACCTCTGCCGACCTTTCGACTGGGGCGCCGATCTGGTGGTCCATTCGACGACCAAGTTCATCGGCGGGCACGGCAATACCATGGGCGGCGTGGTCATCGAATCCGGCAAGTTCGACTGGCGGCAAAACGATAAGTTCCCCGCCCTGTCGGAACCGGAGCCCGCCTATCACGGTCTGATCTTCGCCGAGACCTTCGGCGACTTCGGCTTCACCATGAAAGTGCGCACGGTGGCGCTCCGCGACTATGGCCCGACGCTCAATCCGACCGCGGCGTGGAATATGCTGCAAGGCGTCGAGACCCTGCCGCTGAGGATGGAGCGCCATTGCTCGAACGCGCTCGCCGCCGCCGAATGGCTGCAGAATCATCCCAAGGTTTCGTGGGTCTCGTATTCCGGGCTCAAGGACAGCCCGTTTTATGAGCTGGCGCAAAAATACACACCGAAAGGCGCCGGCGCGGTGTTCACCTTCGGCATCAAGGGCGGCTTCGAGGCGGGGATCAAATTCGTCGACTCGGTCAACATGTTCTCGCATCTCGCCAATATCGGCGATACCCGGAGCCTGATCCTGCATCCGTCGTCGACCACCCATCGCCAGCTCACCGAAGAGCAGCAGATGGCCGCCGGCGCCGGTCCCGATGTCGTCCGCCTGTCGGTCGGTATCGAGACGATCGACGACATCATCGCCGATCTCGAACAGGCGCTCGACCAAGTTTAGCGCGCAAAGAATAAAGGGGAGCCGGCGCGGTGCCAGCTCCCAGATACCATTCAGCGAGTTCGCTTAGTAAGCCGCGATCGGGTTGCCCTGCGCGCCGGTGCCGCCGACCAGCTTGATCGGTGCCCACGAGAACAGGAACTCATACGCGCCGTCGGCGGACAGCTGGTCGAGGTCGAGGTTCTCGAAGTTATAGATACCGCGCCGCACGATCAATTGATGTGGCAATAGGCGAACGACTCGGGCACGCCCTTGGCGAAATCATACGGTTCCAGGCCCCAGGTGTCGGAGCCGATCATCGAGATTTTCTTTTCGGCGAGATAATCGCAAACCTCGGCGCTGACCCCAGGCTCGCCGGAGCCGTGCTCGGCATTGTCGGCGGCGATTTCGGGGCCGCTTTTGTTGCCGCTGTGATTATCCTTCCACAGATGATTCCACCCGGTGCGGAACAGCACCACGTCGCCCTGGCTGGCATCGCCAACCCCCTGCTTCTCGAGCGCCGCCATCATATCGGCGACGGTGATGACATAGCCCTTCTCGAGCATATCGACGCCCTTCAAGGCGGCGATGTCGATCAGCAGACCGCGAGTGAAGAACGAGCCGACGTTCTCGGTGCCGTTCGCCTTGAGGCCACGGGTGTTGATGACGTCCGACAGTTTGACGCCATTATAGAAGTAATGATCGTCATCCCAGCCATCGACGCCGGTGATCTGGATCATCGGATGACCGAGGTTGTCGAACTGAGTGCCGACCTGGCCGATTTCCGCGGTGAGGATCTCGTCCATGAAGGTCTGGCCATAATTATCGCCCGGCCAGCTCAACGGACCGTGGGTCGGATAGCCCGGGATGCTGAGCGTGAACGTGCGCCCGGGCACCAACGGCATGTGGTTCGAATAGGGCATGCCCAAGGTCGCGATCTTGCCCTGCTTGACCAGCGTGGCCGCCGCGATGCGCTTCGCCGGCGTGATGTAGTTGGTCGCGCCGGCTTGATCGTCGGCGCCGAATTCGGACGGCCACGATTTTTCGTCGACCGGATTGTTGCCGGCCAGCGCGCCGGCGGCGAGCGCGACGGCCAATATCGGCGTCGCTATAGTCATCGCGAGTTTTCTGTGGAATTGCTTGTGCATTGCACCCTCCCTAGTTTTTCGCCAACCGATTGATGTATCGGGGAGGAAATAATGCGGGCTTCGAGGGGGCGGAGCATGTCGGGTGACCGACATCGAAGTTTGTGCAGCCAAATTTCAGCGCTAACCATCGGATGTTTCGGCGGCGATCCAGTCGAGGTAGGCCGGGTTGCCGCCGATGATCGGCATGGCGACGACGCACGGGCAGTCATACGCGTGCAGCGCTCGGACCCGCGCGGTCAGCGTTTCGAGGTGCGCGCGTCGTGTCTTGAGCACCAACACCGCCTCTTCGGCCTCCTCGACCGCGCCTTGCCAGCGGTAGATCGAGTGCACGTCGCCGATGACGTTGGCACTGGCGGCGAGCCGCTCATCGACCAGCGCGCGACCGATGCTTAGCGCCGCTTCGCGATCGCCCGCGGTGACATAAACGAACACGGCGTCGGTCTCGCTCATCCCGCGCTCTCCTCGGCAACGTGCTCGCCGTTGAGCGCCAGCCATTGCAGACCGATGATCGCTGGCGCGGTGATGATGCGGCCGCCAATCTCGGACAACGCGTCCGCCAGCGGCATGACCACGGTACGGATATCCTCGTCCTCGGCGGCGAGCCCGTGCACGCCGCCGGCTTCCGCCGCGTTCACCAGGCCGATATAGAGTGAGATGCGCTCGGTCGAGCCGCCCGGGCTGGGGACCACGCCGAACAGCCGGATCAGGCGGTCAACGTCGAGGCCGGTTTCCTCGCGCGCCTCGCGGCGGACGATATCGTCGACGGTCTCGCCGGGATCGATAATGCCGGCCGCCGCCTCGATTACCCAGGGGCCGGCGGCATCGTCGAGCATCGGCGCGCGGAATTGCTCGACCAATACCACGCAACCGCGAATCGGATCAAAGAGCACCACGGCCACGGTGGGGCCGCGCTCGAACACCTCGCGGTCGTGGCGGCGGCTCCAGGTTCCATCGAAGCGGCGGTAGCGAAAATGATATATCTTCAAGTCGAAGAAACCGCTGTAAGCCGTTTGTTTATTGAAGAGTTCTACGTTTTGTCTTGAACGGTCGTCGGGCATGGCTCAAGCGCCTCCAGCGGCGGTAAGGACGGCGAGATCGGGCTCCGCGAAGGCAACGAGTATGACCTCGTCGAAGGCGGCAAGCGCGGCGCGGACCTCGCGCACCGCGATCGCCGCCGCTTGATCGGCGGGAAAGCCGTAAATGCCGGTCGAGATCGCCGGGAATGCGAGGCTTAGCAAGTCGTGGTCGCGCGCCAACGACAGACAAGCGCGGTAACAGGATGCGAGGCGCTCGGCCTCGCCGTCCCTGCCGCCGCGCCAGATCGGGCCCACGGTGTGGATAACGTGGCGCGCCGGCAGGTCGAAACCGTCGGTGATGCACGCCTCGCCGGTCTCGCAGCCGCCGATGCGCGCTGTTGCCTCGGTGATCCGAGGTCCGGCGGCGCGGCGGATCGCGCCGTCAATACCGGCGCCCGGCGCCAAGGCGCGATTGGCCGCATTGACGATCGCGTCGACCGCCATGGTGGTGATGTCGGCTTGGACGACGGTGAGCCGGCCGGCCACAATTTTACGGCGCGTCGGGGGCGCCGTCGGCCTGCCAGCGGGCAGCCAGGGCTCGGGCCTTGGCGCTTTGCTCGGCGGTCAGCCAGCGGCCGGCGAAATCGCGCGCCCGGGCGGCGTGAACCTGGCCGTCGATCGAGGCCAAATGGTACCAGGCGTAGGCGAGGCGAGGATCGCGCGGCACCCCGCGCCCTTCGAGATAGGCGCTGGCCAAGAGCACGGTTGACGGTGTGTGCCCGGCCGCCGCGGCTTTGTGCAGCCACAGCGCCGCCGAGGCGTGTTCACCGCGCAACGCCGCGATATGAGCAAGCCCGGACATCGCGTCGATGTTGCCCGCTTCCGCCCGCGGCGCCCAATAGGCGTCGGCACTCGCCAGATCGTCGCGTTCAAGATACCGCCATCCATCGTCGGCATGCGCGATCGCCGCCGACAGCGTCAAGGCAATCGCCGCGGAGATACCCAGCTTGGTTGTGCGACTCATGATCCAAGCAGAATAACCAAGCCGTTTCGTGGACGCTAGCATTACGGTCACACTCGTTCCCAGTCTTCCCTTAGTATGATATGGCGAGTCATGACTTCGGCGAACACTACCCCCTCGCCCGGCCCCTCGAACGTCCACCCGCTCGACAGACGCGGCGCCCGATTCACCGCGATCGTGGTCGCCGCGGTGATGGTCGCAGCGCTTGGCTACATCCATCGCGACGACTTGATGGCGGGGCCGGCGGACACCGCGAATGCGCCGACGGGGGCCCTGGCCAGGTGTCTGGAAGAACGCTTGGGCGCGGTCGATCAGATGATCGCCGACGGCGTGGTTGGGCCCGAAAAAGCCAGTCTTTTCAAGGATCGAGCCCAGGCGCTCTGCCACGCGCAAAACCCGCAATAGGACCTATTCGTCGATGTCGTCGGCGGTGCGCGGCTTGGGCCGGGGCGGGCCCGACATCGGCGAGTCCTGCTCGAACTGGACGATCACCCGGCAGTCCTCGCACATCCGGATACGATCGAGCGCGGCGGGGTCGTTGGCGAACATCGAGTGGTCCTTGAGCTTCACCACCATCGCCTCGATCGACGCGGCGACCCCGAACGGTTTGTCGCAGCGGACGCAGCGGAACGGCTCTTCTTCGTGGAGCACGGCGACGCGGCGAGCGGCCTCGGTAAAGTCGAGCCGCGGCACCAAGGTGATCACCGATTCGGGGCAGGTCACGCGGCACAAGCCGCATTGGACGCACGCCTGCTCCTCGAACCCGAGCCGCGGGTGGTCGGGATCGTCGCGCATCGCGCCGGTCGGACAGGCGCCGACGCAGGCGAGACAGAGGGTGCAGCCGGCGGTGTCGACGGCGATCGCGCCGAACGGCGCCTCCGGCGGCAGCGCCAATATATCGACCGGGGTGGGCGCATGATCGTGAAGATGATCGAGCGCCAGGCGTTGGCGATCGCGCTTGCCACCCATCGCCAAGAACCGCCCGGGCTCAGCCGCGGCCACGACCGGCGCGGACCACAAATACGCCTCGACACGGTCGGGATCGGCGTCGTCGATGATGGCGATCCGATCGGTGCCATAGCCGAGACCATCGAGTATGGCCTGGCTCAAGGCGACCTGGGTCGCCAGCCCGGCTCGCCGGTCGGGGTATCGACCGTCGCACAGCAGCACAACCCGCACCGCGCCGTAGGCGACGGCGGCGAGGAGGAAATCGAGCCCGACTTGGGCGACTTGGTTGACCGCGAACGGCAGTACCGACGCTGGCAACCCGTCGCCAAAGCGCCCGATCGCGGCGAGCAGATCCTCGCCGCTTCGGGTGTCGTGAACCAGCAGG
This sequence comes from Alphaproteobacteria bacterium, assembly GCA_047517485.1. Taxonomy (GTDB): domain Bacteria; phylum Pseudomonadota; class Alphaproteobacteria; order UBA7887; family UBA7887; genus JAKZSU01. The sequence continues at coordinate 42,709 of JAKZSU010000151.1, forward strand.
GTCGGTGTCACGCCGCCGGCGTCGTGATAGCCGGTCAGCAGGGTGCGCAAGCGGGTGAACTGGGAATCAGGGGCCGGCAGCAAATAGCCCGCGGCCCCGGTGGGGCAGGCGCCGGCGCATTGACCGCAGCCGCCGCAGATAAACGGATCGAACGCCACCGCGTCGCCATCGGGCGTGATCGCGCCGGTCGGGCAGAGATCGAGGCATCGGGTGCAGCCGGTTTTGTGGCTGCGGCCGTGGGTACAGATCTTCGCGTCGTAGGCGACGTAGCGCGGCTTGTCGAAGGTGCCGACCAGATCGGCGATGTCGAACAGCGCGCGCTCGACCGCGATCGGGTCGCCGGGATCGGGCTTGAGATAGCCGTCGCGGGCATCGGGGGCGGCAAACAGCGCCGCCGTGCCGCCAAGGTCGAGTATCAGATCGACGCTCACCGTGACGCCATCGCGCTTCTCGCCGAAGGCCAAGGCCCGGCGCGCGCTGGGGTCGGCGGCCGCGTAGCCATCAATGGTCAGACTGAAGGCTCCAAGATGCCCGGTCGCGCCCGCGACCGTGCCGCAATGAACCGGCACCTCGGCGGTGCGCGGCGGCAGCACGTCTTGGCCATCGATCAGCAGCACCGAGACATCGAGCCGGCCCGACAGGCGGCGGGCCGCTTCCAGCGCGTGCTCGTCGCGTCCGATCACCAAGGTGACACCGGCGGACTCCATGGTCACCGCCGGCGCCGGCGCCGCGTCGAGCGCCGCCGCGGCAATCAGCGCCGCCATCTTGGGCGTCGCATCGCCCCCTTCCCGGCCCCAACCGGCGCGATCGCGAATATCGACAAAGGCGAGGTCGGCGGCGCTGTCGGCGGTCTCGGCGGTCTCGCTGAACAGCGGCGCTTCCTGGGCGCAGCCGACGATCACCGCCGCGCCGCTGGCGATCGCCTGCTCGAAGGCGGCGATCTGGCGGCGGCACAGCGCGGTATGGATCCGCGGCGCCTCATCGGCGCCGACGGCGTTGCCGAGCGCCTTGGCATCGATCGTCATCGTGCCGCCGCAATCGCACAGCAATACGGTCTTGCCGTCGGTCTTCATTCGTTCGAACTCCCTCCGCAGGAGGCGACTCATATAGAAACACCGGCGCTACCGCAAAGGAAGCCAGACACATGTCGCTTTATTGCCGGCACCGGCCTTGGCATAGTGGGGCTATGACCAAGTATCTCCTGCAACCGGACCCCAAGGATCCGCGCCTGACCGAGGCGGTGCGCGGCGTCGATCAAGACGGCCGCCGGGTGGACACCCGCGTTACCGTCGAGCGGCCGCTGACCTTGTTCCTCAACGCGCAAGAAATCGTCACCATGATGACGATCGGCGACCATCCGGATTATCTCGCAGTCGGTTTCCTGCTCAATCAGGGCATGCTGCGCGCCGACGACGAGATTACCGCGATCGATTATGACGACGAAATCGAGACCGTGGTGGTGCGGACGGCGCGCGAGACCGATTACGAGGACAAGCTGAAGAAGAAGACCCGCACCTCGGGCTGCGCGCAAGGCACCGTGTTCGGCGATCTGATGGATAGTTTCGACCAAGTTCGCTTGCCGCAAGACGCCGAACTGCGCACCTCGTGGATCTACGCGCTGGCGAAGGCGATCAACACCACCCCGAGCCTGTATCTCGAATCCGGCGCGATTCACGGCTGCGTGCTCTGCGAGCGCGACCAGCCGTTGATCTATATGGAGGACGTCGGGCGCCATAACGCGGTCGACAAGATAGCCGGTTATATGTTTCGCGAAAATATTTCGGCGACCGGCAAGATATTCTACACCACCGGCCGGCTGACCAGCGAGATGGTGATCAAGACCGTGCACATGGGCATCCCGATCCTGATTTCGCGCTCGGGATTTACCGCCTGGGGTGTCGATCTCGCGCGTCAGGCCGGTCTCACCCTGGTTGGCCGCGCCAAGGGCAAACGCTTCGTCGCCTTGGCCGGCGAGGACCGCCTGGTGTTCGACGCCGATCCGGAGGCGGTGCGCGACGAGCCGGCGCACCTTGCCCGCAAGGCGAGCCTCGAAAATGACCGGGGTTGAGTCGTTCGCCACCGCGCGGCTGACCACCGAGCCGCTTTTGACCAAGCATTTCGACGAGGCCTACGCGTTACACCAGGACCCAGAGGTGATGGCGACGCTGGGCGGTTTGCGTTCAGCGGAGACAACGCGCGAATTTCTCGCTGTCAACGAGCGGCTCTGGGAGGCGCTTGGCTATGGCCTATGGCTGATCCGCGATCGGGCCTCCGGAAAATTCGCCGGCCGGGCCGGGTTGAACGATCTCGACATAGAGGGCAAAGCGGAGACCGAATTGGCCTATTCGTTGATGCCGGACTATTGGGGGCGCGGGTTGGCGACCGAGCTCGCACACGCGATGGTCAAGATTGGTTTCGAGACCTTGAAGCTGCCGGAGCTGATCGCGCTGACTTTGCATACCAACGCGAAATCCCGCCGGGTGATGGAAAAAGCCGGCTTCCGTTACGAGCGCGACGTGATGAAAATGGACATGCCGCACATTCTCTGCCGCCAGCGCGCCGATCATTACCGCAATGGGTGATCGGCCGGCGATCGTCGGCGTTCTGCTCGCCGGCGGCAAGGCGCGGCGCATGGGCGGCGGTGACAAATGCCTGCGCCACCTCGGTGGCCGACCCTTGCTCGCCCACGCGATCGAGCGCGCCCGGCCACAAGTGGCCTCGTTGGTGATCAACGCGAATAGCGAGCCGGGGCGGTTCGCCGAATTTGGATTGCCAGTGGTGGCCGACGGGATCGCTGGCTTCGCCGGCCCGCTCGCCGGCGTACTCGCGGGGCTCGACTGGGCGGCGGCGAACGCGCCGGACAGCGACTACGTTGCAAGCTTTGCCACCGACGCGCCGTTTTTCCCCACCGATCTGGTCGCTCGTTTGTGGGACGCGGTGGCGAGCGGCACCGATCTCGCCTGCGCCTCGTCCAGTGGGCGATCGCAGCCGGTGTTCGGCCTATGGCCGGTGCGCCTCCGCGAGGCGTTGCGCCGCGCCATGATCGACGAGGAGATGCGCAAGGTCGATGTCTGGACGGCACGCTACGAACTCGCCGAAGTACGCTTCGAGTCCACCGATGGCGACCCCTTCTTCAATGCCAACCGGCCGGAGGATTTGGTCACCGCCGAGGACATTCTCGCCGCCAAGGGCTAGACTGACTCTGTGATGGAAAAAGAAGAGTCGATTTCACTCGGCGTGGTGCTCGAGCGCCGGCCGGTCGATCATCCGTGGACCGACTGGTCGTGGCGCCCGGTCGCGGTCATTCCCGGCGCCGCCGCGGTCGCGGCGCCGGTGGAACTGGTTCGCGATGGCGACGCCGTGCGGTTTCATGTCGCGACGTTGACCCTGGTGCTTCATCGCAAGGAAACCGAGGGCCTGCGGGTCAATTTGTCCCAGCCCCAGCCCGCGGTCTACATCGTGCTGCGCGGCGACGACGCTGACGATGGCGCCGAGCACGGACCGACGCCCCATCTTGTCACCGCCTGCCCGTACGAGGCCGAGGATTATGAGATCGGCGGCGATGATCGGGTCGAGGCGGTGGCGATGCCGCCCGAGGTCGCGGCGCTGGTCGGCCATTTTGTCGATCGCCACCACGTCGAGGAAAAATTCGTTAAACGCAAGCGGACACCGCACGATCCGCGCAAGGGCGAGCCGGCGCCACGCCGCCGCGGCAGTACCGGGAGATCACGCTATGGCTGACGACGAGGAAACGTTTGCCGACCGTTGGTCACGGCGCAAGGTCGCGGCGCGCGGGTCCGATGTGGCCGCGCCGGTCGAGACCCCGCCGAATCCGACGGACGATGCCGAACCGGCGGAAGATGAAGAGGATCTGGTCGCCGCGCTGCCGCCGATCGACGAGCTCCAGGCCGATTCGGATTACACGCCGTTTCTCGACCGCCGGGTGCCAAAAGAGCTGAAACGGTTGGCGCTGCGAAAATTGTGGCTCAGCGACCCAGTGTTGGCAAATCTCGACGGGCTCAACGATTACGACGATGATTTTCGCACCATGGGCCTCGGCAAAGTGGTGCGAACCGCTTACGAGGTCGGGCGCGGCATGGTCACCCGCGCCGAAAAAGAGGCGGAATTGGCGGCAGCGCGGGCGCAACAGGCAGCCGATGCCGGTACGGCCGCCGACGACGACGTGACCGACGCGGACGCCGAGACAGAAATCAGCGAAGACGACGCGGAAACCGGCGAAAACGAGCAGGCGTGAGATCGGTCCGATCTGGGCGGCTTCGGTGTCGGTAACACGCGATATGTCCGGTTTATGTACCAGATGATCTGTCCGGTTTTAGAACGCTTCCAAGCCATGGAGGGAGGCGATGCGTCGAACGGAGCAGGTACAGGGACTGAGATTGATGAAGTTCGAGGAGGTTTAC
>JAKZSU010000152.1:0-3350 GCA_047517485.1 Alphaproteobacteria bacterium
TGATCACCTCGCGGATAGCGACGCGCCGTTTGCCGCCGCCGGGCTTGCCCGGCGGGATCAGCGGCTCGATATGCGCCCATTCCGCATCGGTCAGGTCGCTCGGATAACGCAGTTTGTCGCGGTTGTAGCGCGGGCGGTTGCCGGCAGTCCACATGGAGCACCTCAAGAGCAAATTCACCACCCCAGAGAATCACAGCTGATTCAGCTCTTCAAGAGGGGCCGCCGGATAACCGATTCATCCGACTCATAAAGTCCCCGGACGGACACTTAGGGATCGCAGAATATCCCTTCAAGTTACTGCGACGACGATATTTTGTCTGCCACTGGCTCGTATCATAACAGGCACCGCGGCGGGCTTATCGACACAAGCTTGCGCCACATCCGCGATTGCGGCACGATCCACCCGACGGGGGCACACTCAAAATATGCCAGAACCCTTGCGTGTCTCGCGAATAGCATCGGACAACTGGCGTCGAACCGCAAATACCGTCCAAATAATGCTCGCCCTCGTTCAATGAGTTATTGCATCAGGGAGAAACCGTTATGAAGAGGACAAGGACAGGGACACTTATCGCGCTCCTAACCGGCGCGGCCGTGGCCGTTCTGCCTAACTTGGCGGAACCGGTGATGGCGCAAGACGTCGTGACCGAAGAAATGCTGCTGACCGCTCAGGAAGATCCCAACAATTGGCTGATGGCGATCGGCAACTACACTGGCAATCGCTACAGCAGGCTGAGCCAGATCAACACCGGCAATGTCGGCGGATTGGTGCCGAAATGGATCTTTTCGCTGGGCACGCTGGATGCGCAGAACACCACCCCGGTGGTCCATAACGGCGTGATGTACGTCACCGCCGCGCATGGCCGCACCTATGCGATCGATGCCGAGAAAGGGACCGAGATCTGGCGCTACGTTCACCAACTTCCCGAAGGTGTCGCCGGCAATATGTGCTGTGACATCGGCAATCGCGGCGTCGCGCTTTATGGCGACAAGGTCTACGTCGCCACCCCGGACGCCCACGTCGTCGCGCTCAGCATGGCGACCGGCGAGGTGGTTTGGGACGTGACCGTGGGCAATTGGGAGAACGCCTACACCATGACGGTCGCGCCGATCGTGGTGAAGGGCAACGTCATCGCCGGCGTCTCCGGCGCCGAATATCCGACCCGGCTATACCTCGAGGCCTTGGACGCCGAGACCGGCGAACAAGCGTGGCGGACCTATACCATCCCCGGGCCGGGCGAGCCCGGTCACGACAGCTGGGGCTCGACCGAAGCGGCGATGAACGGCGGCGCTTCGACCTGGATCACCGGCTCGTACGACGCCGAGCTCGATCTGCTTTACTGGGGTGTCGGCAATCCCAATCCCGATTGGGACGGCACGGTGCGCCCAGGCGACAACCTCTATTCGAACTCCACCCTAGCGCTCAATCCCGACACCGGCGCGATCGAGTTCTACTTCCAGTACACGCCGGCCGACGTCTGGGACTATGACGGCAACAACGAGCCGATCCTGGTCGATTTCGACGACGAAAAGGTCTGGCTGCACGGCGATCGCAACGGCTTCCTCTACAAGATCGACCGCACCAACGGAAAGTTCCGCTATGGGGTGCCGATCTCCAAGGTCAATTGGGCGACCGGCTTCACGCCGGAAGGTCGGCCGATCTGGAACATGGAGAAGGTTCCGACTTACGAATATGAGGCCAAGGACATCTGCCCGGCCTCCGAAGGCGGCAAATGGTGGAACCCGATGACGGTCAATCCGGAAACCGGCATGGTCTTCGTGCCGAGCCGGGAAATCTGCGTCGATATCCAGAGCGCGCCGATGGGCGAGGGGTTGAACCCGAAGGAGCGCACCCAGGGCAAGCCCTATTGGGGCATCGGTACCATCGGCTGGAACACCGGCTATGGTCAACTGGTGGCCTTCGATGGGCGGACCGGTGAGAAAATTTGGGTCGTCAAGGATCGCTCGCCGTTTACCAGTGGCTTGCTATCGACTCGCGGCGATCTGTTGTTCGCGGGCACGCCCGAGGGCGAGTTCCGCGCCTATGATCAGGCGACCGGCGAGGAACTGTGGTCGTTCCAGACTGGCTCGGGCATCTTCGGCAGCCCGTCGACCTACACCGTCGATGGTAAGCAATTCGTCGCGGTGCCGTCGGGCTTCGGCGGCTGGACCGGTTGGGCGCACTTTGGTCAAGGCGGCGCGCCGTGGCTTAAGGACAGCCGCAAGGGCGGAATCATCATCGGTTTCGGCCTGAACAACTGACCACCGCTAACTGAATGGGATCGGTGATCCCAAGGTTTGTTGCATGAGACCCGGGGAGCCCAGTGTTCCCCGGGTCCTTTCTCAACTCGCGGAGTGAGTGCCAAATATAATGCGAAAATTGATTTATCAAACCGCAGCGATGGCGATGGTGACGACCATTCTCGGCACCGCCGCCGTGCTTGCCGGTGCCGGCGATATCGACAAGGCCGCCACGCCTGCGCCGTCGGCGACCCGCGACGCCGACAACAACCCCTATACCGCCGACGCGGACGCGATCGCCGAAGGCAAGAGCCTGTGGCGCGACACCGGGTGCTACAGCTGTCACGGCGGGGTCGGCGAGGGCGGCGTCGGGCCCAACCTCACCGATGACGAATGGGTCTACAAACCAACCGACAAGACCCTGTTCAAGACCATCGCCAAGGGCCGCAAGGGCACCAACATGGTCGGCTGGTCGAAGGATCTCGATGCCGAACAAATCTGGAAAGTCATCGCCTACATCCGCTCGCTCTATCAAGGCGATCCCGACAAGATTATTTGGTGAGCCGGAATCTCGCTCGCCTCACCGCCAATATGACAAATCCGACAACCGCGATCGGCAATATTGCGGCGGATCGTAATATCATCTTGCCATCGACCAAGCCGTCCGGACCCGAGGCGTTGAAACGCAAGACCCAGTCCGGCACTGTCTGAACACTGACATCGGCATGGCGTGCGGCCTCCGAGCGAGAGCCGCCATCGTAAATCAGCGAAAGCGCCAACAACCGACAGGCCTACTTGGCATCGCCCGTCGAGCGCGCCATGGCCCGGAGATCGCCACCATCGTAATCGGCGCGAAGCGGGAGGCAAAAGGACATGAAGAACGCCGCTGATTTCCATGTTGAATCACGACCAACCTAACAAGCCCCTAACGAGTCATGCTTTTTGCAAACTGGTACGAGGCTACGGTACGAGAGCTATACCCGAAAGTTGACGGGGCGGTAAAAAGTTGTTGGCCGATGGCGTGCTTGTACAGGTCTTTGCGGTTCGGTGAAGAATATTTGCCTGTCTCCGCGTTGCTGGTGGATAAAACCTGATATTACCTATCCTTG
>JAKZSU010000153.1:0-24550 GCA_047517485.1 Alphaproteobacteria bacterium
TCTACCCGTTCAACGCCTTCCGCTCATTGCTCGGCATCGCGGGCGACACCTCTGCTCCAACCTATGCCGAGCTTTACTCGGGAGAGTGGCGGCACCCTACATGTAGCGGTCATGGGCGTTAACCGGATAGGCAAGGAAGGATTGAACGCCGTGAAGTGCGACGTAGTAAATCTCGATAACGGCAAAGCCGGCACGGTCGATTTGGCCGAGGATATTTTCGCTGTCCCGGTGCGCGCCGATCTGCTGCAGCGCGCGGTGAATTGGCAGTTGGCAAAGCGGCGCGACGACAGCCATCAGGTCCAGACCCGCAGCGACGTCGTCGGCACCGGCGCCAAGCCGTACAAGCAAAAAGGCACCGGCCGCGCGCGCGCGGGCACGCTTAAGGCGTCGCAGTTTCGCGGCGGTGGCCGGGCGTTCGGTCCGGTCGAGCGGAGCTACGCGATCGGCTTGCCGAAAAAGGTGCGCAAACTGGCGTTGAAATCCGCGCTGTCGTCGAAGCAAGCCGACGGCAAACTGGTGGTTCTCGACTCGGCCGCGGTCGACGAGCCGAAGACCGCCGCGCTGGCCAAGCGCGTCGCGGCGCTCGGCTGGGGCAGCGCGCTAGTGATCGACGGCCCCGAGGTCGACGGTAATTTCAAGCGCGCGGTGGCCAATTTGCCCGGCCTCGATGTGCTGCCGAGCCAAGGCGCCAATGTTTACGACATTCTACGGCGCGACACGCTGGTGGTGACCAAAGCCGGGATCGCGGCGTTGGAGGCGCGGCTCAAATGAACCAGGAACGCTCCTACGACATAATTCGCGGCCCGATTATCACCGAGAAATCGACCCAGCTGAGCGAGCACAATCAGTTCGCCTTTAGGGTCGCCAAGGATGCCACCAAGCCCGAAATTCGTGCCGCCATCGAGATCCTGTTCGGCGTCAAGGTGACCGGGGTCAACACCCTCGTGGTCAAGGGCAAGACCAAGATGTTTCGCGGGCGTCGCGGCAAGCGGTCCGACGTCAAAAAGGCAATCGTCACCCTCGCCGAGGGCGAAAGCCTCGACTACACGGCCGGTATCTGAGACCGGGGAGAAAGCGCGCCATGGCACTCAAGAATTTCCGCCCGATGACGCCGTCGCAGCGCCAATTGGTGCTGATCGACCGATCGGAGTTGTACAAGGGCAAGCCGGTCAAGGCCCTGACCAAGGGACTGACAAAGTCCGGTGGCCGCAACAATATGGGCCGCCTGACGGTTCGTCACCGCGGTGGCGGGCACAAACGGCGATACCGGACGATCGATTTTAAGCGGCGAAAATTCGATATGCCGGCGACTGTCGAACGGCTGGAGTACGATCCCAACCGTTCCGCCTTTATCGCCCTGATCAAATATGAGGACGGTGAACTGGCCTATATCGTGGCGCCGCAGCGCTTGCACGCCGGCGATATGGTGGTGTCCGGCGACGTCGTCGATATCCAACCCGGCAACGCGATGCCGATGCGCAACATGCCGGTCGGCACGATCATCCACAATATCGAGATGAAGGCCGGTAAGGGCGGCCAGATCGCCCGCGCCGCCGGCAACTATGCGCAGCTCGTCGGCAAGGATGCGGGGTACGCCCTGCTACGCCTGTCGTCGGGCGAGCAACGCATGGTGCGCGCCGAATGCATGGCGACGATCGGCGCGGTATCGAATTCGGACAATCAGAACACCAATCTCGGCAAGGCCGGCCGCAAGCGCTGGCTCGGCATTCGCCCCACCGTGCGCGGTGTGGCGATGAACCCGGTCGATCATCCCCATGGCGGCGGCGAGGGGCGGACCTCGGGCGGCCGTCATCCGGTCACGCCGTGGGGCGTGCCCACCAAAGGCAAACGTACGCGGCATAACAAGGCGTCCAACCGGCTCATTCTGCGCAGCCGGCATCGCGCCAAGAAAAGACGGTAGGAGAGCGCAATGGCGCGTTCAGTATGGAAAGGGCCGTTCGTCGACGGTCATTTACTCAAGAAGGCCGATGCCTTGCATGGCGGCGGGCGCAAGGAGGTCATCAAGACCTGGTCTCGGCGTTCGACAATTCTGCCGCAATTCGTCGGGCTGACGTTTGGCGTTCACAACGGGCACAAGTTCATTCCCGTGCTGGTGACCGAGAATATGGTCGGCCACAAGCTCGGTGAATTTGCGCCGACACGCACCTATTACGGCCACTCGGCCGACAAGAAGGCGCGAAGGATCTAGCGATGGGCAAGCAGTCGACAGAGCGCAAGCTGCGGGAAAATGAGGCGTCGGCGATGTTGCGTACGCTGCGCACCAGCGCGCAAAAGCTCAATCTCGTCGCGCAAGAGATCCGTGGCGTCTCGGCGGAGAAAGCGCTCGCCAAGCTCGCCTTCTCGCGGCGCCGGATCGCCAGTGATGTGCGAAAGGTTCTGCAGTCGGCGATCGCCAACGCGGAGAACAACCACAATCTCGACGTCGACCGTCTGTTTGTCGCCGAAGCCTATGTCGGCAAGTCGATCACCATGCGCCGCTGGCGGCCGCGGGCACGCGGCCGGGCCGGCCGGATCACGAAACCGTTCAGCCGGATCACTGTCGTGGTGCGCGAGCGCGAGGAGGACTAGCGATGGGTCAAAAAGTTAATCCGGTCGGGCTTCGGCTTGGCATCAACAGGACCTGGGATTCGCGCTGGTACGCGGACACCGAGTACGGTTCGTTGCTGCACGAAGACTTGAAAATTCGCTCGTTTCTGACCAAGAAATTGTCTCAGGCCGGGATCTCCAAAGTGGTGATCGAGCGCCCCGCCAAGAAAGCCCGGGTGACCATCCACACCGCGCGTCCCGGCGTGGTGATCGGCAAGAAGGGCGTCGATATCGAGAAACTGCGTCGCGACGTCGCCAATTTCACTGAGAGCGAAGTCCACATCAATATCGTCGAGATCCGCAAGCCGGAGATCGAGGCCCAATTGGTCGCCGAGAATATTTCCCAGCAGCTTGAGCGCCGGGTGGCGTTCCGCCGGGCGATGAAGCGCGCCGTGCAATCAGCGATGCGGCTTGGTGCCTTGGGCATTCGGATCAATTGTGGCGGCCGTCTCGGCGGCGCCGAGATCGCGCGGACCGAATGGTATCGCGAAGGCCGTGTGCCGCTGCATACCCTGCGCGCGGACATCGATTATGGCACCGCCACCGCGCAAACCGCGTACGGCTGTTGCGGCGTCAAGGTCTGGGTATTCAAGGGCGAGATCATGGAACACGACCCGATGGCCCAGGACCGTCGGCGCGCCGAGGCCCAAGGCGGCCGCGGCTAGCGATCGGAGAACCGGAAAATGTTAAGCCCCAAGCGCACCAAGTACCGCAAGGCCCACAAGGGCCGCATCCATGGCAATGCCAAGGGTGGCACGGCCCTCAATTTTGGCTCGTACGGCCTCAAGGCGATCGAGCCGGCGCGGGTGACCGCGCGTCAGATCGAGGCCGCGCGCCGCGCGATCACGCGTCATATCAAACGCGCCGGGCGGATGTGGATCCGGGTCTTTCCCGATGTGCCGGTCAGTAAGAAGCCGACCGAAGTCCGCATGGGCAAGGGCAAGGGTACGCCGGAATTCTGGATGGCGCGGATCAAGCCGGGCCGGGTGGTGTTCGAACTCGACGGCGTATCGGCGCCGCTCGCGCGCGCGGCGTTCTCGCGCGGCGCCGCGAAACTGCCGATGGCGACCCGCCTCATCAGCCGCGTCGGCGACGAGGGTTAAGGCAATGAAAGCGGAAACCGTTCGCGCGAAAAGCGACGATGAGCTGTCGAGCGAGATGCTCGAGCTCAAGAAGGAACAGTTCAACCTGCGTTTTCAGCAGGCGACGGGACAGCTTGAGAATACCGCGCGGTTTCGCCACGTCAGGCGGTCGATTGCGCAGATCAAGACGGTCATCAACCAGCGCGTCGCGGAAGCGAAGCAGGCGGGTAAATAGCAGAGATGCCTAAGAGAATTCTTCAGGGGACGGTAATCAGCGATCGCGGTGAGAAGACCGTGGTGGTACGCGTCGAGCGGCGTTACAAGCATCCGCTCTACAAGAAGATTTTGCGTACATCGAAGAAATATTCGGCCCACGATCCGGATAACCATTTCAAGATTGGTGATGCGGTGCGGATCCAGGAATGCCGCCCGATTTCGAAGTCCAAGCGCTGGGAGGTTCTGGCCGAAAGTGCGTAAGCGCCGCCGGTCGAATTTCCCCGAATACACTGAGAAAGACGTAGCCATGATCCAGATGCAAACCAACCTGGACGTCGCCGACAACTCCGGCGCCCGCCGTGTCCAGTGCATCAAGGTGCTCGGCGGCGCGGGTCGCAAGACCGCTTCGGTCGGAGACGTCATCGTCGTCACGGTCAAAGAGGCGATCCCCCGCGGCCGCGTCAAGAAAGGCGACATTCACCATGCCGTCATCGTGCGCACGGCCAAGGAAATTCGCCGCCCCGACGGCGGTGCGATCCGCTTCGACAACAACGCCGCGGTATTGATCAGCAAGCAGGGCGAGCCGATCGGAACGCGTATTTTTGGCCCGGTGACCCGCGAATTGAGAGCCAAACAGTTTATGCGCATCGTCTCGCTCGCGCCGGAGGTTTTGTGATGGCCGCGAAGTTCAAAGTCAAAAAAGGCGACACCGTGATCGTCCTCACGGGTCGCGAGAAAGGCAAAAGCGGCGAAATCATTCGCATGCTGCCGAAGGAAAAGCGGGTGCTGGTGCGCGACGTCAACATGGTCAAGCGACACACCAAGCCAAGCCCGACCAATCCGGGCGGGATCGTCGATAAAGAGGCGCCGATTCACGTCTCGAACGTGGCCCTCGTCGATCCCAACGACGGCAAGCCGACGCGCATCGGCTATCGGGTGCTCGAGGATGGTCGCAAAGTTCGCGTCGCTCGCCGGTCCGGCGAAGTGATCGACCGCTGACGGAGGCTATGATGGCGCGATTACACGAATTTTATCTCGAGACCGTGAAGCCGGCGTTGACCGAGCAGTTCGGGTACGCGAACCAAATGCAGGTTCCCAAGATTGAGAAGATCGTGGTCAATATGGGAGTCGGCGAGGCGGCCCGTGACGGCAAGCTGATCAAGGGCGCGGAAGAAGACCTCACCGCGATTGCCGGGCAAAAGCCGCTGATCACCATTGCCAAGAAGTCGATCGCGAATTTCAAGCTGCGCGAGGGCATGACGGTGGGCTGCAAGGTCACCCTGAGGCGCGATCGCATGTACGAATTTCTCGATCGGCTGATCAATATCGCCTTGCCGCGGGTCCGCGATTTTCACGGGGTCTCACCGGCAAGTTTCGACGGGCGCGGCAATTATGCGCTCGGGTTCAAGGAACAAATTGTTTTTCCCGAGATCGATTACGACGCGGTCGACGCGGTGCGTGGCCTCGACGTGGTGATCGTCACCAGTGCCAACACGGACGACGAGGGACGGGCCCTGCTCAAGGGCTTCAACATGCCGTTCGTAAATTAGATCGGTTGTCGGCCGACAAAGCGGTCGACTGATTTGGAGGTTGTTACATGGCGAAGCGAAGCGCAATCGAACGGAACAAGAAGCGCATCCGCATGGTTGCCAAATTTGCTGCCAAACGGGCGGAGCTGAAGGCCTTGGCCAAGGACGAGTCGCAGGCGATGGAAGATCGCTTCGCGGCGCGGCTCAAACTCGCCGCCTTGCCGCGCAATGGGTGTCCAACCCGGGTGCGCAATCGTTGTGAGCTGACCGGCCGGCCGCGGGCCTACTACCGCAAGCTCAAAATGTCGCGCATCGCGTTGCGCGAACTCGCGTCGTCGGGACACATTCCCGGCATGACCAAAGCGAGCTGGTAGGGAGGTCGCGACGATGACGATGAGCGATCCGCTCGGCGATATGCTGACCCGCATCCGCAACGGACAGCGTGTGCGCAAGACCTCGGTGCGATGCCCGGCGTCCAAGCTCCGCGGTAATGTTCTCAATGTTCTGCGCGACGAAGGCTACATTCGTGGCTGGCGCCGCCTGGAGGAAGATCAGCAAGAGACCAAGCCGTTTCTCGAGATCGAGCTGAAATATCAAGGCGGGGATCCGGTGATTCAGGAAATCAGCCGGGTATCGAAGCCTGGTCGGCGGGTCTATTCCTCGATCAAGGATTTGCCGCGGATTTATAGCGGTCTCGGAATTTCGATCCTATCGACGCCGCGCGGCGTGATGTCGGATACCGAGGCGCGTGCCGCGAATGTCGGTGGCGAAGTGCTATGCAGAGTGTTTTAGGAGGCGCGCGTGTCTCGTATCGGTAAAAATCCCGTCACTGTTCCCAGCGGCGTTGAAGTCGCGATCGTCGGGCAGTCGATTACGGTCAAGGGCAAACTCGGCGAGCTCAACCACGTCCTTGCCGACGAGGTCGAGGTCAGCCGCGACGGTGATGAAATCTGGATCAAGCCGCGTGGCGAGGATCGGCGCTCGCGTGCCATGTGGGGCACCGGGCGATCGGTGGTTCAAAGCATGGTGCAGGGGGTCTCCGAAGGGTTTACGCGGATCTTGGAGATCAACGGCGTCGGCTATCGCGCCGCGGTCGATGGTTCGTTCCTCAATCTCCAACTTGGTTACAGCCACGATATCAAAATGGCGATCCCGTCGGACATCACGATCAAATGCGAGCGACCGACCTTGATCACCGTGAGTGGGCATGACCGGCAGCGAGTCGGACAAATTGCGGCGGAAATTCGTTCGTTCCGTAAGCCCGAGCCGTACAAGGGCAAAGGCATTCGGTACGCGGGCGAATATGTCCGCCGCAAGGAAGGCAAGAAGAAGTAGAGATGGCGATACGCAAGGACAAATCCCTCGCGGCACGGCGCAAGCGCCGCAACCGCTACAATCTTCGCCAGCGCTCCAAGGCGCGGCCGCGGCTTTCCGTTTTTCGGTCGAGCAAACACATTTACGCGCAGATTATTGTCGATGCCGAGGGCCGCACCGTGGCCGCGGCGTCAACCCTCGACAAAGATTTGCGTGGTGGCCTCAAGACCGGGGCCGATGCGGCGGCGGCAACCGCGGTTGGCGAACTGCTCGCCAAACGGGCCAAGGATGCAGGCATTAGCGAAGTCGTCTTCGACCGTGGCGGCTACCTTTATCACGGACGTGTTCGTGCGCTCGCCGAGGCGGCGCGCGAAGGCGGCCTGAGCTTTTGATCGGACAGGACGATGGCTAGAGAAGATTCGAGACGCGGTGGCGGCGGCGGACGTCGAGGCGGGCGAGACCGCAACCGGCGTGAAGAAGCGGAAAGCGATCTGTTTGACAAACTTGTTAGCATCAATCGCGTCGCCAAGGTGGTCAAAGGCGGCCGGCGCTTCGGATTCGCGGCCTTGGTCGTGGTCGGTGACGGGCGCGGTCAGGTCGGATTTGGCGCCGGCAAGGCGCGCGAAGTCCCGGAAGCGATCCGCAAGGCCACCGAACAGGCCAAGCGCGAACTCATTCGCGTGCCCCTGCGCGAAGGACGCACGCTGCATCACGATATTCAGGGTCGCTACGGCGCCGGCCGGGTCGTGCTGCGCGCCGCGCCCCCGGGCACCGGCATCATCGCCGGCGGTCCGATGCGCGCCGTGTTCGAGACCTTGGGCGTCCAAGACGTGGTGACAAAATCGATTGGCACCTCGAATCCGCACAATATGATCCGGGCGACATTCGAGGCGCTGAAGCGCGTTCAGTCGCCGCGCGCGGTCGCGTCCAAGCGGGGCAAGAAGGTGAGCGAGCTCGGCATTCATCGCGATGGCGCCGACAAGGCCGCGGCCGCACCGGCGCCGGCCGCGACGGAGTAAGGCTATGGCGGCGAAAAAGCAGGCGGCAGCCACCGTCACGGTCACCCAGATCGGCAGTCCGATCGGGCGCCGCGGCGACCAGCGCCAGACCTTGGTCGGGTTGGGGCTCAATAAGTTGCATCGCTCGCGGGTTCTCGAGGACACGCCTTCGGTGCGCGGCATGATTAATAAAGTCCAGCACCTGGTGCGGGTCGAGGACGCCGGCTGAACCACTCGGTCGACGCCTTGGCAATAGAGGAACGGTGATGAAGCTCAACGAAATTCGCGACAACCCCGGCGCCCGGACGCCGCGCACCCGCGTTGGTCGCGGCATGGGCTCGGGCAAGGGCAAAACCGCCGGTCGCGGCGTCAAGGGTCAGAAGTCGCGTAGCGGTGTATCCATCAAGGGTTTCGAGGGCGGCCAGATGCCGCTGCATCGTCGTCTCCCCAAACGCGGCTTCAAGAATATCTTCGGCAAACGCTATAACGCGGTCAATGTCGGGCGCGTGCAGCAGGCGATCGATGCCGGCAAGCTCGACGCCGGGCAGACGATTACCGCCGAGGTCTTGAAGGTGGCGGGGGTGGTTACCCATTTAAGGGACGGCGTTCGCTTGCTCGGCAAGGGGGACCTTAGCGCCAAAGTCTCGATCGAGGTGGCGGGGGCGTCGAAAGGCGCGATCGCCGCGGTCGAGAAGGCGGGCGGAAGCGTCACCGTACTGGTCGCCAAGGCGGCGCCGGCGAAGGATGATGGCGCCGCCAAAAAGGCCAAGGCGTCAAAGGACTAGAGCCTCGTACCAGAGGCGAATCGAACAGGAGCCCCAATGGCGTCAGCCGCCGAACAACTTGCCTCCCAATTCAATTTTGGTGCGCTATCCAAAGCGACCGAACTGAAAAAGCGCCTGTGGTTCACCCTCGGCGCTTTGATTGTCTATCGGTTGGGCACCTACATTCCGCTGCCCGGCATCGACGCGGCGGTGCTTCAGGATATCGTGCGCCAGCAATCGGGCGGCATCCTCAGCATGTTCAACACGCTCGCCGGCGGCGCGCTCGGGCGGATGTCGATCTTCGCCCTCAACATCATGCCGTACATTTCGGCATCGATCATGATTCAGCTTCTGACCACGGTCTCTCCAACCTTGGAGCAGTGGAAGAAGGAAGGCGATTCCGGTCGTCGCAAGATCACCCAGTATACCCGCTACGGCACCGTCATCCTGGCCACGTTCCAGGGCTTCGGGATCGCCGTGGGGCTCGAAGGCACGACGTCGAGCCAGGGCAGCGCGGTTATCGATCCGGGCTTGGCCTTCCGCTTGACCACGATGATCACCTTGGTCGGCGGCACCGTATTCCTGATGTGGCTCGGTGAACAAATCACCGCCCGCGGGGTCGGCAACGGGATCTCGCTGATCATCATGTCCGGTATTGTCGCCGAATTACCAAGCGCGCTGGCCAGTGTCCTCGAGCTTGGCCGGACCGGCGCCTTGTCGGCGCTGTTCATCATCTTCCTGATCGTGATGTCGGTTGTCGTCATCGCCTTCATCGTCTTCATGGAGCGTGCCCAGCGAAGACTGGTGGTGCAATATCCCAAACGCCAAGTCGGCAATCGCATGTTCGGCGGCGAAAGTTCGCATCTGCCGCTCAAGCTCAACACCGCCGGTGTCATTCCGCCGATTTTCGCGACTTCGTTGTTGTTGCTCCCGGTCACCGCGCTGAGTTTTTCCGCGGGTTCGGGGCCGTCCTGGTTGACCGACGTCACGGCGTATTTGGGGCGCGGGCAGCCGCTCTATCTGCTGTTCTATATCTCGATGATCGTGTTCTTCGCGTTCTTCTATACGTCCGTGGTCTTCAATCCGGTCGATACGGCGGACAATTTGCGCAAGAACGGCGGCTTCATACCCGGAATCCGCCCGGGCAAGAATACCGCCGAGCATATCGACCATGTGCTGACCCGTTTGACCGCCATCGGCGCGATCTATTTGTCGGCGGTGTGTATTTTGCCCGAGCTGTTGATTTCGCAATACGCGGTGCCGTTCTATTTCGGCGGCACCAGCCTGCTGATTGTGGTCAACGTGACGATGGATTTCGTCGGCCAAGTGCAGTCGCATCTGCTCGCCCATCAATACGAAGGCCTGCTGCGCAAGAGCAAATTGCGGGGCCGGCGTCGATGAGGCTGATCTTTTTCGGCCCGCCGGGCTCCGGTAAGGGGACCCAGGCGGCGCGAGTGCGCGAGTCGTTGGGCGTGCCGCATCTCGCCACCGGCGACATGTTGCGCGCCGCGGTCGCCGCCGGCACCGAGGTCGGCCTGCGCGCCAAGGCGATCATGGAAGCCGGCGATCTGGTTCCCGACGAGGTGGTGATTGGCATCATCGCCGATCGCCTGGTCGAGCCGGACGCCGCCAAGGGTTTCATCCTCGACGGTTTCCCGCGCACACTCGCGCAAGCCGAGGCGCTCGACGCCCTGCTGGTCGACAAAGGCATCGCCATCGATCGGGTGATCGAACTCGCTGTCGAGGACGAGGTCTTGGTCGACCGAATCGCCGGCCGCTTCGCCTGCGCCAAATGTGGCGAAGGCTATCACGACACCTTCAAGCCGACCGCCACCACCGATGTTTGCGACAAGTGCGGCTCGGCCGAATTCATCCGCCGCAAGGACGACAACGCGGCGACCGTGCGCGATCGTTTGACCACCTATCACGCTCAAACGGCACCGCTTTTGCCGTATTATCGCGACCAAGAACTGCTCGCCAGCATCGACGGCATGGCAGACCTTGATCAAGTAACCAAATCGATCGAATCGGTTGTTACCGAGCTGTCCGAGCATTGACTTCGCTTGGGCAATTCATATAATCGACGGTCCTCAAAATTGCGCCGTCTCGCTAGCAGCACGGCGTCATTTTTTTAGGGAGTTCTGAACGTGGCGCGTATCGCGGGTGTCAACATCCCGACCAACAAGCGGGTGCAGATCGCGTTGACCTATATCTTCGGCATTGGCCGGACGAAGGCGGTCGAGATCTGTGAAAAGGCCGGGCTTCCGGCCGAGCGTCGGGTCAACGATATGACCGACGGCGAATTGTCTCGGGTGCGCGAGATCATCGACGGCGAGTATCGGGTCGAGGGCGATCTTCGGCGCGATACGGCGATGAGTATCAAGCGCCTGATGGATCTCGGTTGTTATCGCGGTCTACGGCATCGCCGTGGCTTGCCGGTGCGGGGTCAACGCACCCACACCAATGCGCGGACGCGCAAAGGGCGCGCGCGGCCGGTTGCCGGTAAGAAGAAGGCGTAACGCGCCAAAACGGATCGTCGCCGTCGGGTATTGTCGCCGCGAGCGAAGTCCCCGGGGCACAGCGACTTTAGAAGGTATGGAATGGCGAAAGAAACGGGCGGACGTGTCAAACGCCGCGAACGGAAGAACATAATCTCGGGGGTCGCGCATATCAGCGCGACCTTCAACAATACCCTAATCACCATCACCGACGTGCAAGGCAACGCGATCGCCTGGTCGTCGGCGGGAAGCCAAGGGTTCAAGGGCTCGCGCAAATCGACGCCGTATGCCGCGCAAATGGCGGCCGAGGACGCGGGCCGCAAAGCCGCGGAGCATGGCATGAAGACCCTCGAGGTCGAAGTTCGCGGCCCCGGGTCGGGACGCGAATCCGCGTTGCGCGCTTTACAGACGGTGGGTTTCACCATCACCACGATCCGCGACGTGACACCGATCCCGCACAATGGGTGCCGCCCGCCGAAACGTCGTCGGGTCTAAATCACAGGCAACCGCCGCGGCATGCGCCGACAGCGAAACACAATTACGGAAATGCTCGTCCGCCGATGCAGCGCGGACAGTTCAGTGAGGTCCTGAGAGTGATTGAGAAAAACTGGCAAGAACTTATCAAGCCTGCCAAGTTGGAAATCCAGCCTGGGAGCGACCCGGCGCGTTTCGCGACGGTGGTCGCCGAACCCTTGGAGCGCGGCTTCGGCCTGACGCTGGGCAACGCCTTGCGGCGCGTTCTGCTTTCGAGCCTGCGCGGATCGGCGATCACCAGCTTGCGCATCGACAATGTGTTGCACGAGTTTTCGTCGATCACCGGGGTGCGGGAAGACGTTACCGACATCGTGCTCAATATCAAGGAAGTCGCCGTCAAGATGCACGGCGACGGGCCCAAGCGCATTTCGCTCAAGGCGAACGGCCCGGGGCCAGTGACCGCCGGCCAGATGGAACTCGGCCATGATATCGAAGTGCGCTCGCCGGATGCGTTGATTTGCACCCTCGACAAGGGCGCGTCGATCCATTTCGAGATGACCGTCGACAACGGTATGGGATACGTCGCGGCGAGCCAGAATCGGCCCGAGGACGCGCCGATCGGCCTGGTGCCCGTCGATGCGCTCTATAGCCCGGTTCGCAAAGTGTCGTACAAGGTCGAGAACACCCGTGTCGGTCAGGTGACCGACTATGACAAGCTGTCGCTCAATCTGGAGACCGACGGCACCGTCACGCCGGAGGACGCGGTCGCCTTGGCGGCGCGGATACTCACCGATCAGCTCCAGCTGTTCATCAATTTCGAGGAACCCGAGCGCGCCGCCGCGATCGTCGAGGGGGCGGAGCCGGCGTTCAACCCGAATTTGCTGCGCAAGGTCGACGAGCTCGAGCTCTCGGTGCGCTCGGCCAACTGCCTGAAGAACGACAACATCATCTATATCGGCGATCTGGTCCAAAAGACCGAAGCGGAAATGCTTCGCACACCGAATTTCGGCCGCAAATCGCTCAACGAAATCAAGGAGGTCCTGTCGCATATGGGCCTGCATCTCGGCATGCAGATCCCCGACTGGCCGCCGGAGAATATCGAGGACATGGCAAAACGGCTCGACGAGCCTTTCTAGCCAGTCGACGGGAGACGATCCGATGCGACATCGTATGAGCGGACGCAAGCTCAATCGCACCAGCAGCCATCGCAAGGCCATGTTCTCGAACATGGCGGCGGCGCTGGTCAAGCACGAGCAGATCAAGACCACCTTGCCGAAAGCGAAGGAACTGCGTCCCCTCGTCGACAAGCTGATCACGCTGGGCAAACGGGGCACGCTGCATGCGCGGCGCCAGGCGCTTTCGAAGCTCGGCGGCGACACCAAGCTGGTCGATAAGCTGTTCACCGCCCTGAGCGAGCGCTATGCCGATCGCGACGGCGGCTACAGCCGCGTCTTGAAGGCCGGATTCCGCTACGGCGATTCCGCGCCGATGGCGATCATCGAGCTGGTCGATCGCGATGCCGATGCCAAGGGCCTCGAGTCCGGCCCCGTGTTCAGCGTCGACGATGACGAGGAGTCGGTCGCGGCGGCCTGACCCTCGGCGATGAGCGACACAATAAAGGGCAGTCCAGCGGGCTGCCCTTTGTCGTTGAACGGGTTAAAGTCACCTTTCTGACGATCAACGGGCGAGACTGATTAAGTGCGGACCTATGCAAACGCCTTGATACTTTCGATGTTGCTCGCGCTTGCCGCGCCGGCGGTGGCCGAGGACCGCGTGGTGCCGCGCTCGCTCGACGAGGTTCGTCTGTCGTACGCGCCGTTGGTCGAGGCGGTGGCGCCGGCGGTGGTCAATATCTATTCGCGACGGGTGGTCACCACCCGCCGCCGCCGCCCGTTCCAAGGCGATCCGCTGTTCGAGCGGTTTTTTGGCCGGATGTTTCCCGATATGGCGCGCGAACGCATCGAGAATTCGCTGGGCTCAGGGGTTATCGTGTCCCCCGACGGCGTGATCGTCACCAATTGGCACGTCATCGCCGACAGTGACGAAATCACCGTCGCGCTCGCCGACCGTCGCGAATTTGTCGCCACCCTACTTGGCGCCGACGAAGACACCGATCTCGCGGTGCTCAAGATTGATACCGCTGGCGACCCACTTCCGGCGCTCGAACTCGGTGATTCCGACGCGGTGCGGGTCGGCGACATCGTGCTCGCCATCGGCAATCCGTTCGGTATCGGCCAGACCGTGACCAGCGGGATCATTTCGGCGCAGACCCGCACCGGACTCCGGGGCGGCGCGTTCCTCCAGACCGACGCGGCGATCAATCCGGGCAATTCGGGCGGCGCCCTGGTTACCCTCGATCGCCAATTGATCGGCATTAACACCTCGATCCTGTCGCGCTCGGGCGGCTCGATCGGCATCGGCTTCGCGATTCCGTCGAATCTGGTCCGGGTGGTGGTCGAAGGCATGGTCGCCAGCGGCCGGGTGGTGCGGCCTTGGGTCGGCCTCACCCTGGAGCCGGTTACCGCCGACATCGCGCGCTCGCTCGGTCTCGCGCGGCCTTCGGGCCTGCTGGTCGCGGCGGTGCACCGCTTCAGCCCGGCGCGCGATGCCGGTCTCGATATCGGTGACATCGTTGCCACCGTCGACGGCCACGAGGTCTTCGACACCGATGGCTTCGCGTTCCGCCTGTCGACCCATCGCATCGGCGAAGTCGCGAAGCTTGGCGTCCTTCGGCGTGGCGAGCGGTCCGAACTTCGCCTGACCTTGGTCGCCGCCCCGGAAAATCCGCCGAGCGACATCCGCCATCTCAAAGGCGATCACCCGTTGGCGGGCGTAGTTGTCGCCAACCTGTCTCCCGCCTTGGCCGGTGAGCTTGGGATCGATGCCATGCGCAGCGGGGTTATTGTCTTGCGCGTCGATCGCGGCAGGGCGTCGCGGCTCGGCGTGCGCGTCGGCGACGTGATCGTCGCGGTCGCCGGCACCACGATCGATCTGACCGCGACCCTCGAAGCGGTAACCGGCGAACGCCATGACGAATGGGCGATCGCGATCGAGCGCAAGGGCGAGACCTTGAGCGTCGTGGTGCGCGGCTGATGGCGACCCTGTTCGAAGCCGCCGGCCTCGACGATACCGCGCCGCACCCGCTCGCCGACCGGCTGCGCCCGGCGCGTCTCGCCGATGTTCTCGGCCAAGATCATTTGCTCGGGCCGGACGCGCCGCTTGGCCGCATGGTCGGTGCCGGCAAGCTCGCCTCGATCATCCTGTGGGGGCCGCCCGGCTGCGGCAAGACCACCGTCGCGCGGCTTTTGGCCGAACAGTGCGATCTCGATTTCGAGCCGATATCCGCGGTGTTCTCCGGGGTCGCCGATTTGCGCAAGATCTTCGCCCGTGCCGATGAGCGTCGCCAGGCCGGGCGCGGCACCTTGTTGTTCGTCGATGAAATTCATCGCTTCAACCGCGCCCAGCAGGACGCTTTCCTGCCGTTTGTCGAAGGCGGCACCGTGGTCCTGGTTGGCGCGACCACCGAGAATCCGTCATTCGAGCTCAATGCCGCGCTGTTGTCGCGTTGTCAGGTGATGGTGCTCGACCGCCTCGACCGCGACGCGCTCGGCGCGCTACTCGACCGCGCCGCGGCGATCGAGGGTCGCGCCCCGCCGCTCGATGACGCGGCGCGCGCGGCGCTGCTCGCGATGGCCGACGGCGATGGGCGCTATCTTCTCAATATGGCCGAGACGCTGTACCAGATGCCGGGCGAGACCACGCTCGATCCAGCCGGCCTGGTGCGCGCCGTGCAGCAGCGCGCGCCGGTCTACGACAAGGCGCAGGATGGCCATTTCAATCTGATCAGCGCGCTGCACAAAAGCCTGCGCGGATCCGATGTCGATGCCTCGCTCTATTGGCTCGCGCGCATGCTCGCCGCCGGCGAGGACCCGCTCTATATCGTCCGCCGCCTGGTGCGCTTCGCGTCCGAGGATATCGGCTTGGCCGATCCCCAGGCGCTGGTCCAAGCGCTCGCCGCCAAGGACGCGTTTCACTTTATCGGCCCGCCCGAAGGCGAGCTCGCGATCGCCCAGGCGGTGATCTATCTCGCCACCGCCGCCAAGTCGAACGCCGCCTATCGCGCGCTCGCCGCCGCGTCGCGCACCGCGCGCGAGACCGGGTCGCTGATGCCGCCCAAGCATATCCTCAACGCGCCCACCGGCCTGATGCGCGATCTCGGCTATGGCGCCGGCTATGAATACGATCATGACTCGGACGAGGCGTTTTCCGGCCAGGACTATTTCCCCGAAGAGCTGCCGCGCCAGCCCTTCTACGCGCCGGCGGAACGCGGTTTCGAGCGCGAGATTGCCAAGCGCCTCGCCTATTGGCAGCGCTTGCGCGACGCCCGTGACGAAACCGGCGATGGGGACGCGGAATGAAACTCATCGTTGCCATCGCGCTCGGCGGCGCGGTGGGCGCGGTCGGCCGCTATCTGGTGGTGGCCGGCGCGGCCGCCTGGCTCGGCGCCGGGTTTCCTTACGGCACCCTCACGGTCAATGTAGTGGGCTCGTTCGCGATGGGTGCGTTGGTCGAGCTCGGCGTGCAGACGTGGTCGCCCAGCCCCGAACTCAAGGCATTCTTGATGGTCGGATTGCTCGGCGCCTTCACCACCTTTTCGGCGTTTTCCGCCGATGTCGTGGCGCTCTATGGGCGCGGTGCGTTACTCGCCGCCGGCGCCTATGTCGTGGCCTCGGTGGTGCTTTCGATCGCCGGTCTAATCGCTGGCATCGGCGCGGTTCGCTGGGCGATGACATGAGCCGCCACGCCACCATCGAGGTGCTCGCCAACGATGCCGAATCGCGGCTCGATCGCTGGTTCGCCCGGCATTATCCGGGTTTGGGTCATGGCCCGCTGCAGAAATTGCTGCGCACCGGACAAGTGCGGGTCGATGGCAAGCGGGTGCGCGCCAATACCCGGCTCGAAGCCGGGCAACAGATCCGCGTGCCGCCGCGCTTGCAGGACGGCGGCACGGCGCCGCCGCCGCCGTCGCCGTTGTCGTCGCGCAACGCCATGCCGGACAAACGGGACGTCGAGGAATTGCGCGCCCGGGTGCTCTACCGCGACGACGACCTGATCGCGCTCGACAAACCGGCCGGTCTCGCGGTGCAAGGCGGCACCGGTCAGCGCCGCAATCTCGATGCGATGGCGGAGGCGCTGCGCTTCGAGGCCGCCGAGGCGCCGCGTCTGGTGCACCGACTCGACAAGGACACAAGCGGGGTGCTGTTGCTGGCACGGCATGCACGCGCCGCCGCCCGCCTGACCAAATTGTTCCGCGACGGTGACATCGCCAAGACCTATTGGGCGGTGGTCGCCGGCACCCCGAAGCCCGCCGATGGTGTGGTCGACCGCCCACTCGCCAAACAGGGAGGCGCCGGGCGCGAGCGCATGGCCGAGGACCGGGTTTCAGGTCAGTCCGCCGTCACCCGGTATCGCACCGTGGCGCGCGCCGGCCGTCGCGCCGCCTGGCTGGCACTCAACCCGTTGACCGGCCGCACCCACCAGATTCGCGCCCATTGCGTGATTCTCGACACACCGATCGTCGGCGACGGTAAATATGGCGGCAAATCGGCCTATCTTAGCGATCCGTCGGGCGCAATCGCGACCCGCTTGCACTTGCTCGCGCGCGAGCTGGTGGTGCCGCATCCCGATGGCGGCAATATGCGCTTCCGCGCCGAGTTGCCGGATCACATGCGGGCGACGTTTCGCGCCCTGGGCTTCGATCCCGCGTCGCCCCGCGCCGAGCGCGACGACGACTGAGCGGAAAATACCAAGGGTGGATAATAATGACCCATTCGATGGGCCGCGATACCAGGCTGGTTTTGTTTGATTGCGACGGCACGCTGGTCGATAGCCAGCACGTCATCGTCGCCGCGATGGGCGCGGCGTTCGAGGCGCATGATCTGGCGTCGCCGCCCACGCGCGAGATTCGCCGCGTCGTCGGTCTATCGCTGCCGCAAGCCATGGCAATGCTGCTGCCGGCGGCGGACCAAGCCGAATACGACCGTCTCACCGAACGCTACAAGGAGGCGTTCGTCGCGCAACGCGCGGCCGGCGGCGGCACGCCACCGCTCTATCCCGGCGCCGAGGACGCGATCAGGCGGCTGGCGGCGCGCGGGCACGTGCTGGGCGTTGCCACCGGCAAGTCGCGTCGGGGGTTGGCGATGACCCTCGAACATTTCGTTCTCGACGACTATTTCGCCACCTTGCAGACCGCCGACGACGCGCCGAGCAAGCCCCATCCCGCGATGGTCGAGCAAGCCATCGCCGATACCGGCGCGACGCCAGAGACCACGGTGGTGATCGGCGATACCACTTTCGATATCGAAATGGCACGCGCCGCCGGAGCCGCGGCGATCGGCGTCGAATGGGGCTATCACGACACCGCCGATCTGCTTGCCGCCGGTGCCGCCGCGGTGATCGCGACTTTCGAGGACCTCGACGCGGCCGTCGCGCAGGCCTTTGGCGAAGAGGCATGCGCCTGATCCGCGCCCTAGGCCTTGGGTTTCTCATCGCCGCCGGCCTGGCCGGCGTGGCGTTGGCCGGTCTCGCCGGTGGTTTGAACGCCGAGACCTTGGCCGAGCGCGTTCGCGCCGGCATCGCGCGCGCCTTCGATCGCCCGGTCTTCGCCGTGCGCCATAGCGTCGTCCTCGCCGAGCGCCTGAGCGTCGTCCTCTACGATGTCACCATGGCGCGCGCTGCCGGGCGGCCGGCGCCGTCGCTGATCGCCGCGGATGCGATCGAGGTGCGCCTCGAGCCATGGCCGCTCTTGTTCGGCATGCTTGTCGTCGAGCGCGTCGAAATCGTCGCGCCGCGCCTGATCGCCCAGGGCGAGCTTCAGGCGCTTGCCGCCTGGCGCCCCCCGCTCGGCGCCGCGGGCGCGCCCGACATCATTATCCGAGACGGCAGCGGCCGGCTCGACATTTCCCTCGACGGCAGCCGTTCGGCGCTCATCATCGATGCGGTTTCCGGCCGCTGGCGCCCGGGCCAAGACTTCGACCTCACCGCGACCGGGCGGCTGGGCACCGATATCCCCTTTGCTTTCGATGGCACCCTATCGACCGGGGCTGACGGAATAAGCTTCGCCGCGCGGAGCCTGACCGTCGGTGCCACGGCGTTGACCGGCGCGTGGACGGTGGAGCCGCGCTGCGACCGTCCGCGCGTCACCGCGACCCTGGCGACGGAAAGATTGAACTTCGACGATTGGATCGCCCGCCTTCCGCTTGTCGATATGCCGAACCTCGCGGCGATATTCGGGCCGGCCCCGGAGCCGTTCGGACTTGGTGTCCTCGACACCCTGGCCGCGCTCGATATATCCCTCGATCTCGACGCGGCGCAGGCCGAACTCGGTGGCCATGGCGTCCACGACGCGGCGTTCGCCATGGCGTTGGTCAACGGGCGGCTCGCAGTCACCGAATTCCGCGCGCGGGCGGGCGAGGGGGGGTTCTCGCTGGCCGCGGTTATCGATCGCAACCAGGCCTCGCACAGTGTGTCGCTGCGCGCCCAGAACCTCGCTTTGTCGTCCTTCAGCACCAATGGCAACACCGCGCGTGTCACCGTCGATCTCTCGCTCACCGGCGAGGGCCGCGACTGGCCGACGCTTTTCGCCTCGCTGTCGGGGAACGCGCGCATCGATCTCGCCGATGTCGAAATGCAGGTGCCGAGGGCCGACTTGTTCGACGTTGTTTTGCCGTGGGTGCGCGAAACCGGTCGTTTCACCGTCGATCGCCTGATCGCCGAGCTTGCGATCGACGCCGGTCGCATCAAATCGGACGAAATCCGCCTCGACACGCCGCGGGTCGCGCTTACCATCGACGGCATGATCGATTTCCGCGAACGCACCCTGCATATCGAACTCATGCCGACCGCGAAGGACTCGGAGATCGCCGAGCTCAGCGTGCCGCTGATGATTTCCGGTCCCTTGGCCGATCCCGCCGTGCTGCCCAATCCGGCGCACCCAGCGACATCGCAATGAGGCGTTTTTGGGAGACCGTCTCGACCGTCGCCATTGCGGATGGCGGCGGCTACGGCGTGGTGCTCGATTCCCAATCGATCAAGACCCCGGCGCGCCACGTGCTTTGCGTGCCGACCGCCGCGCTGGCCGCCGCTATCGCCGACGAATGGCGCGGCCAAGGCGAGACGGTGGCGCCGGCGACCATGCCGCAGATGAAATTCGCCTGCACCGCGATCGACCGGGTGGCGGCCCAGCGCGAGGCGGTGATCGACGAGATCGCGGCGTTCGCCGGCACCGACTTGCTGTGCTATCGCGCCGACGACCCGCCGGCACTCGTCGACCGCCAGACCGCGCGCTGGCAACCCGTGCTCGACTGGGCCGCGGTGCGCTTCGATGCGGCGCTCGATAGCACCACCGGTGTGGTTCCGGTGCGCCAATCCGCGGCCACGCTCGCCGCGGTCCGCCATGCCGTCGCCGCCAACGACGATATGTGTCTCGCCGCCCTCCACGCGGTCACCAGTGTCGCGGGCTCGGTGGTCCTAGGCCTGGCCTTGGTCGAAGGGCGGCTCGACGCCGCTCGCGTGTCCGAGGCAAGCCTGCTCGACGAGCGTTTCCAAGCCGAGCGCTGGGGCGAGGACGACGAGGCCACGGCCCGTCGCGCCGCGCTCGAGGATGAAATAGCGAACGCCGCCCGCTTCCTGACCCTGCTAAAAGCCCCGCAGGCATAGCGCCGCTATTGCTGATACCGCCATGCAGTGCGTGCAACTCATTGCAGGGCGGCAAGCGCGACCGCGCGCCCGAGCTTATGCGAGGCCAGCCTGCGTGGCGCTTGAACGCTCTTTAAACAACCGGACTGCGCGATGCGCAGGCCGGCAAGCGCGACCGCGCGCCCGAGCTTATGCGAGGCCAGCCTGCGTGGCGCTTGAACGCGCTTTAAAACAACCGGCCTGCGCGATGCGCAGGCCGGCAAGCGCGACCGCGCGCCCGAGCTTTTCCGAGGAAAGCCTGGGTGGCGCTTGAACGCCTTATAAATCAACCAGACTGCGCGATGCGCAGGCCGCCGCTTTCACCATCCGCGGCGAAGTGCTATGTCGAGTGGCCTTAAGAGCTGTGCGGGGGACCATGGACGAGATCATTCGGGAATTGGAGGAACGCCGCGCCGCGGCGCGTGCCGGCGGCGGTGCCCGGCGTCTCGAGACCCAGCACGCCAAGGGCAAGCTGAGCGCCCGCGAACGCCTCGAACTGTTGCTCGACGAGGGCTCGTTCGAGGAATACGACATGTTCGTCGAGCATCGCTGCAACGATTTCGGCATGGCCGAGCAACGCGTGCCGGGCGACGGCGTGGTCACCGGGCACGGCACCATCAACGGCCGCAAGTTGTTCGTCTTCAGTCAGGACTTTACTGTATTCGGCGGCTCGCTCAGCGAGGCCCACGCGGAAAAGATTTGCAAGATCATGGACCAGGCGATGAAGCTTGGGGCGCCGGTGATCGGCATCAACGATTCCGGCGGCGCGCGGATTCAGGAAGGGGTTGCCTCGCTCGGCGGCTATGCCGAGGTCTTCCAGCGCAACGTGCTCGCCTCCGGCGTGGTGCCGCAGATCAGCATGATCATGGGACCATGCGCCGGCGGCGCGGTCTACTCGCCGGCGATGACCGACTTCATATTCATGGTCAAGGATTCGTCCTACATGTTCGTCACCGGCCCCGACGTGGTGAAGACGGTGACTCACGAGACGGTGACCGCGGAGGATCTCGGCGGCGCGGTCACCCACACCACCAAGTCCGGGGTCGCCGATGTCGCGTTCGAGAACGATGTCGAGGCGCTCGCCACCCTGCGCCGGTTTTTCGACTTCCTGCCACTCAACAATCACGAGGCGCCGCCCGTCCTGGCCGCCGAGGACCCGGCCGATAGCACCGAGCCGTCGCTCAGTTCCCTGGTGCCGCTCGATCCGCACAAGCCCTACGACATGGCCGAGCTGATCCACAAGATCGTCGACGACGGCGATTTTTTCGAGCTCCAGCCGGGCTACGCCGCCAACATCGTCGTCGGCTTCGCGCGCATGGAGGGGCATACCGTCGGCATCGTCGCCAACCAGCCGATGGTGCTCGCCGGCTGCCTCGATATCAATTCGGCGCGCAAGGCGGCACGCTTCGTGCGCTTCTGCGATTGCTTCAACATCCCCATTCTCACCCTCGTCGATGTCCCCGGATTCCTCCCCGGCACCGACCAGGAATACGGCGGCATCATCACCCACGGCGCCAAGCTGCTGTTCGCCTTTGCCGAGGCGACAGTGCCCAAGGTCACGCTGATCACCCGCAAGGCCTACGGCGGCGCCTACGACGTGATGAGCTCGAAGCATCTTCGCGGCGACGTCAATTATGCCTGGCCGAGCGCCGAGATCGCGGTGATGGGGCCGAAGGGCGCGGTCGAGATCATTTTCCGCGGCGCGCTCGAGAACCCCGAGGAAATCGAGCGGCGCACCGAGGAATACCGCGACAAGTTCGCCAACCCCTTCGTCGCCGCCAGCCGCGGCTATATCGACGACGTCATCATGCCGCAGAATACCCGGCGAAGGATCTGCGGCGCGCTGCGCCTGCTGCGCACAAAACGGCTCGAAAATCCGTGGAGAAAACATGACAACATCCCACTCTAAGAGGATGAAAAAACAAGTTAAATCTCCATTTAAGAAAATTCTTGTCGCGAACCGCGGCGAGATCGCCTGTCGCATCTTCCGCACCGCGCGGCGGATGGGGATCGCCACCGTCGCGGTCTATTCCGAGGCCGACGCCGGCGCGCTTCACGTGACCATGGCGGACGAGGCGGTGGCGATCGGCCCGGCCCCATCCGCCGAGAGTTACCTCGTGGCGACGCGGCTCCTCGATGCGATCAAGGCAACCGGTGCCGACGCGGTTCATCCCGGCTTCGGCTTCCTCGCCGAGAACGCCGACTTCGCCCGTGCGGTCGAGGACGCCGGCGTCGCGTTTATCGGCCCGACCCCGTCGGCGATCGCCGCGATGGGCGACAAGATCGAATCGAAAAAGCTCGCCAACGCCGCCGGGGTCAGCACCATTCCCGGCCATCTCGGCGAGGTCGCCGATGCCGACGAGGCGCGAGCCGTCGCCGACCGCATCGGCTATCCGGTGATGATCAAGGCGTCGGCGGGCGGCGGCGGCAAGGGCATGCGGATCGCGCGTGCAGCCGACCAGGTCGCCGATGGATTCACTTCGGCCCAAAGCGAGGCGCGCAGCGCCTTCGGCGACGACCGCATCCTGATCGAAAAATATATCGAGCAGCCGCGCCACATCGAGATCCAGGTGCTCGCTGACGCGCACGGCAACGCGGTGTACCTCAACGAACGCGAATGCTCGATCCAACGCCGCCACCAAAAAGTGATCGAGGAGGCGCCGAGCCCGTTCGTCGAGCCCGCCATGCGCCGCGCCATGGGCGAACAGGCGCTGGCGTTGGCCAAGGCGGTCGACTATCGCTCCGCCGGCACCGTCGAATTCGTCGCCGCCGCCGACAAGAGCTTCTACTTCCTCGAAATGAACACCCGCCTCCAGGTCGAGCATCCGGTGACCGAGATGATCACCGGCATCGATCTCGTCGAGCAGATGATCCGCATCGCCGCCAACGAAAAACTGGCGCTCAAACAAGCCGACGTCGCGCTCGACGGCTGGGCGGTCGAGGCGCGGATCTACGCCGAGGACCCCGCGCGCGGTTTCCTGCCCTCGATCGGCCGCCTTACCGGATACGCCGCGCCCAAGGACAACGACCACGTCCGCGTCGACACCGGGGTTGCCGAGGGCGACGAAATCAGCATGTTCTACGACCCGATGATCGCCAAGCTGATCGCCCATGGCGAGAACCGCGATCAGGCGATCGACCGGCTCGGCCACGCGCTCGACGAGTTCGCCATCCGCGGGGTCTCGCACAATGTGGCGTTCCTCGCTTCGGTCGCCGCCAACCAGCGTTTCCGCGCCGGCACCCTGACCACCGATTTCATCGCCGAGGAATATGGCGACGGCTACGACCCCGCGACCGTGCCCCCAGGCGCCCGCGACGCGCTGATTGCGGTCGCCGCCTTCGTCCACATGCGCGCCGCCGAACGCGGCGCCAACATATCCGGGCGCACCGACGGCGGCCGTCACCAGGCCGGCCACGCCTTCATGGTGGCGCTCGGCGACGCCGAGACCTGGGTCGAAATGACCCCGGTCGAGAACGGCTACGACATCGCCGACAACGGCAGGACCATCGCGGTCCGCGCCGAGCGCTGGTGCCCCGGCGACGCGGTGTTTCGCGGCCAAATCGACGGCCGAGCCATCGCGGTCCAGGTCGAACGCAGCCACCGCGAGGCGTGGCGGCTCACCCACGGCGGCGCCGCGATCGACGTCCTGGTGCGCTCCGCCCGCGCCGCGGAACTCGCCGCGCGGATGCCGCGCAAAGACCCGCCCGACCTCTCCAAATTCCTGCTCTCGCCGATGCCCGGCCTCGTCGTCTCCCTCGCCGTCGATCCCGGCGCCACGGTCAAGGCCGGCGAGGAACTCTGTGTCATCGACGCGATGAAAATGGAAAACGTACTGCGCGCCGAACGCGACGCCACCGTCGAGGCGATCAACGTCGCCACCGGCGACAGCCTCGCCGTCGACCAGGTGATCATGACGTTCGGGTGAGGGGGGCGGCGGGAGCTTGCGTCACATCCCGCCTGTACTTCTGCCATATTCCAGACACGTTATGCGGGTAATATCTTCTTTCGAAGACAGCACGATCGCCAATTAAGAGCGGCGGTGTTCAGACATACCGCCGTGAACTGGCTATCGCGGGAGTAAATTCGCAGGGATGGAACTGATGCGCAAAAGCGCACGTTTCAAAGTTTGTTCCCAAGAGGCATCACCGAACTCGTGGCGGTGTCTTCGATGGGGGTATTTTGTCGTCGCACTCAGAGTCCGTCCGGAGACTTTATGTAGGATTACAGAGTTTTCGGAGCATGAGTCGAATGGACGCGAGCTTGATGAAGGCGAGCGCGTTGCGGTTGAGGTTCTCCCAGTCCTTGGCCAGTCGGCGGCAGCGGTTGAGCCA